>JAKQQT010000205.1 GCA_029564025.1 Armatimonadota bacterium | reverse complement strand
TAACTCGATGGACATCCCGCGCCGGCGTTCCTCCTCCAGGCGGTCGGTGTTGATGCCCGTCAGCGCCTGGACGAGGGTTGTCTTGCCGTGGTCAACGTGTCCGGCGGTTCCGATGAGGAAGGAGTGTCCGTCCTCCATCATCCGTTCTCCATCTTCCGCTACGCGGGCAGATTGCGCAGGAAGTCCACCACTTCGCGCTGGATGTACCGCTCCACGCCTTCCATCCAGGTATGCGCGTCGCGCAGGTCGCGGAACGGTTCCGTTTTCTGGGCATCC
Source organism: Armatimonadota bacterium (assembly GCA_029564025.1). Lineage (GTDB taxonomy): Bacteria > Armatimonadota > DTGP01 > JAKQQT01 > JAKQQT01 > JAKQQT01. The sequence goes on along the minus strand of JAKQQT010000205.1, from coordinate 971 downwards.
ACGTCCACAAAAATCTGCGAGAGGTCCGAGAACAGCGGCTCGATGCGCACGTCCCAAATGCCTTCCCTCTCAAAGTGGAAGCGGAAACCGGTGCCCACGCGCCCCAGGCCGAGTCTCTCCAGCGGATTGTCCCTCCGGATCAGGCGGTTCTCCAGATAGTCCGGCGAAGGTTCGCCAAGAGGGAACACGCCGATCAGTTTCACTCCGAACGCGTTGAACTGCTGAAGGCGCAGAAACTGCCGAACCGCGTCGAACTGGGCCATGGCGCGCTGTGCGACGGCCTCGAACGGCGCCGGAATGGCCATGTTCACCTGCGTGCGGGTGGGCTGGATGATCAGGTCGTCCTGACCCACGGCCATGCGGCCCCCATCCGGCAGGAGGTTGAACACGCCGAAGTCGAACGTGGTCGATGCCTGCGCGTAGAAATTCGCCAAGGCCTGCCGTTCGAGGTTCACCGGCTGGTAGAGGATGCCGGCCGTCAGGCGCTGTAATACGATACCTGTGTTATTGGATTCCAACATACCGTCATTCTAAGGCCCGACGCGGCTTTGAATCAACGCGAGCGGAACGATCCGCGGTCTCTGACTCGATGTCATCGCCAATGGGCGCGCCTGCCGTGAAACCTTATGATGGTCGGCACGTACTGCATGCCGTCCGGCACGCAAGGAGAATCAGACGACATGCAATTACTGAAGTGCGCCAAGTGCGGCGGGGCGATGGTGCTGGAGGTGACGCACGGAGGCAACGTGCCTCCGGAGTGGGTCGCGGGCAAACTGGAGCGGTCCTTCTGGACCGGCGTCAACACCAAGGGGCGAACCCGTCACACGGTCGCAACCTACCGTTGCACCGCCTGCGGGTATCTTGAATCGTACACGGAGTGACGGGGGGAGCGGCGGGAAACCCGGGGAACACCCACTTCCCCGACATATAATGAACCGTGACAAGGATTCTGGAATGGGAGCACGTGTGGG
>JAKQQT010000189.1 GCA_029564025.1 Armatimonadota bacterium | reverse complement strand
ACCACAGAGACACAGAGGCACAGAGAAAATGATATAAAAGGGGAAAGAAATCTCTGTGCCTCCGTGTCTCAGTGGTGAGTTCTATCCCTTTCTCGCAAACTTTCTGATGGTATCCGTGACGTAATCGATCTTTGCCGGAGTCAGTCCGGGATAGACGCCGAGGAACAAGGTGTTGTTCATGATGAAATCAGTGTTGTCCAATCCTCCCACGACACGATGGGGGATGGCCATGTATCCCGGTTGCCGCAAGAGGTTGCCGGCAAATAATCCGCGCGTTTCGATCAGGGCGGTGTCGAGATGTTTGGCCAGTTCCACGCGGGTGAACGGCGCACCCTCGCGCAACGTCAGGATGAAGGCGAACCAGGAGGAGTCGGCGTGTTCGGTGGCGCGCGGCAGGATGAAGAACTCTTCGAGATCTTTCAAGCCCTCGCAAAGCATCTGAAAATGCCGCTTGCGCCGCGCGGTGAACGATTCCAGCTTGTCCATCTGGGCGACGCCGACCGCAGCCTGCATATCGGTCATTTTCAAGTTGTAACCGATGCGCGAATAAACGTACTTGTGGTCGTAGCCTTTGGGGAGTGTGCCGAATTGCTTGGTGAAACGGCAGCCGCAGGTGTTATTCTCTCCGCCTTCGCAGTAACAGTCCCGCCCCCAGTCGCGATAGCTGCGGATGATGCGGGCCAGCCGCGGATCATCCGTGATCACGCAGCCGCCTTCCCCGGTCGTGATGTGGTGGGCCGGATAGAAGGACCCTGTCGCGATGTGGCCGAAGGTGCCGGTTAATTTGCCCCGGTATCGGCTGCCCAGCGCGTCGCAGTTGTCTTCGATCAACCATAGCCCGTGCCGTTTCGCAAAGGCGGCGACCGCATCCAGGTTGAACGGATTGCCGAGGGTGTGGGCAAGAAAGACAGCCTTGGTTCGAGCTGACAACGCTTCTTCCAGACGGGTGGTGTCGATGTTGTAAGTGCCCAATTCCACATCGAGAAAAACCGGCACGAGCTGGTTTTGAAGGATGGGCGCGACGGTCGAGGGGAACCCCGCCGCTACGGTGATGACTTCATCGCCCGGCTGGAGCCGGCGTTCACCCAAAGCGGTGTCGGTCAGCGCGGTCACGGCCAGCAGATTGGCGGAGGAGCCGGAGTTGACCAGGATGACATCGGAGACATCGTAGTAGTCCTCAAGCTGCCCGCTGAACGTTTCTGCAAAACGTCCGGCCGTCAGCCAAAAGTCAAGCGAAGCGTCCACAAGGTTCACCATCTCGCGCTCGTCGAACATGCGTCCCGCGTACTGGACACGCGACGTTCCGGCTTGGAAAGGCGCTTCTTGTTTCGGCGCGTGGACGAGCCGGTAATACTCGGTGACTTTGGCGAGGATATCAGCTTTGAGGTCGTTTGCGGTCATGGCGTTATCGTATCAATAAACAATCAACTTCACCACAGAGACACGGATGCACAGAGAAAATTGTAAGGCATAAAAACCCCCTCTGTGCCTCCGTGCCTCTGTGGTTTAATCAACTTCACCACAG
>JAKQQT010000187.1 GCA_029564025.1 Armatimonadota bacterium | reverse complement strand
GCTCGAGTTCCCGCCTCCGACAAGTGGGTGGCGGCTTCAGCCGCCACACGTGCGAACTCCCAAAAGGTCCGGGCTGCGCCCGGACGCGGGAGCTCGAGCTCCCGCCTCCGCCAAGTGCGTGGCGGCTTCAGCCGCCACACGCGGGAATTCCCAAAAGGTCCCGGCTCCGCCCGGACGCGGGAGCTCAAGCTCCCGCCTCCGACAAGTGGGTGGCGGCTTCAGCCGCCACACTGATGACAAACAGGAAAAGGTCCGACATAGCCCGGACGGGGGAAGGGTGCGGCGGGGGCCGCGCCGGAAAACGTGCGGCCCGCCGCCGGGAAAGGCTGTGGAAGACTTACTGGATTTCGCGCCAGTTCCAGTCCAGGCCGCCCTTGAACACCATGGCGTTCATGCCGTTGCTCAAACGGACGAGGTTGGCCTGCGGGAACCGGTCGGCCATGGCGTAATAGAACCCGGCCACGGTGTCCTGCTTGACCAGCTCTTCCTCGGTCGCGACGACGTATTCGCGGGTGAAATCGAGCGAGCTCTTATCGAACTGGCATCCGGGCTTCTGGTGGCCCGGGATGATGACCTCGGCGCCCATCTTCTCGATCTTGTCCACGTCGGCGATCCACTGCGCGCGCTCTTCCTTGGTGAGCTCGCACGTGAACGGGTGCGCCTGGTTGAACAGCACGTCGCTGGCCACCAGCGTCTTGATCGACGGGATCCACGCCATCGTGTTGTACCGCATGTCGCCCATGACCTTCGTCATGATCTCGATCGGCTGGCCTTCCAGCTCGAACTTGTTTTCCTTCAACGCCTCGATCTTGGCGCTGACCCGGCATACGTTGTGCGAACCGATGATGTTTTCCCAGTGCTCGATCTTGCCGAAGAACTGCTTGTTCATCATGTCGGCTTCGGACGGGATCGCCACCACGCGCGCCTTGGGGAAAGCCTGCGCGATCACGCCGGCGCCGAAATAGTGGTCCGGATGCGCGTGCGAAAGGTAGATCGTCGTCAGATTCTTGCCCGTATCCAGGATCTCGCTGATGACACGGTGGGCGTTGGACAGCGTCCACTGGGCGTCGATGAGGACCGCGTCCTTCTTCCCCATGACGATGGTGGAAGCGACTTCGAAGCCGTTCTCGTCGCTGAAACAGACTTTGGTGGATAGATTGCTTTGTCCGGTGGCATTCAATCTGATTTCCATGAAATTTTTCTCCAATTCGATTTGAGGCCGGGCGGTTCTGCCCGGCGGCAAAGCCATTTAAAAGAGGGACTATTGTCTCTCCCGTCTCGCGGTTCCGAAATAATAGCCAACCTTTCATTTATATGCATTTCAAGCGCCCGGGACAAGAGGAAAAACGATGCGGCGCCGGAGCGTTCCGCTCCGACAAGTGGGTGGCGGCTTCAGCCGCCACACGTGCGAACTCCCAAAAGGTCCGGGCTTCGCCCGGACGCTGGAGTTTCTACATTAATCTACGCGGCGGCAGCGGCGGTGAAGGCTTCTGTGGTGGCGTTGAGGCCAAAAACCGAGGTTAATTGTGGGTTTTGTGTCATTTCCTTGCGGAGCAGGGCAATCAGGTCGAGACACGAAGGCCTCTTTGCCTTTTTACGCCATTTAGGCAGGGCTGCGTAGGCCTCTCCGCGCTCTGCGCCAAACGCCAACAACGAGGCAAGAAGCAAAGCGCTATACGAAGCCACACTCAAAACCGGTTGTTTGGGCACCGACACCTCATTCCACAGCTGTGCCTGCCCAACGCCCAGCGTGTCCTTCTCTTCCCGATGGTTTACTTCAATCTGCCAGCGATCGAAGTATATTTGAAGAAGCGTATGCGGCTGAGCACTCAGGTCCGTTGTCAGTAGAAACGCAGGCTGACGATAGTACAGCCTCGAGCTTTTGCGCTTGCGATAGGGCGTAGGCGCAACCACCAGAAGCCGAAGCGGACGGCGGCGAGCTCCTCCCTGCCAGTAGATCTTAGGAACAACCTTATAGCGAACGCGGCGCCGCTTGCCGCCATAGAAGATCTTGGCTTCCTTCCAGGGAATGCCTTCGTCCTGGCGCACCTGTTCCGGCGTAAACTTCTCAGTGCCGTAGAAACGGCGCGATCCTGCAGCAGCGGCGAAACACAAAACCGCATCTTTGCGGGCACGCGCCACGATCTCGGTCTTGTGGACCCGGGTTGCGAACACCGTGCGGTTGCAAAAGCTTCCGTCTACGGCCAGCACCATGATTTTCGGCGAGGCTCCGGCCGTATCCAGCACCTGCCGCAGATCCGGGACCATGGCCACAAACTTTTGAGAGAGGTTATATTTCTTTGCCGCCGCGCGGTACTGCTTCCACTGCTCCGGCGTCCCGTTGCGCCCCGGCCGCTTGATACGCGAGACCTCCTGGAAGCGAATGGGCAGGGCGCGGGTCCCAACGGTGGACCGGCGATACAACGGCACCAGCAGCGAAGCCTGCAAGAAGCGCAAGCCCAGCACGAGATTGACGTGAAAAGGGGGCGACAGCGGATCCCGCTGGTAGAAGGCCTGCCGGATGCATCGTCCCGTCTTATGCAAACGCGTGTCGTCGGCCGCCACTCCGATATAGCGGCCCCGGCAAAAAGGCATGGCCTGCTGCACAATGGGTGTAAACAAACGCTGCGGATTCCATCGACAGCGCGAATGCAGAGAGTATTCCGCACCCCAGCTGCGGTTCTGCCCCCCGTTGGTCCAGATAATCCGAGTTATCGTGCGCCGGCCCAGGCAGACCAGGCCCCCCAGCGACTGACGGACGGCCCGTTTGAAAGAACGTCTTTGCGGAAACATACAGTCCCACTTCTGAACGATTCCCAAAAACGCCGCCAGTAGTGTCATCGGTATTCCTCCGGCCGCAAACCGAACGTATTCGGTTCGGTACGCACGAAACGCTTGCCGTTAGCAATCTTCTTGGTAAGCGAAGACACCAGGCTTTCGCGGTCGACGCGAAGACCAAAAGAGGCTTGGATTCGATCCAGCAGATCGGAGATGTGCAGCGGGGCGCGGGCTTTCCGGAGTACGTCATACGCCATGTCAATTTGCGACAGACGTGATTGGCGAGAAGGCTTGTCGGAGGCGACTTCGCCCTTGCGCAGCCGTCTTACGGCGCGCAACTGGGCGTCCAATGATGCCTCAATAGTGGATAGAATAGTGTCTTTGATGTCGTCGGCCATGGCATGCTCCTATACGGATGGGTACGGGAGCAGGATGCCACGGCAAGGTCAGTCTGTCAACTATTATTTTATCAGACAGACAATTTTGTCGATTTTCCCGGGGACAAATGTAGAAACTCCAGCGCGGGAGCTAAAGCTCCCGCCCACTTGTCGGAAAGAGATTCACCCCGCGCAGGACAGACCGTCATTACGACAAGCGTGTCCCGGCTGCGCCGGGACGCGGGAGCTGAAGCTCCCGCCCACTTGTCGGAAAGAGATTCAC
>JAKQQT010000176.1 GCA_029564025.1 Armatimonadota bacterium | reverse complement strand
CGATGCGCGCTTCCACGTCGCTGATGCGCTCGCCGTTCACCTGCACGCCGCCGTCCTGTATCTTCCGGCGCGCGTCGTTGGTTCCGGTGGCCAGCCCCGCCTGCTTGATAAGGCCGACTATCCAGGCGGCTCCCGTCTCGTCCGCGCTCACCCGGACGGTCGGCATGTCGGTCGGCACCTCGCGGCGGCTGAACTGGGCTTCCCACGCGGCGCGGGCGGCTTTCGCCTCCTCCGCCGAGTGATACATCGCGGCGATGGACTCCGCGAGGCGCTTCTTGGCTTCCATGGGATTGTCCGCGATCAGCGCCTTCACTTCGTCCATCGGAACGTCGGTACAGAGTTCGTACCACTGCGTCAGCGATTCGTCCGGGATGCTCATTGTTTTACCGAACATCTCGGCGGGCGACTCGAAGATTCCGACGTAATTTCCGAGGCTTTTGCTCATCTTCTGGTGGCCGTCTATGCCGACCAGCAGGGGCAGGAACATCCCGATCTGCGGTTCCTGATCGAACTCGCGCTGAAGGTCGCGGCCCATCAGGATATTGAAGGTCTGGTCCATACCGCCGAGTTCCACGTCGCTGTTCAGCGCCACGCTGTCGTAGGCCTGGGCGATCGGGTACAGAACCTCGTGCAGGTGCAACGGCTTGCCGGCTTCCAATCGACTGGAGAAGAACTCGCCTTCCAGCAGGCGCGCAACGGTGATCTTCGAGGAAATCTCTATCAGTTCCGCGAACTTGATCTGGCCCAGCCACGTGCTGTTCCGGTGCATCACGGTGCGTTCCGGAATCAGGATCTTGCACAACTGCGTTTCGTACGTGTGCGCGTTGGCGATGACCTGCTCTTCCGTCAGCCGCGGCCGGGTGGCCGACTTGCCGCTGGGATCTCCGATCATGCCGGTGAAGTCGCCGATCACGAGGTCGATGGTGTGCCCGTAGTCCTGGAACTGCCTCAGTTTGCGCAGGACGACGGCGAAGCCGAGGTGGATGTCCGGCGCGGTGGGATCAAGGCCCAGTTTGATGCGCAGGGGTTTTCCGGTGCGCACAGACTTCTCGAGTTTGGCGCGGAATTCATCCATCGGGATGATCTGTTCCACGCCTCGCGACAATACGGCAAGTTGTTCTTCAACGGTATGCATGTTTGTTTCGGGCGGTGCAGGATGCTGATTAGTTTCCTGGATACGAGTGTTAACTGAAGGAAACAGTCGTCTCTTGCCTAACCCCCGCCCTCCGTGCACCCCCTTCCCACGCGTGGGAAGGGGGCCGGGGGGTTAGGTTGCAGAAAAGATGCTCCTCTGTGACACCAGAATCCGATGTTTTGTTGTTTCAGTGCAACTACGCCGCCGGATGTCCCTTCAGGTATGTGATTGTTGTGTGACCGTCCGGTTGCGCCTCGACGAGCTCCCCGTTGGCCATCAGCCGCCAGTCGCGCGCCAGGCGCGGCAGTGGCTCCGAGGAGAACGCGCCGGCGGACGCAGAGTGGTACAGCGTGTAGTAGGTCGGATATATCTTGAAATTCTTCGGTTCGGATTCCTCGCCCGGACGCAGAACCGCCCGGTAATCCCGATATGCGTAAAGGCGCTTGCCGTCGGTCAGGAAGAAGTTCAGGCACGTGTAATTCAGATTCTCGTGTATCCAGGTCACCGACCGGATGATTGCGTCCTTGATGGTCGGCGCCTCGCCGGACTTCACTCTCCCGAGGATGTTCAGGAAGAAGCGTTCGCTGTCGGTCTGGCCGGTCGGCTCCAATCCGAAAACGTCCAGTTCCTGGCTCTGGCGCACCCCGCCGTTGTGGCAAAACGCGATGTTTCCCTGCGCGAAAGGATGGGCGTTTTCGCGCGTCACCGTTCCGACACTCGCCTTGCGAAGGTGCGCCAGGGTTGCCGTGAGGCTTCGCTCGATCAGGCCGCGCACAGCGGTGTTGTAGCCCTGCGCGTCCTCGATCGCTGATTTCTCGCTCTTCTCCAGAAAGACCAGTGAACCGTGGGCGAGGCCGGCCAATCCCCAGCCGTCGCCGTGGCCGGGCGAGTCGCCGGGCAGAACCGCCCCGTCGGCGGCAAGATCGCGAAACTGCTGGAAAACGTCCCAACCCGGCGCCGTTCCCACAGTGGCCATCATTCGGCACATGGATACAATCTCCTCACAACTGGTCACCCATCACGCGGACCCACACCTCCCGGCGTCGCGGTCCGTCAAACTCGCACAGATAAAGACCCTGCCACGTTCCTAGCGCGGGTTTGCCTTCCGTCACGATGATCTGCAAACTGCATCCGGTCAGCACGGCCTTGATGTGCCCGTCCGAGTTGCCTTCGCTGTGCCGGTAGTCGCCAGTTCGCGGAACCAGGCGGTTGAGATACGCCACGATATCGCGCCGCACATCGGGATCGGCCGCCTCATTGATGGTCACACCCGCCGTGGTGTGCGGACAGAATACCGTCGCGACTCCGTCCGTCACGCCGCTTTCGGCGATCCGACGGCGCAGTTCCGAGGTGATGTCCACCATCTCCTCGCGTGTCCCAGTGTTCACAACCATCACGAAAGTTCGCATACACCCCATGCTAAACCCGCCGATGCCCACGCGGCAACCACACACGGTATCAACACCCGGTAGACCTTGCCCGGATGCCCGCCTGCCCATTCAAACGGCAGTTTGTACATAGAATAATGATGATGAAAATACCCGACAACGATTCCTGCCCCGCTTTGCCGGGTGACGACCTGATCCCGCTTGAGGTGCTCGAGGAAGTCACTCCCATGCTTCGCGCCGTGGCTCATCCCATCCGGTTGCGCATCCTCGACTACCTTCGTAAAGAAGGCGAACCGCGCTCCGTCAGCGACATCGAACAGGCCTGCGGCGTGCAACAGGCGGTCGCCAGCCAGCAACTGCGCATCCTGAAGGACCAGGGCGTTCTTTCCGGCCGGCGGCAGGGCAACTATATGCTGTACTCCATCGCCGCGCCCAGCGTTCTTCACATCCTCTCCTGCATCCGATCCCACCACGCGGACAAACTCGGGGGAACATAACCGCCCGTTTCCGGTTCCATTTAGAAGGAGGTTGCGATGCCCGAGTGGCTGACAGTCATAGTTTTCTTCGTGGTCTGGATCGTCATTTCCAGATGGGTGCTTCCCAAACTCGGGGTCCCCACCTGAATGTCAAGCACTTGCGGCGTCGAGTCTCGACCCGATGAAGATACCAACGATGGATATGACAATGACAACGAATCACGCTTCCGATAGCCCCGATCTCACCGCCCTCTGCGCCGGATCGTTTCAGGATGTCCTCGACCGCGCGCCCGAAGCCCTCAAGAAGGAAGGTTTCGGCATTATCACGCGCATCGACGTTCAGCAGACCTTCGCCGAGAAACTGGGCATCGAATACCGGCCCTACGTGATCCTGGGCGCCTGTAATCCGACGCTGGCCCACCGCGCCCTGGAAGCACACGCGGGCGCCGGGCTTCTGTTGCCCTGCAACGTCGTGGTGGAACAGCAGGAGGACGGTGTGCACGTCAGCGCGGTGAATCCGGTGACACTGCTCGCCGCCGGTGGCTCCGGCCTGCTGATGGACCTGGCGCTGGACGCGCGCGACCGACTGGCCCGGGCCGTCGCCGACATGGCGAATCCATGACCGATACCGCCTCCCCGCCCCGCGGCCGGTTCTGCCTGACATGCGCCGACTGGGACGTTCGAAAGAAGCGCGACCGGACGCTCGCGGACGCTGTCGCCTACTGCCTGCGCCCCTCTGCCCGCGCCATCCACCAGGTCGTCAGCGGTTCGTGCGCCTGCGACCACTGGCGCCCTCTGGACCCGGAATCCGACACAACGGTAAGCGTCTGATCCTTCCGAATCCCCCTCATCGGGTCTAACATAAAACAGATATCACCGGAATCCACTGCGCGGGAATCCGGAAAACATGCTGTGGAGGGGGATTCATGACGAAGTTCATTTTCGTAACCGGCGGTGTCGTGTCATCAATCGGCAAGGGCATCACCAGCGCCAGCATCGGCCGATTGCTGAAAAACCGCGGCCTGCGGGTCACCATGCTCAAGTGCGACCCATACGTGAATGTGGACGCGGGCACGATGAACCCCTTCCAGCACGGCGAGGTTTTCGTCACCGACGACGGAGCCGAAACCGACCTGGACCTCGGCCACTACGAACGCTTCGTCGACGTATCCCTCAACAAACTCAACAGCATCACCACCGGCAGTATCTACAACAGCGTCATCTCGAAAGAACGGCGCGGCGATTATCTGGGCCGATGCGTGCAGGTGATTCCGCACATCACCGATGAAATCAAGGAACAGATCCGCCGCGCGGCCCGCGACAAGAACGCCGATGTCGCCGTGGTGGAAGTCGGCGGCACCGTGGGCGACATCGAGGGGCTTCCCTTCCTGGAGGCCATCCGCCAGTTCAAGAAGGAAAGCGGACCCGGCGGCGCGCTTTACATCCACGTCACGCTGATTCCCGGCATCGGCCCGTGGAACGAACTGAAAACCAAGCCCACCCAGCACAGCGTCGCCAAACTGCGCGAGGTCGGTATCCACCCGGACATCCTGGTCTGCCGAAGCAAGGCGCACATCACCGACGAAATGCGCGAAAAGCTCTCGCTGTTCTGCGACGTCGATACGGAAGCCGTGATCGAGGCGATGGACGCCGACACGATTTATGACGTTCCGCTGGGCTTCGAGGCTTCGGGTATGGCGGAACTCATTTCGAAACGCCTGTACCTGTACGAAAGCAAGGCCACGACTCGCGACTTCCAGGACTGGCAACGGGTCGTCAATGCCGTGACGCGGCCGACGCAGGCCACCGAGGTCGCGCTGGTCGGCAAGTACACCGAGAACCCCGACGCCTACCTGAGCGTGGTCGAAGCCCTGCACCACGGCGGAATCGAGAACAACGCCCGCGTCAACATCCGCTGGATCGAATCGAAGGATCTGGACGAGCAACCGGTGGAGGAAATCCTGAAGGGAGTTGCCGGAATCGTCGTTCCGGGCGGTTTTGGCGAGCGCGGGGTGGAAGGCAAACTCTCCGCCGTGCGGTATGCCCGCGAAAACGGCATTCCGTTCTTCGGCCTTTGCTACGGCCTGCAGATGGCGGTCATTGAGTACGCGCGCACGATGTGTGGTATGGAAGGCGCCAACACCACCGAGGTGGACGAGCAAAGCCCCTACCCCGTGATTCATATCCTGCCGGAACAGGTGGAAGTTCAGGACAAGGGCGCCACGATGCGGCTGGGCGTGTATCCCTGCCGCCTGGAAGAGGGCTCACTGGCACGCAAACTGTACGGCGAGACCCTGATTTACGAGCGCCACCGCCACCGCTACGAGGTGAACAACGCCTACCGCGACGAAATGGCGGCGAAGGGACTGGTGTTCAGCGGAACGTCGCCCGACGGACGATTGGTGGAGATCATCGAACTGAAGGACCACCCGTTCTTCGTCGGCACCCAGTTCCA
>JAKQQT010000160.1 GCA_029564025.1 Armatimonadota bacterium | reverse complement strand
AATCCGCATGATGCGGGAACGGGTTTGTGTGCGTATTCAACCAGTCGTATTTCATGATCCACTGATTGAAGAGCCCGGTCCGTCCGGCGAGCGGGTCCCCCTCTGTCAGCATGAACCGGTACTCCTCCAACGGCCACTCGTCCTGAAGCCTGCGAGATGTCAGGTGTTCCCCGTCGTGCGTGATAACCTCGTTGGAAAACAGGATCCAGTTCTCTCCGCGAGCCCAATACTCATACTCGCGCGTCTCGTACCACGTCGTCCTGACCGGAAGTTCGTCGAGAACGACGCCCGTATCCTGTTCGAGCAGAATGACCTTACGGACGTCGCCCTTCACCACGGACCACATTCGCCCGTCGAGGCTGTGCGCCTCCGGGACTCCGCCCAGATCCGTTACGAACTCATACGGAAGCGGATACGTCGAAGGATAGACCGCCCTCGACCTCGCCGCGGACGGGGAAACGCCCTGAATGGATATCGCCCGCCGAATCACAGCCGCTCGACCACCATTCCATACGCCCCCGTCCCGGCAGGCATGGAGATCAGGACCGTATCGTTCTCCGCGAGGTACTTCAGCTTCGTCCTGCACGTCACCGCGCGATTCGCCACGAGGACGTGGATGATTCCATCGTCGTCGATCGTGACGACCTTTCCGATGTATCCGCGCTGTTGCCGCCGATGTTCGCGGGCGGATACGCACGCCGCGGCCCCGGACACCGTATTCGGAAGGAGAATCGCCGGAATCGTCATGTTGACGCGCACCGAAACCGTGGTGTGCATGCTTTTCCAGTCGTGCGCCACACTGACGATCGATCCGGACGGTTCGACCGTCAGGTCAAGCGGTATCGTCTGCGTCTTCGTTGCGCCTCGGGCTCCGGCCTTCGCCTTGAGGATGTTCTCCGCGATCTGCGTCCCGATGCTCGCGGCCTGTTCGTCGGTCAGTTCCTCGTCGATGTAGACCTCGCGGGACATCCAGAGATCCCCGTCGCCAGCCGTACAGACGACCGGCGTATCGAGCATCCGGTTGTTCGAGTCTTCGCTCCGAGCCTTCTCAAGCGCGGCAGTCGCTCGTTCGCACGCACGCCACCCTAGCCCGCGATATGGGCAGTTCGTCCCGGAAAGCGTCGGGTTCAGAACCTCTATCGACGACATGCGGCACGATCCGCCGGAGTAGTGCGGACAGACGCGGGACGGGACGTAATCGCCGTCGAGGTACCAGTCGGACCCGTTGAACGTCGTTTCGCCGTTGACGACATAGACGCGCTGCCGCCCCTCGATGTCCATTGTTTGTTTATCTGCGTTGAGTTGCGAATTCCCCGGGAGCGTTTCGACCTGCGTTTTGTCGGACTTCGTGTTGAGCGCGAGATACGCCTTCTCCGCATCG
>JAKQQT010000129.1 GCA_029564025.1 Armatimonadota bacterium | reverse complement strand
TTCACGGTGGACGCGACCGACCTGGCCAAGAACATCTACGACCCCAACGGCAACCTGGACGGCGCGAAGCCGCTTCAGCTGCTGCTGTTCATCTAAGGAGGAGTGACCGATGGCGGTTGGCGTGAATTACCTGTCCAAAATCAAGCGGGCGGTGCGTGTCGTGTCGACCGCCTCGGACATCGCCACAGAACTGACCGACTTAATTGAGGAGTGCCGGGCTGACCTGGTTCAGCTCGGCGTCCTCTCCACCAAGGCGAACGACGAAACCGACGTGCTGGTGCTGGGCGCGGTGCGGAGTTTTGTTCGATGGAAATTCGCCCAGGACGAGAAAGAAGCCCTGTGGAACATGCAGGACTACCTGACCCAGCGGGACGAAATGCGCAGGCGGACGACCTACACAGTGGAGGCCGCGCCATGAGAATGGAACATCAGCTTGTGCTGGTCGATACCGTCACGAGCGTCAACAGCGTGGGCATCCCGGTACTGACGGAAACCAAGACCACGGTGTGGGCGGACAAACTGAGCGCCAAACGCACCGAGTACTACGCCGCCAACGCCGCGGGCATCCGTGTGGACATCGTGTTCAGCGTGAACGCGGACGATTACACCGGGCAGACCGAGGTGGAGTGGAACAGCACGAAATACAGCGTCGTCAGGTCCTATGCCTCCGGGAGGGGCCGCGTGGAACTGACCTGTGCGTTGAGGTGATGAGATGGATATACGCTCAAAGATTGTGACGGCGCTTTCCGGCGTGGGGGTGCCTGTTTACTGGATGAAATGGGCCGGGGACACCAACCCGCCCGCCACCTACATCACCTTCCAGACGGTGAACCGGCCCGACCTGTCAGCGGATGACACACTTCACGAACGGGAGCACTTCGTGTACCTGGATGTGTTCAGCGAGACCGACCCCTACTCGGTGGCCAACGCTGTGCGGACGGCCATGGAAGGCGCGGGCTTTGATGAGGTCGAAATGCGCGACGTTGGGCAGGCCTCGAACGCCGTTACCGAACTCAAGGACTACCACGTCGCGTTTACCTTCTCCTACCTGGAGGTGGTTTGATGGCGGCGAAGTTTGACATCTCCGGAACCGACATCTTCCTGCGCGACCTTGAACGGATGATTCCCAGCGACACCAACGTGGACGATGCGCTGAAAGCCGGGGCCGAACCGATAAAAGAAGAAATGGTCAGAATTGCGCCAGTCGGCGCGACTGGGAACCTTCAAAAAGGCATCAAGGTTGGTGGCGTGCGCACGAGCAAAAACGGCCGCACTATCACAGTGGGCATCCATCGCCGCGACATCGACCTGAGCGCCAAAGACGGCCACTATTACCCGGCCTATGTGGAGTACGGTCATGGCGGGCCGCGCCCGGCGCCGCCGCACCCGTACATCCGTCCCGCCTTTGACCTGAAAAAAGACGAAGCCTGGAAAACTGTCAAGCAGGCCGTCATTGACCAAATGAATTCGAAAGGACTGTAAAACATGGCAACATCATCCCGAATCGGCCTGCGCGATGTGAAAATCGCCTGGCTGGACGCAAACACCGATAC
>JAKQQT010000120.1 GCA_029564025.1 Armatimonadota bacterium | reverse complement strand
GCTTCTGTATACGGGTGCGGTTGTGGAGGGTGGTGACTACGGCTGGGTGGCGCCGACGTACGGCGTGACGGATCGTGGAGTGGAGGCGTTCCGGGAGATCGCGCCGGAGCTGATCCGTGTGGTCGGACGGATGCCGACGCGGGTCGAGTTCGACCTGGGCAAGGGGCCGTGCAAGGTGTGGTTCCTGAGCGCCGACAATCCGGATTCGATCCGCAGCTTCGGCTTCAAGGGCCTGGTGGTGGACGAGGCGGCGAGTGTTCCGGTGGAGGTCTGGAACTACGTGCTGCGGCCGACTCTGGCCCAAACGATGGGCTGGGGCGTGTTTATCGGGACGCCGGCGGGTCGCAACTGGTTCTACGACATGTTCACGCGGGGGGTTGAGGGTTCCGGAGAGGAAGGATTCAAGTCTTTCACGTTCCCCTCTCTGGCGTCGCCCTACTTCCCCAAGGACGAATGGGATGCGGCGAAAAGAGAGCTGCCAGAGGACGTGTTCAGGCAGGAGTACATGGCCGAGTTCCTGGAAGACGGGGCGGGTGTTTTTCGCGGTGTCGACGGATGTCTGATGGAAGGAGGAGGGAGGAAGGAAGAAGGAGGAGTTAAGGGGAGATTCCGGCGTGTGGCGGTTGGGTGCGATATTGCCAAGCATACGGACTGGACGGTGCTGATCGCGGTGGACATGGACACGGGCGAGTGCCTGGCGATGGATCGCTTCAACAATTTGGACTGGCCTTTCCAGAAGGACCGTATCAGGGATTTCGTGCGGAAGTGGGACGCGCTTCTCGTGATGGATGCGACGGGTGTCGGTGACCCGATTTACGACGATCTGTGTGAGGATGCGGCGCTTCGGGACGTTCTTCCTGTGCGTTTCACGCCGAAGACGAAGACGGCGCTGGTTCACGGCCTGATGGTGGCTATCGAGCAGAAGAAAGTGCGCTGGCCGAAAGAGTGGGAGATTCTTACGGCGGAGCTGAAGCGGTATGAGTACAGCATGACGGCGTACGGCAACGTGCAGTATTCGGCACCTTCGGGGTATCACGATGACTGCGTAATGGCGTTGGCGCTGGCTGTATACGGGATGGAGCATGGGGGGCGGTTGGGGTTCCCTTCGAGGCTTGCGGTCGGTGGGGGTTTCAGGGGGCGTGCCGGGCGAAGCAAGGTTTTGACGCTGGCGTGACGCTGGCGGGAGGTGGTTATGGGCGTGCAGCTTTTCAGGCAAAAAGACAATCTTTGGCGCGAGTACGTGAA
>JAKQQT010000096.1 GCA_029564025.1 Armatimonadota bacterium | reverse complement strand
CAAGTTGAAACAGAACAGTGTCGAGAGTATTGTCGACGTCGAGAATGAAGGCGCGAATCACCTCAAATGAATCCGGCGGCGACGTGTCCGCTGCGAGTCGAAAGACCTTCGTATCACTACGCCGCGTTGACCACCCATCTGCCGTCGAGTAATTCCAGGCGTTCACGTAGCAGGTATATTCCTCTATATCGTCGACTATGACGGTATCGGTGAATGTATGCGATGCTTGATAGGACCACTCGAGAGTATCGCCGGCATTCGCGGAGTCCGGTGAAACAAGCGTTGACCACGCGAGGATGGTTTTTGTATAGCCAGTTGGAGACCCGGTTGTCACCGAGATAACAATGGAATCTTCTTCCGAGCTGAAATCCGAATGCAAGGTGTCCACCGAAACGGAGACCGGCGGGGAGACGGTGGCGGGCCCGCCGTCCCAATAGACCTTGATCTTCGGCCGCTTAGTATCGGTTGTGTGGTCCCCCGAATAGACCCCCATAACGCAATACCCCCCGCGGCCGAGAATAACAAGCCCCTCGTTGTCGGTTGAGTCGTCCGCCCAGACCTGGACAAAGTCCGTGATCGGAATTTTCAGCGTATCCTCCGCCGCCCAGGCGGCGTCACCGAAATCCCCGAACTTGAAATGCACCGTATCGCCCGTGGCGTAGTCGGTCCCGGCGCCATGGCAGCCCGGAGTATTCCAGGCCGATCCCGTTGCATAGTTCAGGAAGCTGGCGGTATTATAGGCCCAGTGGACCAGCGGCCGGGCAATGAAGAATGCGCTATCCCCGTCCCTATTCAGTATATTGAGCGTCAGAATGAGATACGCGGAGTCGATTGTTTGTCCCGCGATGACCTCATTGAGACTGTCCGCCCACCTGATCAGAATCGCCGTCCGGCTTGATGTCGGATAGGCTGACGTATAATCAACCAGGGATGACGACAAATTAACCGTCGAGTCCACACCGTCCACATAGAGATAGGTGGACTGCGCGTCGTATCCGGCCCCGCCACCCAATAGCAGCGATTCGGCCCGCGCCGCAGAGGTCCCGGCAAGTAAAAAGAACAGGAGCAATATTAGCAGCTTGCGCATAGCGTCATCTCCTCAACTTTATGCGTTTCGCGGTCGTCGCCGGTGATGGCGATTGAACCGTGATATAGTTCGTGCGCGTGTAGTCGTCTGACCCGTATTCATTTGTAGCTGTCAACACAACCGTGAACACGCCGACTGAATCGTATTTATGACTCGGATTCTGCGTCGTGCCGTGCGTACTTCCGTCCCCAAAGTCCCAGTCCCATTCGGTCGGACTATTT
>JAKQQT010000478.1 GCA_029564025.1 Armatimonadota bacterium | reverse complement strand
CCGGCATCCGGAGGCGAACTACCCGTCTCTCGCGGCGGAATCGGAAGACGCGCGGATCATCGGTGTTTACGCCGAAAACACCGTCGCGGAAGTCCCCGATGCGAAACACACGGTGGTCGTCAACGCGACGGGGTGCCCCGGGCTTGTGTTGGAGCTTGCGGTTCTCCGGCGGATGACCGTCCGTGACACCTTTGGCGTGAAGGTGGCCGAACGCGCGGCGGGACCGGGGATCACGAGAGTCGAAGTTCCCGTTTCCGGTTACGTGGAAGTGCGGGGGAATGACCGGGATATGAGATGAAAACGGTCTGGTTTGTTTTCACTTGGCTTGCTTCCGCCGGACGGATTTGTCATATTTTAAACGGTGGAAAGATGTTGAGGAGACGAAACGGATGAAACGATGTCTTTTGACGGCGGCGGTTGCCGCAGGGGCGCTTGGGCTGCAGGCGCTTGACAACACGTTTTCCAACGACTTCTGGTGCACGTGGGGTTACACCAACGCCGCGCCTGTCGTGACAAATGTGGCGTTTGCCGCCGGGTTCGATTCCTTCGGCGGCAGCGTGTGCGCCAACGTCCCCTCCGGGGATGACGACTTCGACAGCGTGAGCTGGACGGAACGCGAATCGAACACGGTCGAGCGGTTCCGTAGCGACCCGTTCGCCGGATGCGTTTTCACTCTCAAGTGAACTGCGGAAGGAACCGCTGAAATGAAGAAATGCCTGATTCCCGTATCCGTATCCGCATTCACGGCGCTTGCGTGCGTCGCCGCGCCGAAAGTCATTGTCTCGTCCGTTGGGCAGGACGCCGTGTCGCGTCTCGTCACTGTCGGATACGCCCTTGAAAACGCGCCCGCGATCGTCACGTTCGGCATGGAAACGAACCGTACCGGCGCCGCCACGGAGGTTCCGTCCGATTGGATCGCCGTCGAGGACGGCGCGTTGAAGCACGTCTGGGGCGACGTGAACAAGATCGTCCGCTCCGACGGTTCCACGAACAAGATTTATTGGCGGCCGGACTTCTCGTGGCCGTACTACGCCTTCGCCACGAACGCGGCGCGCGCCGTCGTGAAGGCGTGGGCCCTCGACGATCCGCCGGACTATGCCGTCTTCTGCCTGACGGTCACGAGCAACGCGATGTTCTATACGAGCGCGACGGCGCTTCCGTACGATATCACAGACGATCTCTACAAGATGGACTGCCTCGTGATGCGCCGCATTCCCGCGAAGAACGTCAGGTGGCGCATGGGCGCTCCGGCTGGCGAACCGGGCCGGTCCTCTACGGGCAACATGGAGCAGACGCACGACGTGACGCTTACGAACGACTTCTACATGGGCGTCTATGAGCTCACGCAACAGCAGCTTTTGCTGGTCACGAAGCAGACTGCCCAGCATCAGCATGTCGGCGACATGTTCCCCGCGGACCGGGTGAAGTGGCAGTCGTTGCGCGGAGACGCCGACACCTACAGCTGGCCTTCGCAGGGTCATGCCGTCGGCATGACGAACTCGATTCTGGGACTGCTGCGCACGCTGTCGGGCCAGGATTTCGACCTGCCAACCGAAGCGCAGTGGGAATACGCCGCCCG
>JAKQQT010000080.1 GCA_029564025.1 Armatimonadota bacterium | reverse complement strand
TCCGGGCGCGCTCTCGCCCGGTACGCTATCCGTTCCTGTTTCGTTGACACCGTCCGCGAAGTGCTGTCGCCTTCTGGGTGTATCTCAGTCACAGTTCCATCTCCCCGATGGGCCGCTTCCCTACTCACAGGCTCCCTCGGTCCGGTTCGCCTGCTTTCCACCCGCCTTTGCCAAGGCTCCGGCGGGCTTGCCGGTACTACTGGCCCACTACGACTTCCGACCGCCCGCTCCGTCCGCTCGACTCTTCGTCTCGCCTCCGGTTCTCCGGGTGACCGTCTGATGTTCGCTCGCGGGTAAGGACGGTCGCCTAACCCACGCCGGGCTGTTGTTGGCCGGTCTGCCCTTGCCTCCGGCTTGCTGCCACGGAAGACGGTCGGATCTCCCAAGTTCCCATGAAACCCTTTGCGCCTGTCCCACGACGGGACCGGCTCGCCTCTACGCCCTGCTCTCGGACCCCGGTCGAGCGTCAACGCCTCGCCGTGACGGCGTCTCCGTTCCGTCCCCGGAACCTAAAACGCCGAGGACCTCGTACCATGCGTCACTTTCGGGGCTCAATCACACGGCTCGATGCTCGCTGTTTACGCTTCATGCCGCCCTTACGGAACGACGATGCAAAACTCGCTTGCGGTCGATGGCTAGTCTTTACCGCCCGCGCTTTCGCGCGGTGGGTTTCCTCCGAAAAGTTTCTTCTACCGTTTACCGCCGATAGCTTCCTCCTTCCATGGATTTATCTTGGCGCAATTCAGGGCTGATAGACATATAGAGACGATCATTCGTTGGAGGCTCTGAACTGGTAGGCTGCAAGAAGCAGCTAACACGAAAGGAGCCGAGAATGAGACTACACTGCGCGGTGGACCTGCATGGCGACAATGGATTTTACGGGATTGTTGACGACAACGGGAAGCGGCTGTTCAAGCAGCGCATCCCCAACTCGTTGCCTGCGGTCCTGACGGCGTTGGAGCCGTATCGGAAGCGACTGAAGAACGGGGTTATTGTGGAATCGACCTACAACTGGTATTGGTTGGTGGATGGACTGCAGGCGAACGGCTACGCCGTTCGCCTGGCCAACCCCGCGGCCATGCAACAATACAATGGTTTGAAGAACTCGGATGACGAGAGCGACACGTTCTTTCTCGCGGAGTTGTCGCGGTTGGACATCCTGCCGGAAGGTTACATCTACCCCAAGGAAGAACGCCCTGTGCGCGATTTGGTCCGTCGTCGGCAGTTGTTGGTGCACCAGCGGACGGCACACATCCTGAGCTTCCAGAATCTGATTGCCCGGGAGCGGGGCGAGGAGATCGCCTCGAATGTGATTCAGGGACTGTCGGCCGATGACATGGAGACCTATTTGCCAGACCCTCGCCTGCAGTTGATGGGGAGGACCAACATAGAAACCATCAAGTTCTTCACCAAGCAGATCCGCGCGCTGGAGCGCGCGGTTCTGGCCGAGGCGAAATTGAAGCCTGCTTTTGAGAAGTTGCTCACGGTGCCGGGGATCGGAAACATACTGGCTTTGACGATCATGCTGGAGACGGGGGACATTGCCCGGTTTGAAAAGGTGGGCAATTACTCATCGTACAGCCGGTGCGTGAAGTCCTTGCGGACCTCGAATGACAAGAAGAAGGGCGAGAACAATCGGAAGAATGGAAACCGCTACCTGAACTGGGCATACATCGAAGCATCGAACTACATGCGCCGGTACTGTCCGGAGGCCAAGGCGTGGTACCAACGAAAGACTCGCAGGAGCAAAACGGTGGTGGCCACCAAGGCGTTGGCCAGCAAGATCTGCAAGGCGTGCTACTTCATCATGCGAGACCAGGTGGACTTTGATGTGAAACTCTTGTTTGGCTAATCGGGCTGCGGCAGGGAACCGGCGTAGGGGTTGGTTGAGCCACCCAGGGCTGATTGGAGCCTGCCGCACCCCACAATTTGTGAAGACGCTGCTGTGAACATTGATTTTGTCATTTCGCCCGGACCACGAACCGCACGGGGTTGGTGTCCCGCTCACGCGGGAGAACCGCAGATCTGTGACATTCCCATTGGACGCGGTCTGGCACGGATGTTTTTCTGGACCGGGGTGCACTCGTGCGCCGCCGGATGGCCCCAGGCACTTCGGTGCTGACGGGTAGAACCTGATGGATGACTGACCGGAATGACTTCGCCGGCCGCGCGGCCGGCGGCGCCGCCGGCAATCACACGACAGAGAAGACCGGCGCGAAGAGGACGAAGTTGGTGATGCAGTGCGTTAAGGAGTTCAAGGAGACGAAAAGAAATCTCTCAAGGAATCATTTTGTCTGTTGACCTCCGCCTCTAATGAATGACCCCTCGCGCCCGGGAGCAACGCGAAGGCCGTCCCCTGGCCGCGGAGGGCGTCGCGCAACCAACAACCTTCGATCGGGGAACCGGCGGAGTTCAGGCGGCGCTCGCGGCGCTGTGGCGACAGCCGGAGCCGCGCGCCGCGTTGTGCCGCATGGACGGAGCCGGCAAGCCAAGGGAACAGAACGCTTTCTGTTCAGGGCGGGCGCCGCGCCTGAAAGCCGCAACGTGGGTGAGCGAGTCTTCGAGCGAATCCCCTTGCGCATAACG
>JAKQQT010000061.1 GCA_029564025.1 Armatimonadota bacterium | reverse complement strand
TCCTTGATGGCGAGTGTCACGGGATCCACGTACGTCTTGTCAACCGTCCCGTCGGCGTTCAATGCCCGTACCGTTACCGATACGGGAAACAACTCGCCCGGAAGAGCCCATGGAGGCGACTGGGAAACACGCAACCGCACGGCGGCTTCCGACGCCGACGTGTATGCAATCAGCAACAACACAAACGCCGTGATCGCAACATACCTATTCATCGGAATCCTCCGCCCGGGAGTCAGCCCATCACCAACTGGCGGTATCGGCGACGTTCATCTTGGCCGGGGAAATCGCATACCGGCCTTCCGGACTCTCGAACCACCCTTTGGTGCGGAACATGGCGTGACCATCGGCGAACACACAGTTCTGGCCGTTGTTGTGCCGGTAGGACAGCGCTTCGTATACGGCCTTCCAGGTCGTTCCTCCCGGTTCAATGTACGGACCGTTGCAATCCGATTCACCGGTCGAGGCGATCTTCGCGGCAAGGGCTTCCCGCTTGTCCTTGCACTCGGCGAGCAGGATAACGTCCGCCGTGCTCTTCCAGCGCGACAGGTTTAGACCCGCCCCTCCGGCGCCGGAGAAGCCGAAGTTCCAGATCAGTTCGTCATTGCGGGCATAATTCCCGAAAATGATAACCTGGCTCGCGCTGGTGGCGTTTGACCAGAACTGGCCGGTAATTTTGGTGCCTACATAATCGTTGCAGGTATACGTACCCTGCGGGAGCAGACGCGGTTTCGGGGCATTGGACGAGGGGCAAACGAACACATCCACCGTTTTCACATACGGCATGATATCGACGTGCCATTCCCAGAACTTCCGTCCAATACAGTCGTTGTTGTCGTCGCCGTACATGCGGAACGACTGACCGAGTTGCTTCATGTTGCTCATGCAGGCCGTGGTTTGCGCTCGCGAGCGCGCCTTGGCGAAAACAGGGAACAGAATCGCGGCCAGGATCGCAATGATGGCGATCACGACCAGCAACTCAATCAGAGTAAAGCCGCTCTGGCGGCTCCGGGTCCATTTCATCTTCCGTTTCGGGTCCTTTCCGTGGGATCACGAGTCCTCTTCCCATTTCATGATAGGCAGTCGCAACGCCGGTATGGACAACCGGGCCTTCACGCCGACTCTACTGTGACTCAACACGGGCCTTGTTTCTACCATGAAGACAATACCACGGAACGTTCCTTCACGGGACGCAATTCCACACAGGAAAGGTCAGGCATGTTGAAGAAAATCAGGAACGCGGCCCTCGCCGTTGGACTTTCTGTTGCGACCGGCGCCGCTCAGAGCGCACCCTCGGAACCCAACATCGTATGGTACAACGCCAGGGAACTCACGATTGAGGGACGCGGATGGACTGACACCGAGTCCGTATACGACCGCCTGCCGGCGCGAGCCAAGCAGATCGTCAACGAACAGGTCTGGGGCCTGTCGCACAACAGCGCCGGTTTGCTGGTCCGGTTTGTGTCCGACGCCACCCAGATTCACGCGCGGTGGAAGCTGACAAGCGCTGATCTGGCGATGAACCACATGCCGGCCACGGGTGTCAGCGGCGTGGACCTGTATGTCCGCCTGAAAGGCAAGTGGGAATGGCTGGCCGTGGGACGTCCGACCGGGCAGAACAACGAAACCCTGCTGACCCCGAATATCGACAAGGGAACGTACGAATACACCCTGTACTTCCCGCTGTACAATGGCGTCACCAGTGTCGAAGTCGGAGTTCCAAGTGGTTCGTTTGTCAAACCCGCTCCCCCGCGCAAAAACGATATCAAGCCGGTCGTGTTCTACGGTACTTCCATCACACAGGGCGGGTGCGCCAGTCGTCCGGGAATGGCCTACACCGCCATCGTCGGACGCAAACTGGACATTCCCGTCATCAACCTCGGTTTTTCGGGCTCCGGTCGCGGCGAACCGGAAATATTCGATTTAATTGCCGAACTGGACGCATCGCTGTTTGTCATCGACCCTATGGCGAATATGCGCGGAGACTGGGTGGAGGAACGTATCGGCTATGCGTTGAAGACCATCAAGGCGAAACGGCCCGGCGTACCCGTAATGCTGGTTGAGCACGCCGTCGTTGCAGATGCATTCCGCAGAAGCAAGGGCCCGAAGATGGCCGACACGTGGAATGTGCCGCTTCGCAAGGTCTACGAAGACAACGTGCGCGATTGGGACGGTCTGCTGTATTACGTGAAGTGCGACAAACTGACCGGCAAGGACGGCGAACACACGGTGGACGGTGTTCACTGCACCGATGTCGGATTCCTGCGTATGGCGGACGTGCTGACGCCCGCCGTGAAGAAAGCCCTCGAAAAATGAAGCCTTTCCTCGTGGTCCTGTTGATCTTCGCGTGTTGCACGGCGCTCGAGGCGGACGTCTTTCCGTCTATCGACTTCACACAACCTTCGGTCGTGGCGCAATGGAAGTCGGACCACGACGTAAGCGCCCTGAAGCACACGCCAGAGGGGATGGAGATAACCATCACGGGCGGAGACCCCTACATCAGCGGACCGTCCGTGGGTCTGCCCCAGGGAATGCTGTTGTGGGCTGAAATCCGGCTGAAAACCGCCCGTCCCGGCTCCGGCCAGCTGTTTTATTATCCAAAGGGCACAGGCGCGAATGAAGCCGATTCCGTCAAGTTCCCGGTCGGCGCCGGAGATTGGCAGACGGTGCGTGTGCCACTGCCTCCGCTGGGCCCTGATACCGTCTTCCGACTGGACCCGCCGGGGACACGGGGCACGGTAACGGTTTCCGGTATTTCGTTCTCGGAACGCGTCCTGCTGAAAGAGCCGGATTGGCCGAAGCCGGAAGTACCCTCCTTCACCGGCGGTTCCGTGTCGCTCACGTCCGGAAACTTGAAACTGACGCACGCTATGGACCGGTTCGGCTCGTTCACACTATCGGTTTTCGGCAAGAACACCGCGCGCGGACTGGCCAATCCCGTGTTCGGCTACTTCGCGAACGGCAACCTCCGGTGGCAGAATGCTGATTCGATCACCGGCGCCAAGGCTGAAAAGACCCGCGACGGCATCCGGGTAACCGCCACATTGCGCGACGCGGACGGCGCCAGATGGAACCTCGATCAGGATTTCAGGTCCGACGCCAAAGGCGGCATCTCCGTCAGATCGAGCGTGCAGGTGGACGCGGATCGCGAGGTCGTGTTCCTGCCGTTGTTCATGCTGTTTCCCGGTGCGGGCTCGTTCGGCGAGTCCAAGACGCAGGCCATGTTTGCCGGACTCGAGTATCTCGGCGAAAACGAACCGAGCAGTTCCGAGAAGGACATCGTCGGACCGCAATCCAAACGCCAGGTCCCTGACAGCGTTAAGATGACCTTCCCGCTGATGACGGTGTGCTCCGACAACCGTTACGTCGCGCTCGCGTGGAAACGGGACGACCGCTTCAGCGCCGTGTTCGACTCACCGGACCGCCTGTTCCAGTCCGGCGGACACGTGATGGGCGTCATCTACCCCGGCTCCAACGGCATGAATCGCGTGGAGGGCAACCTGTTGCCCTACAAGGGCGAGTTGCTGAAAGCGGGCGAAACGCTGACGCTCTCGGCGAGCCTCACCGGCGGAACCGGTACGGACGCGGTCCCGGCTGTCAAAGACTTTGTGCAACGGTACGGCCTTCCCCCACTTCCACCGTCCGGTTCATGGGAGGAATACGCGAAAACCGCAACGGCCGGCTGGCTGGACTCCGGCATACGGGTCGGCAACCGTTACCGCCACGCATGGCCCGGCAGTTTCGGCGAAGGCGCCGCCGCGGACGCCGCTCTGTGGATGGATTACCTGGCCGCCCTGTCTCCTGACTCCGCTACGCAAAAACGGCTCAAACAAGCCGCCAAAGGGGCAGTCGCACTGGTTCCGCCGGAGCAACTCCACAACTCGGGGGTCGGCCATATCCGCACTCCGGCGGCGGCGCTTGTCTACCGCCAGGCTGTGAAGGCAGTGGAGAGCGCAAGGGCTGAAGGCTACGCCACGTTGAGGCGCTTCCAATCCGACGGTGACGTGTTGTACAATCCGCCCGCCGACGGCATGGACCTCTCGACGACCAATCCCGGCAGGGCCACCAACGGTCTGACTGCCAGCGTGTTGTCCAACCTTTTGGAACACGCGCAGTTCACGGGAGATGCCGCTCTCAGGAAAGCCGGGCTCGATCTGCTGAAAAAACTGGATCGCTACGACGGTTCGGTTCCGCGCGGCGCGCAACCGTGGGAGGTTCCCCTTCACACGCCCGACATCCTCGCCTCGGCCTATCTCGCGAAAGCGTATATCATCGGCTACGAACTGACGGGCGACCGACAGTTTCTGGACCGGGCTGTTTACTGGGCGTGGACCGGAGTACCTTTCGTATACCTCGCATCGCCGACGCAACCCGTGGGCGACTACGCCACCATCCCGGTATTCGGCGCCACGTACTGGACCGGTAGCTGGTTCGGCCTGCCCGTACAATGGTGCGGCCTCGTGTACGCAGACGTCCTGTACCGCCTGAACCGCTACGACAAGAACGTCATCTGGAAGCGCCTGGCCGACGGTATCGCCATCTCGGGAGTCCAGCAGACGATGCCCGTAGGTGAGGATCCACAACGCCAGGGATTGCTTCCTGATTCGTTCCAGTTGCGGACCGCCATCCGGAACGACGTGCACATCAACCCTGCCACTCTGCAGAGCCAGGCAATCCTGGCTTTCGGAAAGCCCGCCGTATATGGTACGGCCGTGTTTTTCAAGAACGGCGCCACAGTGCATGCCCCGGGAGGTATTACCAGGCACGAAGACGCCGTGGATCGATGCCGCTTCACCGTGAACGGCTGGTCGAAGGAACCATACCAGATCGTGGTCACCGGCGTCGCCAGGAAGCCCCGTGTTCTCGTCGGTAACAGGCCCGTCTCCCTGAGTGGTGTTAACACGTACGACGTCAAAACCGGTGTGCTTGTTCTGACGCTCAAGGGCAAGGCTACTGTGCTTGTGCAGACAGCCGACTCCAAGTGAAGTATGTCCCGCTGGGTCTGGAGAGGAAGGGCGGATTGAAGACTGTGTATTTGACGCTGTTTGTACTCGGTATTTTTGTTCTCGGGCTGACGGTCGCCGTCGCGGCAGACGCGGAGGGCATTACGTTCCAAGGCATCCGCCTGAGCGACGCTGAGGACCTTGGCACCCCGATCAAGACAGTCGCCGTAACCAACGGCGGCTACGGTTTGTTGTCGGACGGCACGCCGGTCACCGCCTTCATCGCCAAGGGCAATCCCGGCATGCTGTTCGTGTTTAACACCCGCACTCGGGACAGGCTTTTTTCCGGCCCTCTACCCGGCGAGGACGACACGTCGTTCTCCACCATCGTGGCAAGCGACGGCACGGTGTACGTCGGTGGGACCGCCGGCGGTCTTTTCTCCTGGAAAGCGGGAGGTAAAACCATTGAACACCTCGGAACGGCCGACCGTGTGATCATGTGCCTTCAGGAAGGACCCGACAAGCGGATCTATATGGGCACGTTCAACACGGGACGCCTGTTCATTTACGATCCGAAGTCCCGCAAGATGGAGGACAAGGGGTCCGTCGTCGCCGGCGAGCAGTACGCCCGAAGCATCGCCTTCAGCGGCAAGGACGCATACATCGGCGTAGGCACCCGGCCGCGCCTCATCCGCTGGAACCCGGCGACCGACAGCAGAACCGAAATCGAACTCCCGCCGGAATTGCGGACCGAAGGCACCATCATACGCGGTCTGACTGTCGCCGGCAACCGGCTCTTCGGATTTGGCGCGGACTCTCTGATATTCGTCCTGGACACCGGTACGGACAAGGTGATCAAAACGATTCCCGATGGTCTGGCGGACGGAGCCATTGCCTCTCCGGAAAGGGACGGCAAGGTGTATTTCGCCCGCAAGGGCGGCAAGTTGTGGGAATACGACCTCGCGACCGACACCATCAAGGAATCTCCCGGCTTCAAGTCCACATCGTACACGCGCGATTTCGGCTGGCTGGATACCGGAACCGGCGAACCGTCGCTGGTCACCGTATCGTGGGGCGCCGACATCTGGGCCTACAACCCGAAGGCACAAGCGTATCAAGGGTGGAAACTGGACGTGGAGGGCCAGGGCGTTACGATCCAGGCCATGGAGAAGGGACCGGACGAACGCCTCTACATGAGCGGCTACCCGGGAAGCGTTGGAGCACGTTATGACACCACGGCGGGAACTACCGTCAACTTCGCTCTCGGCCAGGCTGAAGGCATCGGGTTCCTGAAGAAGCAGGCGTACTTCGGAATCTACCCTCACGCCATCCTCATGCAGATGGATATCACAGCCGACTCTCCGAAGGCCGCCCGCCTGTTCGAGATCGGAGGCGAGCAGGACCGGCCGTTTGCTTTCGAAACCTACGGTTCGTCCGTATACATCGGCACCATCGCCGGTTACGGCAAACTGGGCGGGGCGCTGACGGTCTACAACCCCGAAACGAATGCCAAAGAGGTTTTCCGCAACATCGTTCCCAACCAGAGCATCGTGCGCCTTGTCTACCGGAATGGTCTGATCTACGGAACCACCACCGTTTGGGGCGGACTGGGCATCGCACCGACCGAACAGGCGGCGAAGGTGTTCGTCTGGGACGTAAAGAAGAAGCAACTGCTGAAGTCCGTGACGCCGGAACACCCTGCGTTCGACTCGATCCCGAAGGCTGTCAGCGGCTTGTGTTTCGGCCCGGACGGCAAGCTGTGGGGCGCGTGGCAGGGCACGCTTTTCCGGATGGATCCCAAAACCCTTCGTGTTGAAGCAGTGAAAACGCTTTCGCCTTCGTCTTGGGACGTTTCGCATTCCTGGAAACCGATCGTGATGACCTGGGGCCCGGGCGGCTTGCTGTACAGCGCGCTAGGCGGCCGCCTGACCGTCACCGATCCAAAGACCCTGGACAGCGTGCAGTTGGATACAGCCCAGCACCCGGTGTTCGGCAAGGACGGATTTCTATACTACACGAGCGGTTCACATTTGTACCGAATGAAGGTAACGAAGACGAGGTGATTCCTGTTTCATCCAGCGTCTGTACCAAGTGAGTCGATCAGACAAGCGTCGTGGAATGCCATTCTGAGCGTCAGCGAAGAATCTCCGTTTGGGAGACACAGGCCCAGGCATCTTGAGCGGAGCGAGGTACGAGCGCAGTCGCCCATACGGGTCCGTACGGGAAGGACACCGGCGCACTTCGACTGCCCCTACGGGTCCGTATGGACGCTTCGGTCGCAGGCTCCCTGCGCTCCGCTCAGCGTGCCTCACGCTTGCCTAAGTGAATAGTTGGTGCTGGTGGTACCATCGTAATCCCATACCAGCCCCAAGGGCTATATCTCCTGGTTTTCCCTTTCCTTGCCCCTATCCCCGCACTTCGCCCTTCCCTCCGCCGCGCTTTGCTATCCTCACGGATGGAGGTTCGCCTTATGTACAAGCTATTGGAAGTCGCGCTGGA
Organism: Armatimonadota bacterium; assembly: GCA_029564025.1. Taxonomy (GTDB): domain Bacteria; phylum Armatimonadota; class DTGP01; order JAKQQT01; family JAKQQT01; genus JAKQQT01. Next base: position 4,634 of record JAKQQT010000061.1, on the reverse strand, counting down.
CGCGGCAAAAAGCGCCGGCGCGGGATACGCGGACGGCCGTTTGATCCTGCGGCGAAGTCAGAGCGTGGCCGTCAAGAACGGCGCCATCGATGCCCTGGCTGAGGACAGCGAGCAGGGATTCGGCATCCGGGTGCTCGCCGACGGCGCGTGGGGATTCGCCGCCAGTCGGGAACTCACCGAGGCCGAAGCCGCGCGAGTCGGTCGCGAAGCGGTCGCCATCGCGAAGGCATCGGCTCGTTTCAAGGACAAGGACGTCGTGCTTTCGCCACGTGAGCCGGCAGTCGCGGAGTGGACCGCGCCCTGCAAAATCGATCCCTTTACCGTACCCATCAAGCAGAAAGTCGAGCTGTTGATGGAAACCGATTCGAAGATGGTCGGCATCGAGAAAGTCGTTGTCCGCGAGTGTTCCGTGGACGCCTACCGCTACGAACAGTGGTACGCCGACACGGACGGCGCGCGCATCCACCAGACCAAGGTGGAATCCGGTTCTGATGTCAGCGCCATCGCCGCGGACGGCGGTGAGATGCAGAACCGAAACTACCCCGAGGACTGGAAGCAGGCCGGTTGGGAGTATATCGAGGAAGTTGATCTTCCCGGCAATGCCGAGCGGGTGGCTCGCGAGGCGGTGGAACTGCTGACTGCTCAACACTGCCCGGCCGACGTGCGCACGCTGATCATCAAGGGTCCGATGCTTGCCCTGCAACTGCACGAATCCTGCGGGCACCCCATCGAACTGGACCGCGTGCTGGGTATGGAAGCCAGCTATGCCGGCACGTCGTTCCTGACGCCCGAGAAACTGGACAATTTTACTTACGGTTCGCCGCACGTCAACATCGTGGCGGACGCAACCACGCCAGGCGGGCTCGGCACTTTCGCCTACGACGACGAGGGCGTCCCCTCCCAGTGCACGAAGATCGTGGACGAGGGCAAATTCGTCGGCTACCTGTCGTCACGCGAAACGGCGCCGGTCATCGGACGCACCAGCAGTGGGGCTATGCGCGGCGACGGTTGGAGCCGACTGCCCATCATCCGCATGACCAACATCAACCTTCTGCCCGGAGATTCGTCACTGGACGATCTCATCAAGGGCACCGACAAAGGCCTCGTGGTCGAAGGCGTGAAGTCGTGGAGTATAGACGACCGCCGGCTTAACTTCCAGTTCGCGTGCCAGTACGGCCGACTGATCGAAAACGGTGAGCTTGGCGCGGTTGTGAAGGACAGCACCTACACAGGGCGCACACCGGACTTCTGGGGCAACTGCGACGGAGTCGCGGGCCCGTCCGAGTGGCGTATCTGGGGCGTGCCGAATTGCGGCAAGGGCGAACCGGGACAGACGGGACACGTGGGTCACGGCGTCAGCCATGCCCGGTTCCGCAACGTGCGGGTTGGAGTAACGGAGGAAAAGCGATGATTGGCCGTGACGAAATCCAAAGAATCCTGGCATTGGCCCAGGAAGCCTGCCCGGCGGACGAAAACCAGGTAAGCCTGACAGCGTACGACCTTGCGCTAACCCGGTTCTCGCAAAACAGGATCCACCAGAACGTGGCGGAAACCGATGCGACGCTGGAGATAAAGGCCATCGTCGGCAAGAAGATCGGTTATGCCTCCACGAACAAACTGGACGAGCAGAGCGTGCGCGAAACGGCGGCAACGGCCCTCGAGTTCGCCCGTCTGGCCGTTGAGAATCCCGATTACGTGCGCCTGCCCGGTCCGAACACCAACGCCTCCGATGCCGCCCAGTGGGACGATGCGGTGGCGAATTGCACACCCGACCAACGGGCGGACCTGGTCGGCGAGGTGATCGCTCGAGCAAAAAAGGAAGACGTAAAGGCCGGCGGAAGTCTCAGCACCATGGGCGTGGAACACGCGGTCCAGAACTCGCGCGGCGCACGCTCGTATTACCGGAACACCTCCAGCCACTTTGTGGTGGCTACGAATAAAGACACCGGCTGGGCGCGCGCCGAACGGCACAGCCCCTGGCTGGAAGACCTGGGCGTCTCCGGCGCCGGCAAGGAAGCCGTCGACCGCTGTCTCGCGGGACAGAATCCCAAGGCGATTGAGCCCGGCGAGTATCCGGTTGTTCTTCTGCCGTATGCGGTTGAGGATATGATAGGCTCGCTGGTATGGATGGGCGTCAGCGCCCTGGCCGTGCAGGAGCACCGTTCTTGGATGTGCGACAGGCTCGGCCAGCAGGTGGTCTGCCCGGAAGTCAGCATATGGGACGACGCCCGTGATCCGCGCGGTTTCGTGCGCCCGTTCGACGCGGAAGGCGTGGCGTCCCAGCGCGTTGACATCATAACGGACGGAGTCGCCAAGGGGCCGGTATACGATTCGTTCACGGCTCACAAGGAAGGCAAAGCCAGCACAGGGCACGCTGTTTCGGCGCTCGGATCATGGGGACCGTGGCCGCGCAACCTTGTTATGAAACCGGGCGACGCGACGGTGGAAGAACTGGTGAAGAAGATGGGCCGCGGCGTGTTGGTGACCTACTTCCACTACACGAACAAGATCAATCCAATCGAGACGACCTTCACGGGTATGACCCGGGACGGAACCTTCTGGGTGGAAGACGGAGAGATCAAGTACCCGCTGAAGAACATGCGGTTCACGCAATCCATCCTGGGCGCGCTGAACAACGTGGGAGGCATCGGCCGCCAGTTGTACCGCTTCTCGGGTATCCTCTGCCCGGCGCTGTACCTTGAGAAGTTCAACTTCACCGGCGTAACCGACTTCTAGACGACAGACGGATTCAGCGACGGCAAATTGATTGCAAATGGGCGTCATCCCGAGCGAATGCGAGGGATCTGCGGGTATCCGTAACAACTAAACCAAAGAAGAAGCATTAACCGTGTCATTCCGAACGAATGTGAGGAATCTGCGGTCGCTCAACTCCCCGCGCGCGGGGAGCCGGAACTCACCCGCAGATCCCTCGCTGACGCTCGGGATGACACGGTTAGCGATTGGTTACACAAATCAAGAACAGATATCTACCGTCCTGGGACACCCTCTACCGTTTCAACATGCTCTTCAGGAAGAAGACCACGTTGGCGGGACGCTCGGCAAGGCGGCGCATGTAATACGGGAACCACTCGGTTCCGTAGGGCACATACACGCGGATGCGATGGCCTTTGTCCGCGATGGTGTGCTGTAGTTCGCGCCGGATGCCGTACAGCATCTGAAACTCCCAGTTCGTTGCGACTCCGGCCCCGCCATATTCCGCCACAGCCTGAATTGCCGCCTGGATCATCTTTTCGTCGTGCGTGGCAAAAGCCGGTAGGGTTCCGTTTTTCAGCAGGACCTTCATCAGGCTGACATACTGCGCGTCAACCTCGGCTTTCGTCGGGTAGGCGACGGTCGCCGGTTCGTTGTAGGCGCCCTTGCACAACCGTATGGATATCTTCTCTTCATTGAGGGCGTCGATATCGTTCGGACTGCGACGAAGGTAGGCTTGGATCACAACTCCGATATTCGGGAAGTTCCGGTGGATGCGCCGCGTGATGCCCAGAATGTCGTCCGTGGTGTTGGAGTCCTCCATATCCAGGCGCACGCGGTTGCCGGTCTCCGCGGCCTTCTCGACAACCTTTCGGATGGCGGACTCGCAGACTGCCTTGTCGACATCCAGTGCCATCTGCGAGGGCTTGACGCTCAAGTGGCACCGCACGTTCTCTTTCTGAATCCGTTCCAGCGCTTCGCAGAAGATATCCGCCTCGGCCCATGCGGCGGTCGGATCGTGCACATGCTCGCCAAGGTGAGAAAGGGTAACGTCGATGCCCCTCCGGTTCAATGCCCGGATGGTATCGATGGCGTCGTCCAGCGTGGATCCGGCGACAAATCGCGCGGCAAACACCGAACCTCGGGATTCAACCAGGCGGCGGAGCAAGGGGCTGTCCGCCATCTTCAGCAACAGGGTTCTTGAGAGCAATCGGCACTCCGTGCGGGATCATCGTTCGGGCGCGGCCTTGCCGTCCCTCGTTGATTATAGTTACAACAGCGGGGTTTTTTGGCCCGCATGCCGCAACGCCGACCAGGAAACTGCGCTTTGTCGCTTGCCGAACGGGTTTCCGCGTGGTATAGTGAGTTAGGCTTTGCCCTCGTAGCTCAGGGGATAGAGCATCGGCCTCCGGAGCCGAGTGCGGGGGTTCGATTCCCTCCGAGGGCGCCATCTGCGGCGAAATCTGAATACGGGGCGTTGGAGTAGCGGTTAACTCGTCACCCTTTCAAGGTGAAGATCACGGGTTCGAATCCCGTACGCCCTACCACGATTTGGGGTCGTCCCTTCGGACGGCCCTTTTTCTTTACGGCGTGCGCGGGATGCGCTTGCCGTACTCCCCCATCCACCGGTTGATCTGCGTCATCAACTGTTCGCGGAACACCGATGTGTCAAACTTGCACGCGTGCGCGCGGATCGCGGCCGTATCGTAGGCGTCCGGATTGAACTTTTCCATCACCGCCGCCAGGTTGTCCACGGTCTGTTCGGTGAAGTACTCGCCGGTGACGCCGGGAACCACCGTGTCCAGCGTTCCGCCGGCCTTGAAGGCAATCACCGGCCGACCCGCCGAGTTTGCCTCGAGGGGCGTCAATCCGAAGTCCTCCTCGCCGGGGAAGATGAACGCCTTGCACCGCGCATAGAGTTC
>JAKQQT010000058.1 GCA_029564025.1 Armatimonadota bacterium | reverse complement strand
GGAGGAAATCGTTCGCGAGATCCTCAAGGAAGCCCATGAGAAAAAACCTGAGTCTTGATCCCATCCAAGTGCCCACGCCGGAGGAGGCAAAACTCCTCCGGCATCTCAGCCGTGTCCGCGTGTCCTACGCGGCGGAACTCGCGGAGATGTGCGGCGTGTCGTCGAAATACGCAAGTTCGATGATTACGCGCTTGCGCCGCAAGGGGTTGGTTGCGGTTGCGGGGGACTCTCGGGGATCTCCGGGCAAGCGGCGCGTGTTTCTGGAGATCACCGACAGCGGACGAATAGCATTGGATGCAATCAGCAGCGGACGGCCTTACCAGGTGGTCCGCGCATTCAAAACAAAGGAAGGGCAAGAAGATGAGCGAAATCGATAGCGTAACTATAAATTTAGGCCTGTAGCCATGTGGATATTCACCAACAATGGCATGCTTAGTATCGTCGCCCATCGCGACAGGCCTGATTGTCTGCTTGTCCGGGCGCGGGAACCGGGCGCCATCGAGGCGATTTTCCCGAAAGCCAAGGTTAAGCGCACACCAAACGCCGACTATCGCTATCGTGCCGCTATCTCGCGTGGTCACGTAGCCGTGGTTCTGGCAAATAAACTGTTCCGTCTCGGTTACACGAATTTCAAGGCATCAATCTCTGCCAGCAAGCAGGCCTATCACGATGCTTGCATGGACGTTTGGACGCGGATGACGGAGTTGCAAAACACCGTTGACAAGTAGTAACACATAGTGTAATATCACCTCATAGGCCGGATACTACCGAATGCGGGCGGGCAACCCTCAATAACGGAGAGTTGCCCGCTTTTTTATTTGCGGGCGGATCGGCGCGATGAATCCGCTCTCGTTCGGCGCGCAGTTGAAGACCATCTCGGTTTATCGCCAGACCACGACGCAATCGGCGCGGGGAAGCGTCACGTCCACCTGGACGCTCCACCACACGATTTCCAACGTGGACATCCAGCCGGTCAGCGCCGACGTGCTGCGCCTGCTGGAGGGCAACCGCGACCGCGTCGAGTTCGACTGCTTCCACGCGGATTCCTCGATCGACATCGTGAACGGCGACCGCATCCTTGATCCGCTCGATTCCGGCGCAACCTCTCCAAAATACATGGTTCGCAACGTGCAAAAATGGCCGCCTGTGGACGGCCTGCTCGGCCATTGCCGATTTCTCCTGGAGCGGCTCGGATGATCCGTTGGAACGCCAATCGCACTTTCGGAACCGCCAACCTGGACGATGTGCGCCGTCTGCTCGCCGACCCGCG
>JAKQQT010000459.1 GCA_029564025.1 Armatimonadota bacterium | reverse complement strand
CAATCGAATTGCCCTGACGGGCATAGCTCAATGATCAGTAACACTTGACAAATCAACACAGTTGCTGAGCGTCAGCGAAGAATCTCGGCGTTTTGAGAGTAAAACCCAGGCATCCTGAGCGGAGCGAGGAACGAGCGTAGTCGAAGGACGCCGGCGCACTTCGACTGCCCCTACGGGTTCGTATGGACGCTTCGGTCGCAGGCTCCCTACGCTCCGCTCAGCGTGCCTCACGCTCAGTAAGTCGATTTTGTTGGTACAAATGGAGCATGCTGTACCCCTACCCTCTGCCGTGCCTAAACATCCTCCCTACCCGGGAAACAGCCTCTGTATCTCCTTCGCCTCCAGGCTCCGCACAATCGGCGCGGGCGGGAGGCTCTCCCGGATCACGCGGCCGTAAGGCATGGACATCAGGCGCGGATCCATGATGCACACGACTCCGGTATCCTGGCGCGAGCGAATCAGGCGGCCGAAGCCCTGCTTGAGTGACAATATCGCATTGGGTAAAGAGTATTCGTTGAACCAGTCGCGTCCCTGCGCTTTGAGGCGGTCGACCACGGCCTGAACCACCGGGTCGTTGGGGTGCGCGAACGGAAGGCGGTCAATGACCACGCAACTCAGCGTTGATCCAGGAATGTCAACCCCTTCCCAGAAGGTCGCCGTGGCCAGCAGAACCGGATTCTCTTCGCCGCGAAACCAACTCAACAGGCGGGGACGCGACGCGTCCTCTTGCGTGCGCATGGGAAACGGAAGGTTCGCCTCCATCAGCATCGCCGCGACTTCCCTCATCGCCTTGTAGGACGTGAAAAGCACCAGCGCGCGTCCGTGCGTTTTCTGCAACAGCGGAACAAGCACTGCGGTTATCGCCGTGTTGTAGGTTGGTGTGTTGGGATTGGGCAATCCGTTCGGGCAGTACAGGGCGCACTGGGTGGTGTAGTCGAACGAACTCGGGAGCGCCAGGTCCATCGAGTGCAGAAGCCCCAGGCGGCCTTTCACGTAGTCCATCGATCCGCCGGTTGCCAGCGTCGCCGAGGTGAGGACGGCGGTCTTGTGCGGCCAGAGGTTTTCGCCCAGAAACTCGGCCACGTCCAACGGCGCGGAGTTCAGGTAATACAGGGGACCTTCGTTCCGCGATCCCGCTTCCTGGACTTCGATCCACTGAACAAAGTCTGACGCGTCCGGCGCGGACAGCACCTCGGCAAAATGCTGCCAACGGCTCTGCAGACTCTGCGTTTGGGCCAGCAATGAATCGCGGCATGCCGCGGCTTCCGTCTTTGCGGATTCCGGCGTGTCGGCGAACAACTCCAGATGCTCCACGGGAGTCTTGCGGATATCGTCCGCCACTTGTTCCAGCACTTCCGTAAAGCCGTGGGCGACGTCCAGCAAACGCGTGTCCTTGAACAGGCGGCGGCTTCCCGGAGGCGACTTCTCCGCCCAGGTGAGGAACTGCTCGTCGGCGTCGGCCAGCGCTTTCTCCAGCGTGAACGGGAACTCCTTGAGACGGCGATTCACGCGCCTCAGCAGGGAACGCGTCGCGTATCTTCCCACCTGAACGGTGAACGCGCTGACAGCGGCGCTTTCAATCTTGTGGGCTTCATCGAACACGACGATCTTGTGCGGAGGAAGAATCGCGCCGCCTGTGGATACGTCGGTCATATACAGCGCGTGGTTCGCGACGATGATGTCCGCGGTTTCCAGTTTCTTGCGAGCCCTGATGTAAGGGCATTCCGCGAAGAACCGGCACCGGGAACCGTGGCACTCGTCGGAGGAAGCCGTCAGTTCCTGGCGCCACAAACGTCCCTCAACCTTGAAAGGAAGTGTCGAGACGTCGCCGTCCCAGCCTCCCGAACGCCACACCGTCATCACGTTGTCCAACTGGGTGCGGTCCTCACCGGCGGGCGGAAGGACGCGGTCGGCTTCCAGCGCGTGCTCCAGGCAGAGGTAATTCATGCGCCCCTTGGCGACGGCATATTGGAACGGACGGCCGTATTGCGAGGCGAGGAACCGGATATCCTTGTCCATCAACTGCGACTGCAAGGCGATGGTGCCGGTAGAGACTACCGCGCGTTCGGAGTGAGCCAATAGCGGGATCAGGTAAGCCATCGTCTTGCCGCTACCGGTACCGGCCTCAATGACGGCGTGCACCGTCTCGGCAAGGGCGCGTTCGATGGTCATCGCCATCTGCACCTGTTGAGGGCGTTCCTCGAACCTCGGCAGGCCGGCGAGCACACTGTGTAGGCGTTCCGCGACGAAACTCACGTCACCGCCTCCGTTTGCCGATGGCCAACTGGCCGCAGGCGGCATCGATTCCCCGGCCGCGTTCAAATCGTTGCGTCACCGGTATCTGCACCGATTCCAGCACGTTCCGGAAACGCGCCACGGCTTCGCGGTGCGGGGCCTTGAACTCGGAGATGGAACGTGCCGGATTCCACGGGATGAGGTTCACGTGCGCGGGTCGGCCGCGCAACCACGCGGCCAGCGCCGTCGCTTCTTCTTTCGTGTCGTTCACCCCGCCGAGCAGAACATATTCGTAGGTAACGCGCCGCCCGGTCAGGTCAAAGTACCGGTCCGCCGCCGCGAACACGCTCTCCATCGGATACTTGCGCGCCACGGGAACCAGTTGGCGGCGCACCTCTTCCGTGCCGGCGTGGAGGCTGACCGCCAACGTGATTTGCAGTTTCTCCTCGGCCAAGGTTCTCATCGCCGGAGGGATGCCCACGGTGGAAACCGTGATGCCGCGCATCCCGATCTTCATCTCTTCGTTCAGAAGGTACACGGCCTGGATGACGTTCTCCAGGTTCCAAAGCGGTTCGCCCATACCCATGAACACGACGTGGCTGAGGCGAGTGGTCGCTGACGAGGATTGGGTGACCAGCCGGTCTTCGGCGACCAGTGCCTGCGCCACCATCTCGCCCGGTGTCAGATTCCGGGTGAATCCCATCGCGCCGGTTGCGCAGAACACACAGCCTGCGGCGCACCCGACCTGCGAAGAAAGGCAGACGCCCGCGCGGTCCTCGTACGGAAGCAGAACGCACTCCACGCGGTTTCCATCGGCGTACTCGACCAGGAATTTGGCGGTCCCGTCATCAGCGGAGTAGGTGGACACGACTTCCGGCCAACCGATGGTGTGGTTCGCGGAAAGTGCATCACGGAAGGCCGCCGGGAGATTCGTCATCGCATCGAATGTCCGGGCGCGTTTTTGGTATAGCCATTCAGCCAGTTGCTTGCCCCGGAAGGGCTCGAACCCCAATTCCACGGACTTCTCGCGCAACTGTTCGGTGGTCAGGCCGATGAGGGCACGTCGGGACTTGGGGATACTGCGCGAGGTGATAACAGACGGTTGCTCTTTCATCGATGTGCTGGGTGACGTTCTCTGTGATACGAAAAAGGGCCCGTCCGAAGACGGGCCCCACGGCAAAGGCGAATCAGCGGGTGGCTTCCTTCTCCGCGGCTTTCGCTATCTTCCTCAGGCGGGCGGCCGCGGCCTTGCGGCGGCGCTCGCTCGGTTTCTCATAGTGTTCGTGTTCGCGGGCATCCTTGAGGACGCCGGACTCTTGAATCTGCTTCTTGAACCGCCGAAGGGCGCTCTCTATTGACTCATTCGGTTTGACCATTACATGGGCCATGGTTTCTGTTCCCCCCCTTTCGGCGTAGATTCGGACACACGCGGCAGGGGCGAAGCATCAGCCATGAACAGATCAGGCCAAAATTCAGCGAATAAACGCCTCCTCCCGACAGAGTGCCTGTCGCGAAACCGTTTTATTATACACTTCGCGGTTCATCGTCGTCAATCCGGGTCGGCGTTCCGGTTCCCTAATGCCCCCGCGACGCTTATACTACATGATGTGCCGCGCCTCATTTGCGCGCACAGACGCCGGGAGAACCTTACATGCCGAACACCTTCTACATCACCACGCCGATTTACTACGTCAACGCCCTGCCGCACATCGGGAACTGCTACACAACCGTCGTCTGCGATGTCCTGGCGCGCTATCACCGGGCACTGGGAGAGGATGTGTTCTTCCTCACCGGAACGGACGAGAACGCAACGAAGGTTCTGGAAGTCGCGCGCGAACTGGGCCGCGACCCGATGGACTTTGTTGACGAGATGGCCGCCGGCTTCCAGAGAACCTGGAAAAGCCTCGGCATCACCTACGATCGCTTCATCCGCACATCGGAGATCGATCACATCAACGTGGTTCAAAGCATCTTCGCCCGCCTGCGCGACCAGGGCGATATCTACAAAGGCGTGTATGAGGGTTATTACTGCGTACCGGACGAGACGTTTTGGGCCGATGCCCAGGTGGTAAAAGACGAGGACGGCATCGCGCGATGCCCCAACGCCGAATGCGGACGACCCGTGACGCGCGTCTCCGAGGAGAATTACTTTTTCAAACTCAGCGCCTACGGTGACCGGTTGATGGCCTACGTGGAGGCACACCCGGACTTCATGGCGCCCGCCTTCCGCAAGAATGAGGTTCTGCGCTTCATTGAGGAAGGACTGCGGGACGTGTGCGTCACTCGGAAGGCCGGCGGTTGGGGCATTCCCGCCCCCGGCGATCCGGATTACGTGATTTACGTCTGGTTCGACGCCCTGATTAACTATCTGTCCGGCATCGGCTACCTCTCGGACGAGGCGAACTTCAGCAAGTGGTGGCCGGCTCAGGTCCAGATGATGGCGAAGGACATCTTCGTCCGGTTCCACTGCACGTTCTGGCCCGCCATGCTGATGGCGCTGGACCTGCCCCTGCCCGAGCGCTTGTTCGGACACGGGTTCTGGACCGCCGACGGCGAGAAGATCAGCAAGTCGAAGGGAAATGCGATTGACCCTTACGATCTCGCCACAGAACTGGCCACGCAAAGCGGTTGCCATCCCGATATCGCCGTGGACGCCATCCGCTACCTGCTGTTGCGCGAGATTCAGTTCGGACAGGACGGGGATTTCCGAAGGCAGTCGCTGGTCACCCGATTCAACACGGAACTGGCGAACGACCTGGGCAACCTGCTGAACCGCACCCTATCGCTGGTCGGCAAGTTTTTCGATGGCGTCCTGCCGACTCCGGAATCGGATTCCGCCGATCTGGCTCCGGTCATCTGCGAAGCGCACAACTCGGCGACTACCGCGCTTAACGAGATGAGGTTGCACGATTATCCGTCGGCGCTGTGGACGGTTATCGACGCGGGGAACAAGTACATCAACAACGAAGCGCCCTGGAATCTGCACAAGGCGGGCAACCTCGAACGCTGTGGCACCGTTCTGTACAACACCCTCGACGCCGTGCGCGCCGTGGCCATTGCCGCGTGCCCGATGATGCCGACCGCCGCGCAAGCCATCTGGGAGCAACTCGGCCTGGAGGGACGCGTCGTCGACCAACCGTGGGAAAGTGCGGGACGCGCCGGCCTTCTGCCGCCGGGAACCACGGTCAAGGCAGGACAACCCGTGTTTCCGCGCATCGATCCCAACCGAAAGCCCGCGCCCGCGCCCGCTCCCGCACAACCGGTCGAAGCCAAACCCGTCGTGGAAGAGGAACTGGTTACCATCGACGACTTTAAGCGCATCCATTTGAAAGTGGCGCGCATCCTGACCGCCGAACCCATTCCCAAAGCCAACAAACTGTTGAAGATGACGATCGACATCGGCGAAGCGGAACCGCGCAGTCTCATAGCGGGAATCGCCGAGCACTACAAACCGGAAGAATTGCCCGGCAGGTCGATCATCGTGATTGCCAATCTGCAACCTGCGGTGATACGCGGCGTGCAGAGCCAGGGGATGCTGTTGGCGGCGGAGGCGGACGGAAAGGTTATTCTGCTCGGCCCTCAGGGCGATCTTCCACCCGGGGCTTCCGTGCGGTAACAAATCCGGCTGAGGTGGTGTTAAACGTAGTGAGTCTGAAATAGGAACGGAACTTCAGGCTAAATCGTCGAACAAATGACCGATAATGGTCATGTATCAACGGTTGCTAACCACAATGGCGAGAAGCACACACACGCACGAAGTCGACGAATCGACTCTGGCTCAGAACAACCCGGAGATCGCTCGCGAGATTCACATCGTGAAGCGTTCGCTGGCGCGCAAGGATCCGGAGCACGACCGGTACGTCGAATCCCTTCGGAAACAGATCGAAGACGGCACTTACGAACGGGACACGATGGACATTGCCGAGGCGCTGATTGCCGAACGCAGGTCCGAGCGGTCTACCCGTCACAAGGGCTGACTTCGGTCCGTTCGCCGTTCCACTCCAGCCGAACTTCCCTTTTGCCCGGCACCACGCGCGCCGTTACGCACCCGTCCAGCACCGCCATGATCGGCTCTCCGAACGCCTCGCGCCGCCAACCGCGCGTCAGGCTTACGTCTGCATCCAAACCCTTCTGGGCGATACGGCACAGGTCGCTTCTCGTGGCCACCATGCCTGAAGCTACGGACTTCTCCACGCACAAGGCCCGAAGGCACACGACCAGGAAGTCGACCGTTGGCTCCAGCGAAAATGGGAATGACAATCGCGGCGGCGGCTTGACGGGCGGCTTGCGCGAACCTTCCGCGATTGCGTAGATAAAGTCGCGGCCGTAGCGGTCCGCCTGCTGGCCGGTCAGTCCCCTGATGTCGCGCAGTTGCTTCACCTCAAGGGGCGCTCTGCGGGCCATTTCAATCAATGCTTCGTCGCGGGCGATGCGGCCGAGGGGAATGTTCTCATTCCGCGCCGTCTCCTCGCGCCAAGCGGCCAGTTCCTGTAGAATCGCCAGGACGCGCCCGCTCAGGCGCTCCACTCCGCGCAGGCGGAGATACACCTCGTTCGGATCGGTCGGCTCGAAGGTCTCCGCGCGCTCCCACGCCGCCATTTCCTCGCGCATCCACCCTGCCCTGTCCAGTTCCTCCAGCTTTGCCTTCTGTTCATCGTAAACCGGCACCAGATACCGAACATCGTCCAATGCGTACTGTATCTGACCTTCGTTCAGCGGTCGCTGAAGCCAGTTCGTGAAGGAATGCCCCTTGGAAAGACGCTGGCCGGTGATGCGCTCCACGAGGTTTACGAACGCGATCTGTTCTTCGCTGGAGATCAAGGCCGCCGCAATCTGCGTGTCGAAGACGGGCGCCAGAGGCACATCCATCATCCGGTACAGAATCCCAAGGTCCTGTGAGGCCGCGTGGAAAACCTTGACGCTGTCAGGCCGTGCCAGCAGTTCCAGAAGGGGATCGAGGTTGGTGATGCGGACGGGATCCACAAGAACGGCTTCCGATCGTGTCGCGACCTGAATGGCGCCGACCATGGGATAATAACGCCCCTCCCCGATGAACTCCGTGTCGATGAACAACTCGGGGGCAGATGAGGCGTCCCGGCACCAGGCGACGAGATCGTGGTAGGTTTCTATGAGCATATAAGCGCCGTTCCTGTCTTGTTTCGGTATCGTTCTCCGTTGAGGCGTGTCGGGTTGGAGGGCCCGCGCGCGGAACGGATGACTACGCGCGAGCCCGTTTTGGTTGTCAGGCGAACCCGTCGAGGATCGAAGCGATCGCCGTCTTGCGATCCGGAATCAGGTTCCGGTCCACGATGTTCTGTGTCAATTCGTGCAACGCCGGACGTGTCTGGTCCACGAAGATTCCGCAGTGAAACACCTTCTCGGTGAGCGCCAGTTGGATGGCCGCGAAGCGGTCCGCCGCATCATGCGATTCCGGGATGGGCGCGACCAGCGTCTTCCAGTCCGCATACGTATCATAGAACGTTACGCAGGGACTCATGGCCTGAATGAAGGAGAAACCTCGGTGATCGATACCCAACCCGATCAGTTCCGCCATTTCGTTCGGCTTGCCGGAGAATCCGCGGGCCGCAAATGCCGCGCCGTATGTCAGCACCATCGCCATCATGTTGAGCGGCGTTTCCACGATACCCCACGGCGCCATTTTCGGCATGGACGAGGAGTGCTGAACCGCCTGCATCCCGGCGGGAGTGGTCGGGCTCGGTTGGCCCTTGGTCAGACCGTAGACCTCGTTGTCCATCACGATGTACGTGATGTCCACATTGCGGCGCACCGCATGCGGCACGTGTCCGCCTCCGATGGCAAAACCGTCGCCGTCTCCACCCACCGCGATGACGGTAAGCTCCGGATTGGCCGTTTTAACCCCCATCGCAGTCGGCAACGCGCGTCCGTGAACGACGTGCAATCCGTAGGTGGCAACGAACTCCGGAAGGCGAGAAGAACACCCGATACCGCTGACGACAACGACATCCTTCGGGTCCAGGTTTCGCGTTGCCATCGCCTTGTAAAGCGCGTTCAGCACCGCGAAGTCCCCGCAACCGGGACACCATGTCGGTTTCTGGTCGCTTCGGTAGTCCTTTACAGTGCGCTGAATCTCCAAGGTGGATTCCATGATAATCAGCCCTCCCTTCGCGTTTCGTGCTGTCCCGTCGAACGGCGTTTCCGATCACCTGCGTTCGGAAGATTCTCCTGCACGTGGTCCGCTATCTCGACGGCTCCAAATGGCAGGCCGGTGACCTTCGTAATCGAAACAATCGGAACACGCGTCAGTCCGTAGAGTTTGGAGCGAAGCAAACCGGCCAGTTGACCGCTGTAGTTCAGTTCCGGAACCACCAGCACATCGCAGTGCCGAGCGAACTCCAGAATCTCCTTCATGCGAACGGGCCAGATCATCCGAAGGTACAAACCCTTGGCGGACACACCCCGTGCATTCAGTATACCGACGGCTTCCTCAACCGGCCCGGCGGCGCTTCCCCAGCACACGATTCCGATCTTGGCGTTCGGATTACCGTACAACTCGGTGTAGCCCGGTTCCTGCGCGGCGGCTTCGATCTTCCGGTGGCGCTTGTCGCTCATCACGGAATGCGCGAACGGGCTCTGGTCGATATGCGCGTGCTCGTTGTGCTCCAGACCGGTGGCAACGTACGGCAGGTTGTCGACACCGGGTACCGCCATCGGAGATACGTGATCCGGAGTCAGTTCGTACCGTTTATAACCGTGGCCGACGCCCAAATCGTCCTCGTCCGCCGCCGAGAGAATCGCCTGGACATCGGGACGCTTCCGGTCCTCCGTCATCAAGGCGTCGATATCAGGGCGAGGGATGGTCTGACTGCGATGGCTGAGCGTCTGATCCGAAAGAACCAGAACCGGTGTCTGGTACTTCTCGGCCAGGTTGAACGCGTCGATGGAGGTATAAACGCACGATTCCACGTCGCGCGGGGCCAGCACGATACGCGGCGCATCTCCGTGGGCCGCATAGACGGCCAGGTTCAAATCGCCCTGTTCGGTCTTGGTCGGCATGCCGGTCGCGGGGCCGGAGCGCTGGGCGTTGAACACGACCATCGGCACCTCGAGCATGGAGGCCAGGCCCAGCCCTTCCACCATCAGGCTGATACCCGGTCCGGAACTCGCCGTGGCCACCTTGGCGCCCGCGAATCCGGCGCCCACG
This sequence comes from Armatimonadota bacterium, assembly GCA_029564025.1. Classification (GTDB taxonomy): domain Bacteria; phylum Armatimonadota; class DTGP01; order JAKQQT01; family JAKQQT01; genus JAKQQT01. The sequence continues at coordinate 2,773 of JAKQQT010000459.1, read as the reverse complement.
CATGCGGTGATGGCGGCGATTTCGTCCTCGGTCTGGATCACGGTTCCGCCGACCATCGGCAGTTTCCGGGCCAGCCATTCCATGATGTCGGACGCCGGCGTGATCGGATAACCGAAGAAGCAGGACATCCCGGCGCACAAAGCGCCCAGGCTGAGGGCCTCGTTACCGGTCAGGATGATGGCAGTCCCCGGTTTCAGCGACGGGGGCAGTTTCAGATCAGCAACCTCGGGCAGATTGTCGTGCGTGTATTGGTAGCCAAGCTCCAGGGCTTTCAGGTTCGCGTCCAGCACTTCGGCCTTCCGCTTGCCCCATTTTTGCCGGACGAGTTCACGCATGTTCTCGATCGGCATTCCGGCGAACGCCGCCATCACGCCGATGGCCACAACGTTCTTCGAGAGAGGCGCCCCGACTTCCTTGCGCGCGATTTCGTCCATCGGAACCGCGATCACGCGGCCGGCTTTGTGGTGCTCGGGCAGAGCGCACTGCGCCGGATCGTACATCAGGGTTCCGCCCGGGCGCAGGGAATTGCCGTGCAGATTCCACGCCTCCTGGTTGAAGCACAACAAGAAGTCGGGTGAATCGCCCTGGCTCAATACGGGTTCGTCGGACACGCGGAACTGAAACATGGCCGCCCCGCCCTTGATTTCGGGCGGATTGGTACGGAAGGTATACACACTCAGGCCGAGACGCGCGAAGCCCAGTGACGTCAGCTCACCGGCGGACATCACACCTTCACCAGCCTCACCTGCTACACGTAACGTGAGATCGATCTCTGCAGGCAATTTCGTATTCTCCGATCCCGCTCTTTACGCGGGATACGCCTTGAAATCCGAGCCCGGCGCTTTCGCCCGGATTCTGTACAGCCAGACAACCGATAAGGAATTCGGTCCTCGCCGGTTGCCCGCGAACGCTTTGGGACGCCCGCGATTACTTCCAGGTCAGCGTGCGGGAGAAGGCGGTGAATGAGGGTTGCGGAACCGAAGAGGAATGCGCGGTCGGTAGGGCACACCGAGGAGGCTACCCAGCGACACTATGTTGCGCATCGGTCCCATACAATTATGCTAGCAGTTTGGCGACCGCCGAACCCCGCCCGATGGCGTTACCCCGCCGTTCCGGACAAGGTTCCGCGGCCGCCACATACCCGGTAATCTATCGTGTATACAGTGGAAACGCGCGGCACAGGGCTTTCGCTTCGTTTCGCACGCTGTCCAGTGCCGATTCGTCGTCTTTCGAACCAAGGGCGCGCACGATCAGATCTGCGATTACACGCATCTCCGGTTCGCCCATCCCGCGCGTGGTCATTGCGGCGGTTCCGACCCGGATACCGCTTGTAACCAGGGCTTTCCGCGTGTCAAATGGGATCATGTTCTTGTTGACCGTGATTCCGACGGAATCGAGAAGCGTTTCCGCCTTCTTACCGCTGATGCCTGTCGGCGTCAGGTCCACAAGCGCCAGGTGATTATCGGTTCCGCCGCTGACGATTCGCAGTCCGCCCCCCGCCAAGCCGTCGGCCAGAACCTTCATGTTGGCGACCACGCGTTTCTGGTACTCCTTGAAGGCAGGCTCCATCGCCAGCTTGAAACATACGGCCTTGGCGGCGATGATGTGCATCAGCGGTCCGCCCTGGATGCCCGGCAGAACGGTTTTGTCAATCACCTCGGCGAACTGCTCTTTACAGAGAACCACTCCCGCGCGCGGACCTCGCAGGGTCTTGTGCGTGGTGCTGGTCACAAAGTCGGCGTACGGTACCGGCGACGGGTGCACGCCGGCCGCCACAAGACCCGCGATGTGGGCCATATCGACCATGAACAGCGAGCCGGCTTCGTCGGCGATCTCACGGAATCGCTTGAAGTCGATGATACGCGAGTAAGCGCTGGCGCCGGCGATGATGAGCTTCGGCCGGTGTTCCAGGGCTTTCGCGCGGACGTCGTCGAAGTCGATGACCTCGGTGTCGCGCGTCAATCCGTAAGAAACGATATTGTACATCTTGCCGGAGAAGTTCAATGGGTGGCCGTGCGTCAGATGCCCGCCCATCGAAAGGTCCATGCCCATCACCGTGTCGCCCGGTTGCAACACGGCGAAGTACACCGCCATGTTGGCCTGACTGCCCGAATGGGGCTGTACGTTGGCGTGCTCGGCTCCGAATAGCGCCTTCGCTCGCTCGCGAGCCAGGGATTCCGCGATGTCCACGTACTGGCAACCACCGTAATACCGCTTGCCCGGATAACCCTCCGCGTACTTGTTCGTCAGCGTCGAGCCCTGGCACGCCAGGACTTCCGGACTGGTGAAGTTCTCCGAGGCGATGAGCTCGATGGTTTCCTCTTCCCGTCGCTCTTCGCTGAGGATCGCTTCGTTCAGTTCGGCATCGATGGCGGCAAGATCGGCCTTGCCCCAGGCGGGTTTGCGGTTGGTGGATGATGTTGACATCAGGTACGGATTTCCTTTCTGGCGGGCTTGTTTACTTCATCAACGGTTCGATGAAAACTCGAATGCGCCTCAGCGCTTCCTGTATATCGTCCTTTGCCACGGCGTAGCAACAGCGCACGTGCCCTTCGCCGCAGTCACCGAACGCCGTACCGGGCACCACGGCGACCTTCTGCTGATGGATCAACTGCTCGGCGAAGTCCTCGGAGGACAAGCCGGTGCGCGTGATCCTCGGGAAGCAATAAAAAGCGCCGCCCGGCTCGAAGCATTCCAGCCCCATCTCGCGGAATCCGTTCACGATGATCTTTCTGCGCTCGTCGTAACTGCGCAACATCATCTCCACGTCTTC
>JAKQQT010000050.1 GCA_029564025.1 Armatimonadota bacterium | reverse complement strand
GCCACCAACAAGGACGCCACCGTTCGCCTGAACAGCGTGGCGTTCGGCCGCCTGCACACCAGCCTGCAGATGTTGCCAGTACAACCCTCCTGGAACGGGAACGTGCGCGCCTATTACAGTCCGAACAAGGGTATAGCGGTGACGTATACCTCACTGGGCGGACGACGGGAATCGATGTCGGCGCAGGAGATATTCGTCTTCAAGCCGGGCGAAAAGCCGATTATCCAAAGCCCGCGCGCGTCCCAGGACGCAAAGAAAGCCTCGCCACCTACAAAGCCAACTCTCACACCTGCCGGCAACCAATGACAACCAACACCTTGATACCTCTTCCCGCGTGGGCAGAGGACCTCAAAGCGCGCTACGAAGCCGGAACCTCCGCTGTTTTTCTGCTGTACGGCAACGTGCGCGATTACTTTGGCGGTGCCGGCGAGTATCACCTGCTGGTTCCGTTCCTTCATCGCGCCCTTCTCGGCGCCGGCCCCGGCGGGAATCAGCGCCTGGTCGTAACGTACTCCTTCAGCGGCGGACTGGGTTGCCCGACGCCGGAAATGGAACAGCAACTCCTCCAATTCGTAAGCGTATACAGGGGCGTCCAGAACGTACCTTCCGCCGTGCCGGGCATCGAACTGGGCCGCATCACGGACCCTGCGGTGGTTCTGCCGCTTCTCGAACGTCTCATCACAACGCGCAACAACGTGGCGGTGATTATCGAGGATGTTGAGGCGCTGACTCCGTCAATGGACGTGGGGTTGAATCAACCGCATGTCACGCACTGTTTGATGACTTTGCGCCGCTGGGCCGCCGATCCCATGCTGGACCGCAAGGACTGCATCATCCTGCTGGTTACGGAAAGCCTGTCGGACGTTCATTCGAAGATTCAATCGGCGTCCTCGCGCCTCGAAATCGTGAAAGTGCCGTTGCCCGTCCGTGAAGAACGCTTTGATTACATTCGGACGTTTCTCACGTCGATTGGTTGGCCGAATGCACTGGGAGAACTGACGGATGTCCGGCTGGCCGAACTGACCGGCGGTCTGACGCTGGAGCAACTGGACGATCTGCTCCGCACGGCGCGCTATCGGAAAGAGTCTCTCTCCTTCAAATCCGTTATCGACGAGAAAAAGCGGTTGATAGAGAAGACGGTTGGTGACCTCGCGGAGGTAGTGGAAGGCGGCCCGGGCCTGGAGGTTGTGGGCGGGCTGGAAAAGCATAAGGAACTGCTGAACCGCATCGTGGAGGACATCCGGGCCGGCCGAACGCGGCGCATACCGAAGGGCATCTACATGCAGGGGGCGCCCGGCACGGGCAAAACCTTCCTCATGACAGCGTTCGGTTCGTCCAGCGGTCTCGTAACGGTGGTGCTGAAGTCGTTCTACAACAAGTACGTCG
>JAKQQT010000048.1 GCA_029564025.1 Armatimonadota bacterium | reverse complement strand
CTTCTCCACCGCCGCGTCGGCCATGCCGGCCAACTTGAACACGGCTTGGTCGAAGACACGTTGACGAGTTGCATCGCGCTCGGCACAGAAGACAGGGTCCACCAACCACCGGGCAAGAGTGCGTTCGCCCACGCCGATCTTCTTGGCCACCGCCCGTAGCTTGAGGCCCTCCATCAGGCAGAGGATCGCCTTCTCCTGTTTCGGCGTGATCGTTTTTTTCTCAGCCATTTTGTGCCCTCATCTTGTGTTGCTGCCGGCGCTCGTAGTCGGTAATCGCGTCCATCGCCCGCTGCCTGTGGGCTTGCTGCTCGGCAGGTGAAACCACTGGGCCAAGATCGAAGTCCGCACCGACCGGGTCGCGCTGGCGATAAGCCTCACGCGCCAACTTCACGCCGGTCAGTGCGTCGGACCGGACGCGGTCCAGGGGCATTCGCAGGTAGATGTTGTCCATCGTTGCTCCTTTCTTCTCACAGGGGTTTAGAACGACGGACGGGTTTAGAACGACGGAGTCCCGTTTTAGAAAGACGGACGGCCTATATATAAGGCCGTCCGTATTTCTAAACTTAGAACGACGGCAAATCCGTTGTTCTATCCGTTGTTCTATCCGTTGTTCTAAAACCGCATCGGATTGCGTCATTACAGTGCCTCCTTGAGCCGGTCTATTTGGTGCGGCAAGCCGATCCATTTGTCGTTCTGCCCACGCCCACGCCTGCCATGCACGTCAAGCGGGGCCTCGGGACGTTGCAGTGCCCACCTCACAAACTCATTCGTGCGATCTCGGCTGAGTCCGGTTTTCTCGCGAAGACAGGCTTTGAAGTCTTTCATCTCCATCGGCGCGTTGCTGAGTACTTCCTCTGCCACCTCAAGGCAGGCGTCAAATGTGATTGCGTCTCGCGTTCGGGCGTTTGACGATGTCCGCTTTGTTGGGGCCAAATCTGGACGGGGTCCAAAACAGTATCCCCCGTTCAAGTCGTTCACCCAACCGATCGTGCTTGCCTCTTGGGGCCGGTAGTTCCGTAGCAGCGTCTCAACGACAACGGCGTCGTCCTCGCTGGCGTGCGGCGTCAGCGTGAAGCACGCATCGTAGTCGCGCCCGAGAACGCCGCTGCCCGATCCACGGTCCCGGATGTCTCTGTCGCCCGAGAAACCTTTGGAGTCGTGGTGAACGTACAGCACCGCTGCCCCCGTTTGCTCTGCCAGCCGGTCAAACAGCCCCAGAACCACTTTCGCATCCTCGGCAGTGTTCTCTGCTCCAGTGCTGATCTTGTACAAGGGGTCGATGCAAATCAGGTCCGGGGAGGAGGGCAGGACCGCCTGCTTGACCGCCTCAATCCCAGCCGCCCCAGCCAACGCCAGTCCACGACCGTTCACGATTTGGAGCCGGTCCTGTAGGTTCTCCGGGGTCAATTCCAGCGCCGCCGCCATCCGCTGCACCCGACGATGAAAGTGGTGCTGCTGGATTTCCAGTTGGACGACGAACACCCGCCGGGGCTTCGGCACCGACCACCCAAGGAAGTCTCTCCCACTGGCAAGGGACAGAGCCCCCTGCAAAAGAAAGAACGACTTCCGCAGCTTGCTGGAGCCGATGATTGCGACCTTGTCGCCGCGGTCGAACATATCGGCAAAGATCTGGTCGGGGGGCGGGGGTTCAGTCGTGAGCCATGTTGCCGCGTCAACAACCGTGATGTCGGGTCGCACGATTTCGCTCTCGCT
>JAKQQT010000456.1 GCA_029564025.1 Armatimonadota bacterium | reverse complement strand
CAATCGAATTGCCCTGACGGGCATAGCTCAATGATCAGTAACACTTGACAAATCAACACAGTTGCTGAGCGTCAGCGAAGAATCTCGGCGTTTTGAGAGTAAAACCCAGGCATCCTGAGCGGAGCGAGGAACGAGCGTAGTTGAAGGACGCCGGCGCACTTCGACTGCGCTTCGGTCGCAAGCTCCCTACGCTCCGCTCAGTGTGCCTCACGCTTGAATGATCGATATAGTTGGTACGGATGACGGCATGCCGTGCCCCTACCGACGTTACCCCTTCCGAATCTTCTCCACAACCGCGTCGCCCATCTCGGAGGTCGATACACGCCGTTTGCCGGACTGCATGATGTCGGCGGTGCGCAGTCCCTCCCGCAGAACCGACGACACGGCGTTATCCACCGCGTCCGCCTCTTCATTCAAGCCGAACGAATACCGCAACAGCATCGCCGCCGAACGGATCGCCGCAATCGGATTGGCGATTCCCAACCCCGCGATGTCCGGCGCGGAACCGTGGATCGGCTCGTAGAACGCCGGTTGAGAGCCGTCACCGATGCTCGCCGAGGGGAGCATGCCCAGACTTCCGACCAGCATGGACGCCTCGTCCGACAGGATGTCGCCGAACGTGTTCTCGGTCACGATGGTGTCGAACTGCCCGGGATTCCGCACCAGTTGCATCGCGCAATTGTCCACGTACATATGATCGAGTTCGACGTCGGGATATTCCTTTGAGACCTCGACGACCACCTCGCGCCACAGCTGACTGCAGGCCAGGATATTGGCCTTGTCGACCGAAGTCAGTTTCTTGCGGCGCTTGCGGGCGGCCTCGAATCCCACGCGCGCGATGCGGTCCACTTCCTCCACCGAATAAGCCATCGTGTCTACTGCCGCGTCGCCCCGGCGCTCCTTCGGGCGTCCGTAGTAAAGTCCGCCGGTCAGTTCCCTCACGATCAGAAGGTCGACACCGGACGACACGGCTTCGGGACGAAGGGCAGAGAGATCGGCCAGGTCCGGCTCGATAACCGCAGGTCGAAGGTTCGCGTAGAGGCCCTTGCGAAGGGTCAGGAGGGCCACCGGTTCCGGGCGTTCGGCAGGCGGCAACGTGGGATCGCGCTTGGGATCACCCACGGCTCCGAAGAAAATGGCATCGGCCGCCTTGCAAGTCTCGACCGTCTCTTCCGGTAGCGCCGAGCCGGTGTTGTCGATGGCCGCCCACCCGACAAGTGCGTATTGGTATGCAAAGGCGTGTCCCCATCGATCGGCCACGGCATCCAGCACCTTCACGGCCTCGGCGGTCACTTCTCCCCCGATTCCGTCTCCCGGCAAAACGGCGATGTTCTTTTCCATGCTCTTCTATGTCCCCTCGTTGTCGATATCGTACCAGTAGCGCTCGAAAAACGGCTGAAAACCGATTTCTTTCCAGAAGGCGCGGGACACCGGGTTGGTGACGGCCACGCTGAGCCGAATGGTGCTCATGCCCCGCGTTTTGAACCACTGCTCCGCGAAACGGAACAGCGCACGCCCGACTCCGTGACGGCGGGCGGATTCCGTGACACTGATGTCTGTGATGTGGCCGAAGTCCGATATCACGTACACCGGTTCGGTGTTCTCGATGCGACCGGCCAGAAACCCGACCACGCGACCCTGCGATACGGCAACCGCGATGAAACTGGACGGCGACCGCATCAACGTATTCCGGACGTAACGCAGAAATGATTCGCGGGCGGTGGGGCGCACCATCAACCGCTTGTCGCGGGCCACGTGGAAGTCGATCATCTCCTGCCACAAGTCGCCAATGGCCGGCAGGTCGTCACTCCCGGCAGGTCTGACAAGGATAGACGGACTATCTTCCCGTTCGGTCATCCTGCCCCCCGGAATCAGCGGGACGCCATACCCGCGCTTTGGGCGTACTTGAAGACATCGCCCGCTTCGATGATCGGCAACACGTCTCCCAGCGGATTCAGGATGTGGACTTCCTTCCTGGTCACGTTGGTCAGCGTGTTTCCTTCCACATCAACGATCACTTCATCGCCGGTCGCAACCCGGTCAATCAAACGCTCTTTGGTCTCGTACGGTATCAGATACCCGCCGTTGACTGAGTTTCGGAAGAAAATGCGTGCGTAGAACTCGGCCACCACCACGCGAACTCCTGCCTCGGCCAGCGCCAGCGGCGCGTGCTCTCGCGAGGAACCGCATCCGAAGTTGCGGCCTGCAATGATGACGGGATACTCGCCTATGCGTCCTTCCTCACCGCCGAAAGGAACGTTGCCGTTCGGAAGTCCGGCGCCTTCCGCCGGTACGCCGCTCAACGCGTGAACGCCGAACATTTTGCGCTCCTCGGGAATCCCCGGGTTGTAAACCAGGTGCTCGGCCGGTATGATCTGGTCGGTATCGATATCGTCCCCAAGAACGTACGCGCGACCCTGAATGATGCTTTCCACGAAATGCTCCTCCTGACGCCTTACGCCACGTAGTCCCTGGGATTGGTGATCTGCCCGGTGATCGCGGACGCCGCGACCGTCAGCGGGCTGGCCAGATACACCTGGCTCTGCTTGTGACCCATGCGGCCCGGGAAGTTCCTGTTCGTCGTACTGATGCAGACAAGAGGCTCGTTCAACCGGCCAAACGTGTCGATCGGGCCGCCCAGGCACGCCGCGCAACTGGCTTGGCCTATCGAACAACCGGAATCCTGGAAAATCTTCCACAACGGCTGACCGTCGATCTTCTCCGACCACAAGCCTTTCGCCACTTCCGTGGTCGCCGGAACGACGAACGTCGGCACCTTCACGGTCTGCCCTTTCAGAATCCGGGCGGCGGCGATAAAGTCGGTTATCTTGCCGCCGGTGCAGGATCCGATGTACGCCCGGTCGAGTTTCGTGCCCTTGACTTCCGTGACAGTCGCCTTGTTTCCGGGCGAGTGCGGTTTCGCGACGGTCGGTTCCAGTTTCGACACATCATAGGTTTTCCGGTGGACGAACGTTGCATCCGGATTGTCCGGCACGATATCAAAATCCGCTCTGGTGCCGGCTCTGGCGATGCGTTCCCTTATGTACGGCAATGTGACATCGTCCGGCGCGATGACGCCGTTCTTGCCGCCGGCCTCGATGACCATGTTGCAGAGGGTCATGCGCTCTTCGATGTTCAACGCCGAAACGGCGGATCCGGCGAACTCCATCGCACGGTAGGTGGCTCCGTCCACACCGATGTCGCCGATGACCTGCAGGATCAGGTCCTTCGCCATCAGGTAGTCCGGCATTTTGCCTTCAAACTCGAAGCGCATCGTCGGCGGAACCTTGACCCAAAGTTTGCCGGTCCCGAGGATGAATGCCGCGTCGGTGTTGCCGATGCCCGTCGCAAACTCGCCGAATGCGCCGGCCGTGCAGGTATGGCTGTCCGTGCCGAAAAGGACTTCGCCCGGCAGCGTGTGGCCTTCCTCGGGTAATGCCACGTGGCATACGCCCTTGTACTTAGGCGAATCGACGTCGTAGTACCATGGAATGCCCTGTTCCGCCACGAAGGCACGCAGGATATCGACGTTGCGCCTGGCCTTGGGATCTTCCGTGAAAATGTAATGGTCCGGAATGATCACCACCTTGTCCCGGTCCCAAACCTTCGCCGATTCCCCGAACTGCTCCTTGAAAATGCCGATGGTTCCCGGTCCGCAAACGTCGTGGGTCATCAAAACGTCCACATCGACCCAGATGTTTTCACCCGGCGATACGGACGCGCGTCCCGAGTGCGCGGCCAGAATCCTCTCCGTCATCGTTCCCTGCATGGCTTGTTCCTGTCCTCTACCGCGCTTTCAAACGCGGCCCGTATCTTCGCGCGGTTGGCCGGCGGTTACGCCTCCCCGGGCTACTATCTTGTTGATCGCCTGCACGTACGCCTTGGCGCTGGCCTCCACGATATCGAGAGCGCTTCCCCTTCCGGTGAACATCTGCCCGTTCAACTCCAGGCGCACCGTCACGTCCGCCAGCGCATCGGTTCCGCCCGTAACGCCGTGGACCATATAGTCCTTGAGCTTGTACGGAATCTGGACGATTTTGTCGATAGTCTTGTACACGGCATCCACGGCGCCGACCCCGGTTCCCGTGTCCAGGATACCGGTGTTTTCGCGCACAAGGCGAACCGTGGCGGTCGGGAAACCTTCCAGCGTCGTGTAGACCGTCATATGGTCCAGGCTCCAGCTCTCCTGCACGCTGTAGACCTCGTCCGCGACGATGGCTTCCAGATCGGCGTCAAATATCTCCTTCTTCCGGTCCGCAAGGTCCTTGAAGCGCGCAAACGCCCTGTTGACGTCCTCCTTCGAGAGATTGAATCCCATATCCTGGAGATGCTTCTCAAAGGCGTGCCGCCCGGAGTGCTTGCCGAGCACCAGGCGGCTTTCGCCAAGGCCGATATCGGCGGGATCCATGATTTCATACGTGGTCCGTTCCGCAAGCACGCCGTGCTGATGGATGCCCGCCTCGTGCGCGAAGGCGTTGGCGCCGACGATCGCCTTGTTCGGCTGAACCGCGAAACCGGTCACGTCCGATACCAGCCGGCTCGCCTTGGTGATCTCCTGGGTCACGATTCCGGTCGTCAGGCCGTAGAAGTCCTTCCGTGTCTTGATGGCCATGGCGACTTCCTCGAGGCTGGCGTTGCCGGCGCGTTCCCCGATGCCGTTGACCGTGCATTCCACCTGCCGCGCACCGGCCAAACACGCGCTGAGGCTGTTTGCCACGGCCAGCCCCAGATCGTTGTGGCAGTGAACCGACAGCGTGATGTCCTTCGTTTCCGGCACGCGCTTGCGAACGGCGGTGATAAAGTCGAAGTATTCCTGCGGCGTGGTGTAGCCGACGGTGTCCGGCAGGTTGATGGTTTTTGCGCCTGCCTTGATGGCAACACGTACCACCTCGCACAAGTAGTCGATATCCGATCGCGTGGCGTCCTCGGCACTGAACTCCACGTCGGGCGTGTATCCGACGGCCCGCCTGACGGCTTTCTCGGTCAGTTCCAGCACTTCCTCGCGGGTTTTGCGCAGTTTGTGCTTGAGGTGGATATCGCTTGTGGCGATGAATGTGTGGATCCGAGCGGACTGGGCGAACCGGACGGCTTCCCAGCACCGGTCGATATCACCGTCATTGGCCCGGCACAATCCGCAGATGGCCGGGCCCGAGACGCGTTGGGCCACCGCTTTCACCGACTCGAAGTCGCCGGGGCTGGCCGCCGGAAAACCGGCTTCGATCACGTCGACGCCAAGGCGGGCCAACTGGTCGGCGACTTCCAGTTTTTCCTCGAAGTCCATGCTCGCGCCGGGACTCTGTTCTCCGTCTCTCAGTGTCGTGTCGAATATCTTTATCCGGTTATCCATTGCGTATCTCCCCTGTGCTATATACGGTGAAGAGCGTTAGCGGTTGTCAGGCAAGTCCCTTCTCCTTGGCCTTGCGGATCCACGGCATCATGTCGCGAAGTTCCCGTCCCACACCCTCAATCGGGTGCTCTGCTTCAATGCGGCGGATGGCATTGAACGCCGGCCGGCCGGCCTGGTTCTCGAGGATCCATTCCTTGGCGAACTTGCCGGTCTGAATCTCGGAGAGGATGCGTTTCATTTCGGCGCGGGTTTCGTCCGTGATGATGCGCGGTCCGCGGGTCACATCACCGTACTCGGCGGTGTCCGAGATGCTGTAGCGCATGCCGGCGAGGCCGTGTTCGTAGATGAGGTCCACGATCAACTTCACTTCGTGCAAGCATTCGAAATAGGCGCTTTCCGGCTGATATCCCGCTTCAACAAGGGTTTCAAATCCGGCCTTTATCAGCGACGTCAGGCCGCCGCATAGTACCACCTGTTCGCCGAAGAGGTCGGTTTCCGTCTCTTCCTTGAAGGTGGTCTCCAGAATGCCGGCGCGCCCGCCGCCGATGCCTGAAGCCCAGGCCATGGCAATATCGTGCGCCTTGCCGGTGGCGTTCTGGTGCACGGCGACCAGGCACGGCACGCCCGCGCCTTCCGTGTAGGTGCGGCGAACCAAATGCCCCGGTCCTTTCGGGGCGACCATGAAGACATCGATGCTGGGATCGGGGACGATCTGGCCGAAGTGGATGTTGAAACCGTGGCCGAAGCCTATCGCCTTGCCGGGTGACAGGTTGGGTGCGATCTCCGCCTTGTACAGCGCTCCCTGGCTCTCGTCGTTGACGAGGATCATCAGCACGTCCGCCGACTTCGCCACCTCGCCGACTGACAACACCGTAAACCCGTCCTTGCGAGCCTTGTCCGCCGATTTTCCTTCGCGCACTCCGATGATAACCTTGCATCCGGAATCCCGCAGGTTCTGCGCGTGCGCATGTCCCTGGCTTCCGTAGCCGATCACGCCCATCACTTTTCTCTTGATGGTAGAGAGTTTCGCGTCCTTGTCGTAATACACCTTCGCGGCCATTTCTGTCTCCTTTTTCCTTCGGTCTGTGTTCTGGGTCCCGAAATTCTTTTTGCTATCCTTCCGAAAATGCCGTTGTCGACGTCCGGCCTTCACCGTACGCCGTCAGCACGCCCCGCGCCATGGCGATCCGGCCTGTCCTGACGGTTTCGCGTATGCCAAATGGTTCCAGCAGTTGCTCGATGGCGTCGATTTTCTCGGTGTCGCCGGTTACTTCAATGGTAAACGTCTGCTCCGCGCTGAAATCGATTATCTTCGCTTCGAACACCTGCACGATCTGCATCAGGGCGGCCCGGTTCTCGGGCGTCGCCGTCACCTTGATAAGCGCCAGTTCACGCTCCAGTATCGGCTTGCCGGTGTAATCGGCAACGCGGACGACATCGATGAGTTTGTTGGTCTGCTTGACGATCTGCTCCAATTCCACCTCATCACCCTCGGCGACCAGGGTGATACGGCTGACCGTGGGATCGTTGGTGATGCTGACCGCCAGGGAGGCGATGTTGAAGGCCCGTCTGGCGAACAGCGACGCGACCCTGGCGAGAACACCGGGTTTGTTCTCAACAAGAATGGTTATTGTGTGTTGTTTTTCCACTTCAATCCTCTCTCATCTTTTCAGAATATGTGTCCGCATTCGTTGCAGATCAGTCTTATCTCACCCTCGTCGAAACGATTCGTTTCCGTATCGGTCCGCAAAAACCAGTACCAGAAGTTCAGCATAAAATAGAACCGCACCAGACGCGAGATCCAACTCAATGCTGTTGAGCGGTGCATGATCGTTTTCAGGTCACGGCTACCGCACTTTGGGCAGATCCCGATTCCGGTGTCCTGGTGCGACCTCGCAAACTCGGCGGCCCGTTTTCTTTCTTCGTCCAGGCACGCCGGACACAGTGTCTGGGTTTCGGCGATGTCCGCCGGTATCACCGAACGGCACTTCAGGCAGTATACCGGCTCGTAATCGGGCAAAGGCGATACGCCGGGCATCGTTCGGCTCAGTCTTCGGCGTCTGGCAGGGCTGACGGAACTCCCGCGGGCGGTTCCAGTATCATGTCGTCAATCGTCGCTCCGGCCGGAATCATCGGATACACGTTGATATCCCGCGCAACGCGCATATCGATAACCACCGGGCGGTCGTTGACCTCCATCGCCTGCTTCAAGGTTTCCTCGACCTTGTCCAGTTCCCGGCACCGCAGACCGAGGGCTCCGTGGGCGTCGGCCAGTTTCACGAAGTCCGGCGCTTCCTCCAGGCATGTCTGGCTGTACCGGCAGTCCAGGAACATCTCCTGCCATTGGCGTACCATTCCCAGCCACTGGTTGTTGAGAATCAGGACCTTGATCGGCAACTTGTGAATGGTCGCCACGATCAGTTCCTGCTGGCACATCTGGATCGAGCCGTCACCGGTCACCAGCCAGACATCGTCCTTCGGACGCGCAAACTGCGCGCCGATCGCGGCGGGAAGACCAAAGCCCATCGTACCCAGACCGCCCGAGGTCACCCACTGCCGGGGACGCTTCGTCCGACAGAACTGTGCCGCCCACATCTGGTGCTGTCCGACATCGGTGACCAGTATGCTTTCCCCTCCCGTGAGCCTCCACATGGTTTCCAGCACATATTGGGTGTGAATACGCCCGTCGCCGGTTGGATACGTGAACGGGTGCTCGCGCTTCCAGGTTTCCACCGTTTCGTTCCACCTCGTGCGCGGACTCTCCGAAACCGCGGAGACAATTGCCGCCGTGATATCCCTGGCGTCTCCCAGCAACTGGACGTGCGGATTCTTGACCTTGCCGAACTCCGCCGGGTCGATATCGGCGTGTATGATCTTTGCGTCCGGAACGAACGCTGAGATCTTGCCAGTCACCCGGTCATCGAACCGGGCGCCGATGGCGATCAACACATCGCAATCGCGCACCGCCCAGTTCGCGGCCACGCTTCCGTGCATGCCCAGCATGCCCAGGCTGAGGTCGTCGGTTTCGTCGAAAGCGCCCTTTCCCAGCAAGGTCGTCGTCACCGGGATATTGCGCTTCCTGGCGAGAGCGGTAATCTCTTCGTGGGCTCCGCTGTTTACCGCTCCTCCGCCGACGTAAAGAAGCGGGCGCTCCGCGTTGGTGATGTATTCGGCGGCCTCCGCGACAGCGTCCATGTCCATCGGGTACGTCCACTGGTACGAGCGCGGAACGGGATTAACTCTGTCGGGAAACTCGATCTGCGACAGCAATATGTCCTTAGGAATATCAATCAGCACCGGTCCCGGCCGGCCCGTTCGGGCGATGTGAAACGCCTGGGCTGTGATATCCGGCAAGCGGCTGGCGTCCTTCACCAGGTAGTTGTGCTTGGTGCAGTTCATGGTGATGCCGGTGACATCGGCTTCCTGGAATGCGTCCTTACCTATCCCCGGGGTGGCAACCTGGGCGGTGATGGCAACGATGGGTGTGCTGTCCATCAGGGCATCGGTCAGTGCGGTCACAAGGTTGGTGGCGCCGGGTCCGGAGGTTGCCAGGGCAACGCCGACGTCGCCGGAAACCCGCGCGAATCCTTCGGCCATATGGCCCGCGCCCTGTTCATGGCGTACAAGGACGTGCTGAATCTCCGGTGTGTCGATCAGGGCGTCGTAGATCGGGAGAGCCGCGCCGCCGGGATAACCGAAGATTGTTCGCACACCTTCGTTTTTCAACTGTGTCACGAGGGCTTCCGCCCCGTTCATAGTTCGTTTCGCCATCGTTCCTCCGTTGTTCTGCGCCAAAAAACAAAAAGCCCCCCGTCCGATTGGGACGAGAGGTTTGCTCGTGGTACCACCCAACTTCGCCCGCCGGCTTACCGAAGGGCCTCGTTTCTCACGCGCTATCGGGGCGTGGTTTCCGGACCAACCTACTTTTCCGCGTCAAGGCGCGGTATTCAGATGATCTGCTCCGAGGCGAGCGTTCGGCAGACGACGGGACCGGTTCTCAACTTCAGCCCGGCTCTCTGGACCTCGTCGGCCCTGCCTACTTCTCCTCATCAACGCGTTTTATTCAATTGGTAACAGTCTATACCTACACGACACCGCGCGTCAACCTTGAGTTCAGATTTCACCGATTTTCGCGCAACCAGCGGATGTAACTTCGCAGGCCATCCTCGATGCCGATCTTCGCCTTCCAACCGAGTGTCCGCTCCGCAAGACCCGGATCCAGCGTGCTCAGTTGGAGTTCTCCCTTGCGCGCCGGTGCGTATACAGGACCGTCGGTTACGCCCGCTTCATCGGCCAGAATGGCATACAGTTCGTTGACCGATGTGCCAACCTTCGTTCCAATGTTGAACACACCGCCCGGACGTTCCGCCGCGGCCAGAAACGCGCTTGCCACATCGCTGACGTGGATGTAGTCGCGAACCTGCGTTCCGTCTCCGAAGATGGTACAAGGTTCGCCATTCAGTAGTCGGCTTCCGAAGATAGCCACCACACCGGCTTCGCCATGTGGATCCTGGCGCGGACCGTAGACGTTTCCAAACCGGCATACGGTGCCGGGAAGGCCGTTGTCGTTGAAATAGCCGACGTAACGCTCGCCGCAAAGCTTGCTGATGCCATACGGCGATATGGGAAGAGGTAGAACGGTTTCGGGCGTCGGAATGATGTCCACGTCGCCGTACATCGCGCCGCCGGTCGAGGCCATCACAAACCTTTGGGCGCCGCTTTCCAGCGAAGCCGTCAGCACGTTCACCGTGCCGAATACATTGACGTGGCAGTCGAACAACGGATCGTCAACCGAGCGCCTCACGTCCATCTGGGCCGCCAGATGAAAGACGGTATCGGGCCGGAATTCCTTCATCAATGGAATCACGCCGTCCGCGCGAACGTCCAGAGTCTCCAGGCAAACGTTCGCCGGGAGGTTGTCCCGCTTGCCCGACGAAAGATCATCGATGACAAGAACCTCGGCGCCTTTCGCCGTCAGTGTGTCAACGATATGCGATCCGATGAAACCCGCTCCGCCTGTCACGACGGCTCGCTTGATGTCCAATGCAGGGAAATCCTTTCCGTACGCGCCGATTCAACGCCGCGTCTCTTTACTCTGTGCGTGCCATCCCTCCGCAGGGCAACCGGTACCAACGCAGGATGCCCCATGTAGGTGCAGACGTGGGATTACCCCAGGGCACGTGCCACCAACAGTACCAACTTAATCGATCATACAAGCGTGAGGCACGCTGAGCGGAGCGTAGGGAGCCTGCGACCGATGCGCAGTCGAAGTGCGCCGGCGTCCTTCGACTACGCCCGTTCCTCGCTCCGCTCAGGATGCCTGGGTTTTACTCTCAAAACCCGGAGATTCTTCGCTGACGCTCAGCAACTGTGTTGATTTGTCAAGTGTTACTGATCATTGAGCTATGCCCGTCAGGGCAATTCGATTGGTATCCCAGGGACGTCGTGTAGCTATTATCACGTTCAGCGTC
>JAKQQT010000022.1 GCA_029564025.1 Armatimonadota bacterium | reverse complement strand
TTCAAGTATACAAATCGCGTGCACTGCTCGTCAACGCTTGGAACGCCGTCGGGCGCGCAAGCACCTTCAGT
This sequence comes from Armatimonadota bacterium, assembly GCA_029564025.1. GTDB lineage: Bacteria > Armatimonadota > DTGP01 > JAKQQT01 > JAKQQT01 > JAKQQT01. Next base: position 5,625 of record JAKQQT010000022.1, on the reverse strand, counting down.
TGCCGCGGCTACCCGTTATGATAGACCATAAGGGTATGATACACGCCGCCAAGCAAGTTACTGTATTCCTTACCGACAAACCCGGTGAACTGGCCCGCGCTTTCGCCGCACTGGCAGACGCCAACGTCAACATCCGCGCCCTTTCCGGAAATCCCAAGGCCGGAGACCACGGAACCGTTCGTTTTGTTCCCGATGACGTGGATGCCGCCGTCAAGGCGTTGACGCCCGTGGTTCTGGCCGTGCGCGTCGCCGATGTTCTGATCATCCAGATGCCGGACCGGCCTCGCGCCCTGCTGGAAGTCACCGAGCGCCTCGCCTCGGCCTCCGTCAACATCGAGTATGTGTACGGTTCGGTCACCGATCCCGGCTTGCCGTCCTCGGCTGTTTTCAAGGTTTCCGACCCGGAGGCCGGCTTGAAGGCGCTGGCCGGAATGTGACTCCGAAGCCGGTGAAACCTTTCCGGCGTTGATCTCGTATCGATGCATGCGGGCGGGATCGTTCGCCCGCTGTTCCTGTTTACCGGGAGGATCGATATGGGAACGAATGACGACTGGAAAAATCCGCTGAACCTCATCCTGCCCGCGGGCGTGGTGGCTCTGCTGGCATCGCCAAAATTCCGAGCCGGCGTGCGCGACGCTCTCGTGAAGGGAGTGGCCGGCATCATGGACCTGAGCGACCGGGCCGCGGTCTGGACGGAGGACTTCCGGCGCGAAGCGCAGGTCATCGTGGAGGACGCGCGCAAGCGGCGTGAAACCGCCAAGTCCGCGCCGACTGAACCTACGGTGACCGTGGCAGACCCGGCCCTGGACGGCTGATCCCGATTCACACGGCCGGGGCGTCCGCATCGGTTGCTCCGGCCGTTTTGTCCGTCAGCCCAGCAGGGCGAAAAACTCCTGTTCTGAAATCCGGCGCGGTCCAACGCGCGGCAAAGGGTTGTTCCTCGCGTGCAGACGCGCGCGTAGAACCATCGGACCCAGCAGTCCGTTGCGCAGAACCTGTTGCGCAATATAGGCCGCGTGCAACCAGCCGTAACGCCGGCGTACCCTGCGCGGCACGTTCCTCAGCATAGCCCACTCCGCGTTCCGCTGGTTCAGGAAAATCTTGCGTCTTCCCAGCCTCCTGGCGGTATAACCTTCACGGTGACGCACCACCGCTGTCGGCAGGTAGAGACACCCGTATCCGGCGAGGCGCGCCCTCAGCGCAAAATCCACATCCTCGTTGTACGCCCAGAAAGCCGGGTCAAACAGGCCGATGTCGTCGATGACGCGCCTGCGGATCAACGCGGCGCCGCCCGAAGGGCCGAACACCTCTTTCATTTCGTTCCATCGCGACGCCGGATCACCGCGTCCGATCTGGTAGCCGGACAGCGTGCGCCGGTATCCGATGCCGGCGTTTTCCATGATCTCAGGGTGATCCCAGCGGCGCATCGAGCAGGCGAACATATCTAGTCCAGGTTGTTCGATCAGCGCGGAGGTCAGAATCTTGATGAGGTCCGGATCGAACGAAATATCGTTGTTCAACAATAAAACAGCGTCGCCCGTGGTTTGCGAAACACCGATGTTGCAGGGTTCGGCGAAACCGCGGTTTTCGGGAAGGGATATCACTTTCGCGCCGGCGAGGTCCGGCAACTGCTCGGAGCCGTCCGTGCTCCCGTTGTCCACGACCACGACTTCGTGCGGCGCGGTGGTTTGCGCCGACAGGGAGTCGAGGTATTCGGGAATGACTTCCAGGCCGTTCCAGTTGACGGTGACGATGCTGATCCGCATTAGGTAATGATAGCCGGTGTTGCGCGGGCTACTGCGCCAGGTATCGGCCGAGGCGGGCATCCGCCTGTTGCTGGACTTCACTGGCCGCCGGGGCGAGGTTCCAGGCTTCCTGCCACAGTAGACGGGCCTGGTCCAGGTTGCCGCTTCGGAACGCACGGTCCCCTTCGTTGAGATAAATGGCCGCCATCCGCTCCGATGCCTGTTCGGCGACCGCCGGTTCTTCATACATCCTCTGCCGCGCCTTGTTGTATCGCTCCAGGGCTTGTTTCAGTTCTCCGCGTTCCTCGTGCAAAACCCCGAACGCCACATTGACCTCGGCGCTTTCGGGATCCAGTTTTTCGGCTTCCATCAGCGCGGCCTGGCGGTTTCTGCCGGTCAACTGCTCCGATCTTCGAATCAGCGCCGTGCGCAGTCGGTCGCGAAAAAGGTCCTTGGCGACGTCTGTCTGAGCGATGCGCCCGGCTTCGCGGTAGTTGCGGACGGCTGTGGCGAAGTCGCCCCGTTCCATGGCGGTGTCGGCAACCTGCGCGATCTCCCGGGTGTTCTGCGCGTCGCGGTACCGGTCATAAGAACCCTTCCCGACCACCGCCAGGGCGATGATGCACAGTCCCACGAGAGCGGTGACGACAAGCACGCGCCAGAAGACCTTCATCTCCTCGCTCAGCCCGTCCCAGGGGTTGCTCGGCCAGCGGAACACGGGGCTGGGCGCCGGAGCGCTTTGGAAAACATAGGTGGAAGGCGCGGGGTTCGGCTGGCCCGGCGCGAAGGTCCGCGGTTGGGCGCCGACGGCCGGTTTGCCCCACGATCCTCTCGCGGAGCCGACTCCACTGCCGATCGGTCCCCGACGCGCGCGCAGATCGGCGGCCATATCGTCGGCGGTGCGGTACCGGTCTTCCGGCCGCTTGGCGATGGCTTTATGGATGATCGCCGCGAGCCAGTCCGGCAGTCCGGGCGGGAACGTGGGCGCCTCGTGAACGATGTTGTAGGTAATAGTGACGACCGAATCACCCATAAACGGTTTTCGTCCCGTCAGCATTTCGAACAGCGTGATGCCCAGCGAGAAGATATCGGTGCGAGAGTCGATATCGCCTCCGGCGATCTGTTCCGGTGACATATACGACGGAGTTCCGAACACCTGCCCGGCGACGGTGATGTTGGCTTCCGTCTGGATGCGCGCGATACCGAAGTCCGTCAGTTTGGGAAGGTTGGGCGTAATGAGATGCACGTTGTCCGGCTTGATGTCGCGGTGCACCACCCCGTTCTGGTGCGCGTATCCCAGGGCATCGGCAAGTTGCGCGGCGATGGTCACCGCTTGGTCAACCGGCAGGCCGTCGGTTCCCTTCAGGGCTTCGCGCAGGGTTGGCCCGTCCAGGTACTCCATCGCGATGAAGTGCCGCCCCAGGTCCTCGCCCACTTCATAAATGGTGACGATGTTGGGGTGCGTCAACCGGCCGGCGGCCCTGGCCTCGCGGAGAAATCGCTCGATGCGGTCCTTCTCGGCGGTTCCGTCCGCGCCGGGCGGTATGACCATTTCCTTCACCGCCACACGACGCGACAAAACGGGATCCCACGCTTCGTAAACAACATCGTTCGAGCGTGCGATTTCCTGCCGCAGTTCGTAGCGGCCCAGTTTGTTCGCCGAAACAGGCATCGCTTATGTAGACGCCGACGATCAGCGTCGAGTTTCGCTTTTCACGCTTTCCAGATGCCGGCGGTAGAGCGCCATAAAGCTGTACGGATCGAGAACCGCGATGTCCCTGTCCGCCGCTTCCAGGCCGTCGACAAGGCGGCGGTACCACGACGGGCTCTGCAGGATGGCGCGGAAAATATGGAAGGTCGGCGGTTCGGCTTCCCGCACGCGGTTCAGCACGGCCTTGCGCGCGTCTTCCGGTGAACCGCTCAGGTCGTCGCTCATACGTATCAGAGGCATCCCCTTGTGCATTCCGACCTTCTTCGGATTTTGCTCGATCGTGCCGACGGGAGATATCTTCGCGTAGGCGTCGAGAACGGATTCGCTCATCGAAGGGGCGTAGCCGTCGATGACGAATCCGGTGATGCCCAGTCCGAACTGCTGATACCATGCCTGGCAGTGCCTGCGCCACAGGTCCACGGCGGAAGGAAGCCCGGACGGTCGAGGTTCCTCAAGAAGGGAAGGATTCAGATACCCGGCGCCGCAATCGCCCGAAACGAACCAGTCGTTTTCGGTGCGGGTGGCGCGGGTGTACCAGAACGCCGCGGGGAAACGGGCGGAAAGGTTCGGATTGAAGGCCCACCCCATCGGCACGCTTCCGCGTTCGGGATCGTCCCAGAGGCCGGGCAACATCTGGTACATCCACGCGGCGGAATCCCAGTCGCCCACGTAAAAGGTGATGTACCGTTTCGGCGAGACACCCTCCGGTTCATGCCATTCCGAGGACGACCTGGGAACCTCCAGCGGATAGACCGGCAGGGGTTGATGCCGGTAGAACGACGCGTTGGCCATCGCCGAAAGGCTCAACGCGTCGGCGTCGAGGAACGCATTGTAGGCCGAGGCAATCTGAACCAGTTTCCACTCGGACGGCACTCCGCCGTACTTTCCGCCTACCAGATCGGTGTATTTGTAGGCCCACGGAACGAACCCGCCGATGGAGCACAAGCGTTGCCCATCGTTCTGCTTCGCCACCGACGCCAGCAATCGGCGGAGCGTGACCGCGTCCGTTCCCGGTTCCTGGCCGGGATCGTCTGTCGCCGCCTCGTCGTCGATCGGCGACAAGTCGAAGAAAAACGCGCGGTTCGAGACGAAGTAGTCGTGGTTGGTAAGCGTGTGGTTCCAGAAGTCGGAGGCCTTGGGATTCTTCAGCCAGGCCGCGTCGATCGTGCAGGCGAGGGTGGCCGTGCCGCACAGCCCCGTGTCCAGGTACCGCGAAATCGCCCAGCGGTACGCATCGTTCTTCGCGCTTCCCGACGTCGGTTCGTCGGTATCCGGAATGACACCCTTTCCGTTGAACATCGGCGATCCATCCGCGTGAAACAACCGCCGCACAACGGGCAGTCCCATACCGGTAAGGCGCGTGTACAGGGAGGCGGGATCGGGATCGTGGCGAACGGCGATCAGGTCTTCGACGCCGGCGATGGTGGATGCAATGTTGCTGGTGGCCGGTACGCGTTCGTCATAAACGACCAGGCCTTTGATGCGCGTGCGGTAAAGCGCGATCAGCGACGGGAAGTCCGGAATGACTTCCACCTTCTCCGATTCCAGCCAGGCGCCCGGCGCGCGCAAGCGGTTCAGCCAGTAGTCGTCCAGTTGGATGTTGCCGGCGTACCGGTTGGTCACGGCGCGGAGATATAGTTCGGGGGCGTGGCGGTTGATAATGCCCTGCAGGGTTGCCACGGCGTGAACGAGGTCCCACGCCTCCCGGACGGGAAGATTCGCGGCGTATGTCAGGTCGAAACTGCGCATTCCTCACCCCGATCAGCGGGAAAGCCGGCGCACAACGCAATAGGCGCGGGCGCCGGTGTTAATTTGCGACTCATTCGTGCGTGCTCTCTCGCCCATTTTAGCCGAAAGTGGAACCTTTCACGCGCATGGCGTACACTCTCTGTGTATGCATGTCTATCCGCGTTGGTTCTCTCTGCCGCGCGGCCTTCGTAAAGGAGGATTGAAAACGGTGAAACTTCTACACGTCCTCTTCCGTCTGTTCGGCCTTGGACTTGTTTTCGCGACAGGTCTGGCAGGCGCTGGAGCCGTTCCGGGCGATCCCGGAATCAGCCCGCGAGACACGCTTCCCAGGCCGGTGTACGTCATGCCCCCGGGCCCCCAACCTGCGATGGTCTGCACACCCGGGTCGCCGCAGGCGTCGATGCCGCCGGTTGTGGTGGG
>JAKQQT010000722.1 GCA_029564025.1 Armatimonadota bacterium | reverse complement strand
AGGGATTCCCGCCATCGCCCCGCAACTGCACGAGACCCGCCGGCCGTCAACATTTCCTGACGTTCTCCAGCGCAAGTCGGCCGCCGGCCCCCCAAAGACCCGCTTCGGGAACCATCCACCGATCCGTCCCGACCATGCCAGCAGCTCCCGTCGCATCCCCCGTTCGATCAGATTCCCGACTTTGACACCCCATCGGCACCCGGCCATACTCGTCTCAAGGAGCCGTTTTGTGGATGAAAGTTCCTACACGCTTTGATGATGGTACGTGTTATGTCTGGAATGGCAGTGAATGGAAGCAGGGGATATTGCCGCAATCGTTCCGTGGTGACAATCAGCCGGTTGTATGTGTTGACTGGACACAGGCGACAGCGTACGCGAAGTGGGTCGGTGGTCGGTTGCCGACGGAAGCGGAATGGGAATATGCAGCGCGAAGCGGCGGACGTGACCAGGAATATCCATGGGGTAATCAAAAGGCCACGTGCAATCATGCCATCATGGCCGATGGTGGTGATGGATGTGGACGAGACAGCACGTGGCCGGTGTGTTCGAAGCCGGCAGGCAATACGGCGCAGGGACTTTGTGACATGTCTGGGAACGTCTGGGAATGGGTGTCCGACTGGTATGGAAATTATGCGAGCGGTGCATTGACGAATCCTACGGGCCCCTCATCGGGCTCCTACCGGGTTTTTCGCGGCGGCTCGTGGATCTACACCGCCGGCTACTTGCGTGCTGCCAATCGTAGCAACCGCGCTCCCGGCACCCGCGGCGACTACATCGGCTTTCGGCCCGCCAGGTCTGTCCGATAACCCATAACAAAAACCTCGCGAGATTCAAGAAAACATTGTCTCGGGAAGGCCTCCCTTCCCACGGCCGGAATCATCAATAATCCGTTCATTCCTGTCAAATAAAAACGAATGCAGGGTCGCCCATCCCTGTCAATTCGCCCGCCCGCGGAAAACTCGATTTCATCCCGAGATGACTTGGTTTACAATCAGTACAAACTGAGAGAACCGGGATGGCAAAGACCCGAGCCAGACCAAGCGTTTTTCGACATCACTTCCATCGGGCGTGAAGGACACACAACGTGAAACACTACCTTTTGGGATACGCGGGAATCTTACTGCTGACAATTGCTTTCGCGTCCTGCGGCGACGGGAACAACAACGGCAATGACCAGTCCGGCGCCGGCGACATTCCGGACACCGTTCAGGTCGACACGATCGAGGACGGTTTCGTTCCAGACACCGTTCATCCGGACATGGGCACGAACGACCCCGGATTTCCCAACGAAACAGCCGATGCTGACGACACCACGATCCCCGATGTCATGGACGACACCGACGAACCGGGCGACACTGCGGTCCCCGATGTCATGCACGACACCGACAAACCGGTCGACACCGCGATCCCCGATGTCATGCACGACACCGACGAACCGGGCGACACTACTGTAACCGACGGAATTGAAACGGATACCACGGCGGAAAGCTGCCTGGATCTGACACTGGACAACGCCCCGTTTGCAGACGTTCAGATCGACTTCGGCACGCTGCTGCGCGGTAAACGGATGGTCAGGGTCGTCAAGGCGTGCAACCGCTGCGACACGTCGTTGACCTTGGACCTCGACCTGAGCACGATGGGTGGCGTCTGCAATACAATCAAGCTGGATTCCGCCTACGACAACGAAGGAAACAAACTCGATGTCCCGTCCAACTATGACCTGCTTGCACTGTGGCTGAACATGCAGACGCTTCAAAAAGACAAGTGTCTGTCGCTTCATCTCGCCTACGACAGCGACCTGGCGCACAGCATCCCGTCGCACCTCGAATGCTCTGTGTTCGCGGACCTGTCCGATGGACACAGCTATCACTGGTTGCTGCGCGGCCGTTCGGTCGAAAGCCTGCCATCGACCGATGCCGTGGACTGCGTCGACGGCAACAAGAACTGTCACGTCGACGGGGTGTGCTATGCCGCTGTCAGCGGTTCCCCGGACAACCCGTGCGCCGTTTGTCAGCCCTTGTACTCGTCCGGATCCGAATTTGAACTGACAGACTGGATGGACGGCCACCCATGCGACGACCAGTTTGCGACAACCACCGGAGACGTCTGCACCGAGGGCACCTGCGCCGGGACCATGTCAAGCGCGCCTCCAATGGTCGTGTCGCTTGCGACTGGTGGCGGACATGCATGCGCGATTATCCACGGCGGGGATGTTTACTGTTGGGGCCACAACCAGATGGAGCAGTGCGGAATCCCCGGTCCCGACACGGACATCATCGGCAGCGCATATCTTTTATCCATCCTGCCGGACAACGCCGAGATGGTTGCGGCCGGCCAATCACACACGTGTGCCACGATGGAAGCCGGCGGAGCATACTGCTGGGGCGCGAACGACAAGGGTCAACTCGGCCTCGGAAACACCGATTCCAATCCCGCCAAGGGCACGGTAACTGGCATCACCGCTCACATCAGGAAACTGGCCGCCGGTATCGGACACACATGCGCCCTTCTCGACGACGGCGATGTGATGTGCTGGGGCGCCAATGAACTCAACCAGCTTGGACGCGCCGGCGAACCAAGCGCCGTCCCGTTGTCGGCTTCGCTTCCCCTGCCCGCAATCGACATCGCCTGTGGCGACAACCACTCATGCGCGATCCTGAACGACGGCAGAGTGTTCTGCTGGGGTGACAACGCGTCCGACCAGTCCGCGCCCGGTGGCACGACGACCATCACAACTCCGACGCTCGTGACGGATATCACCGACGCGCACAACATCGCTGCTGGCACGGGACACACCTGCGCGATTCTGGAATCCAGCGAGATCGTCTGCTGGGGTGCTAATCAGCAAGGACAGCGCGGCATCGGATGGTGGTCTTTAACGCCACCGCCATCCAAGGTGTTGTTCATGGACGACGCCACGGCCATCGCAGTCGCCGGTAACCACGCATGCGCCATGAAACAATCTGGTGGCTTATCCTGCTGGGGGGAAAATGCCGGCGGCTGCCTGGGCGACAGATCGATACTCAGGCGAGGCTCGCCGGTCGATGTTCTGGAACTGTGGCAGCAGGCGTCCACCATCGCAACTGGTCTTGACTTCACATGCGCCGCCATCTCCAACGGGGGTGTCCGCTGTTGGGGATCGAACAGCTTCGGTCAGCTGGGCGACGGCCAAAACACCAGCGAATCCTTCGTTCCCATCGAGGTACTGTGGCCCGGAATTGACTGATCGTTGTCATTATCGAGCACGGTTCGAACGACGACCTGCGTCGTGCGCGGGGGCTATTCCGTCTTACGGGAAACGACACTGACGGTCGTGGCGCCGGGGGTGGACGCGCCGGGGTGGTGCTCACATTTTCCGCCACACCTCCACCCGTACCCGTTAATGAGGATTTTGAAGCACAGTCTTCGTCAGGAACCCGTTCCAGAAGTGCTCGATGTGCTGGCCATATCGCTGGCGTTTTTATCAGTTGCAATGACGAAGTAAGAACCTTCTGCCGCGAGGTATGACATGAAGATGCACAACAGCGCCGCCAC
>JAKQQT010000712.1 GCA_029564025.1 Armatimonadota bacterium | reverse complement strand
GCCGGCGCGCGCCACGAGGGCGAGGCGTTTGGCGGGCCGTACGAATTGCCTTCCCGGGCATACGCCGAAACGTGCGCCGCGATTGCCGTGGTGATGTGGTCGGCGCGGATGCTGTGCATGAAGGGCGATCCTGAATACGCCGATGTGATGGAACGCGCCCTGTACAACGGCGTTCTGAGCGGGTTGAGCCTGGACGGAACGCAGTACTTCTACGAGAATCCGCTGTCGGACCGGGGAAATCACCGCCGCAAAGAGTGGTACGGTTGCGCGTGCTGTCCGCCGAACCTGGCGCGCCTGCTGGCCGAACTCCCCGGCTACGCGATGGGCGTGAGCGACGATACGCTGTGGGTGAACCTCTATGTGCGCGGCGAAGCCCGGTTCGCGCTGAAGAACGGCACTTCGGGCACGATCCGCATTGATACCGACTACCCGTGGGACGGCAAGGTGGTCGTGACCCTGGAGCTCGATCGTCCTTCGGAGTTCTCGCTGAAATTGCGTATTCCGGACTGGGTGGACGCCGCTTCTGACAGCATCAACGGCGAAATGCCTGTTGTTGCAACGGCCGGCTATATTAAGGAACACAGGCTCTGGAAAACCGGCGATCGTATTGAGTTGAACCTCGGTATGACACCGCGTACGTGGCAAGCCCACCCGCGCGTGGAAGGCGCCAGGGGACGGGTTGCGGTTTCCAGAGGCTCGCTGGTATACTGCCTCGAAGCGGTCGACAATCCCGGATTCGACGTTTGGGACGCGCGTGTCGATCCCCGCGCGGAATGGACCCCGGCGTTTCACGAGGAGATTCTGAACGGAGTTGTGACCCTCAGGGCCGTCGGGAGTGCCGCGGATTCGGAATCGTGGGGTAATGACCTGTACCGGCCGGCCGGACCGGGTACCCGCGAACGCGCCGTGACCCTTACCGCCGTTCCGTACTACGCCTGGGCCAACAGGGAACCGGGCCCGATGACGGTGTTCATTTGACGGAGGTGTCAGGTATCAGGTGCCAGGCGGCAGGTCGAAACCGGCCGCGTTATGTAACGGTATCCTGATACCTGATACCTGACACCCGATACCTGAAAACGTGGCTAAAACCGACATATATCACTACGTGGAAAATGATCCGGCGTATTCGCCGGAGTGGCATTGGATTACCGAGGATATCGCGCTCGGATCCTATCCGCTCGACGGTGTGCTGAACGAGTTGCTCGAAGCGGGCATCACCGCCATCATCAGCATGCGCATGGACGAACCGGACTACGATCCGTCGCTGTTTGACGAATCGCTGGCGTTGCTGGTTGAGGACGGCAAGCCCTATCCTTTTGAAACACTGGCCTACGGGCTGACCTTCCTGCACCGGGTGCTGACCGAAGGTCACAAGGTGTATGTGCACTGTTTCGCCGGCATTTCCCGAAGCGCCTTTTTCGTTGCTTCTTACCTCATGTTAAGGGACAATCTCGAGTTTGCGGAGGCGGTGGCGCGCGTTCGATCGGCGCGGGACAAAAGCAATCCGCACCCGGCGTTGTGGAGCGATGAATTGATACGGCTATTGCGGGAAAACAGAGCCCGGATACTGATGGGAAAGGACGACGCACCGTGATGCAGATACTGCGGGAACTGCTGAACGCGGTCGCCTCCGGAGCCGTCAGCCCGGCTGAAGCGGTAGAACGACTGAGCACCCTTCCGTTCGAGAACCTGGATTTCGCAAACGTTGATCACCACCGCGCGGTACGTACCGGCCGCCCCGAAGTGATTTACTGCGAGGGCAAGGAGACCGGGCAGGTTGTGGAGATCGCCGAGCGCCTTTCGGCCAGGAATCCCGTGACCCTCGCCACCCGCGCCGGACAAGAGGTGTTCGAGGCAGTGCGCGAACGGATTCCGAATGCGGTGTATCACGAGAAGGCCCGTATCATTGAAATCCGTTCCCCGGAGGCGTCCACTCCACCGGAAGAAGGTCCGTTCGTGCTGGTGGTTTCGGCGGGAACGGCGGATATTCCGGTTGCCGAGGAAGCCGCCGTCACGGCTTGCGCGATGGGAAGCCGGGTCCAGCGGTTGTACGACGTCGGTATCGCGGGGCTTCACCGACTGCTGGAACGCGCGCCGCTGTTGCGGTCTGCAAACGTCATCGTGGTGGT
>JAKQQT010000426.1 GCA_029564025.1 Armatimonadota bacterium | reverse complement strand
GTGAACTGAGTCCCTGGCGCGATCGAAGTCCCGGAAGGCACGGTAACATGAACGCCGCTACCCGCCGCCACGGTCGCCGCTCCGGTCACCACCGAATTACCGCAGGTGGTCGCGCCGCTGATGGTCAACTTCAACATCGCGGTCGCGGCCTGCGTATAATTGCCCCCGATCGCAAGCGTCGTCGAACCGAGATCGAGCGTCGCGTTATTCGTGACATTGCCGGTACCCAACGCGCTATTGTTTCCGGCTTGCAATGTCCCCGCGCTGATCGTGGTGGCGCCGGTGTAGGTGTTCGCGCCGCTCAGTATCGTGGTGCCGGTACCAAGCTGGTTCACGCTTAAATTCCCGGCCAATTGCGGCGAAAATGTATAGGAAGCGTCCGTCTCCCTGAAATTCACCACAGCCGTGCCGGCACCTCCCGTAACAACCGGAGTATCTATCGTCCCGGCCAGACCATAGTCCCCGATGTTAAGCGTCCCGGAGGAACCGGCGAATGACGCGAGCACGCACGGTCCTGCCGCCGCGGTCACGACACCGCCATTGGAAATGGTCAGTGTGCCGGAACCCGTTGAGGTTGCACTGCCAATATACAGACTGTTATTAGCGGAATCTTTCGATGTCAGTATCCACGCGGAATTAGCGCCATCCACGAGAACAGTGCCGGAGGAACCTGCGCCATTGCTTAGCTTCCCGTATGTCGCGGTCACGGTGCCGCCATTTGTAATATTCAAAACCCCTGTGCCGTTATAACCCACATATATGTTTGTATTAATATTCGTCCATGAGGAACCGGCGCCATCCACATTCACCGTGCCGGTGGAACCGGCGGCGAAACCGATAATACCTGTCTGAGAATTAACAACTTGCCCGCCACTGGTTATATTCATCGTGCCGATACCGCTGCCATATTGGCCCACGCGCATGCCGCCGACCTGGGTTACCGAACCGCCATCGGTGACATTCAGCGTGCCGGTGCCATATGCGCACTGCGCCGTGCGTAGACAGAAAAGAAGAACCAGCCCCTGACACTGTTGCGATACCCACGGAACCTGCATTTTCACCAATGTCCATCGCATACCAGCTATTGGTCACTGAGCCGCCATTAATGATATCCAGCGTGCCTGTACCGGAGTAACCGACATTGATCTGATCGCTGGTCGTCCATGCGGATCCGGCGCCATCCACGGTCACAGCACCCGTGGAACCGGAAACATTACCGATCCTGGTAACGGTATTGTCCAGCGTGGCGCCGTTTGTCACGTTCAGCGTTGCCCTGCCGGTATCACCGACGACAAGTTCGTTTGTGCCGGGCATTCCGGCGCCCGTGCCGAGCGTGAACGTCCCGCCGGCAGCACCGCCATCCAGCGAAACCACGGTACTGGATCCCATAGCCCCACCCGCAAGCGATACTGTGCCGGTGGCCCCCGAAAGATCGAAAACGGGCGTGAAGGTGATGGAAGGCAACGCGCTCAGAAGATTGATCGTGCCGATCGCGCCGGAAAAAGCGATGGTGTGTGAGCCGGTCGCGGCATTGGCGTCAGTGATCGCCTGGCGAAGGGACCCCGCGCCGCTGTCGGCATTGGTCGTAACCGTATATGTCGCCGCCCTCGCCGCAGGCGTCACGGGTGAGAGCACAAGCGCGAAGATCGCAAGCAGAGCCACAGATTTTTTCATCTCAAACACCTCCGTTGATTCATGAATAATGACATTTGAACCGATCCGGAACCGATCCAACCTCGCAGGTTGGATCGGTTCCGCCAAAACGGGGCATTATACCCCCGCCCATCGAGGGGCTTCACGAAAAATTATTAAAGGGCTAACCTACCTTGTCTTCTCTTAACGGTCTACAGCTTGAATTCCTTGAACAGGTTCTTGCCGCGGACCGGAACAAACACACCACTTCCAACCTGCGAGGTTGGATCGGTCACGGGCCTTTCGAGCCGGAGTGGAACGAAATATGGCGGGAATCTTTGATCGATATCAAAAACGGGATTCGGGTCGGGACGAGGCGAGTTCGGAACAGGCCCCGGAGGACGCGCATCTGGAAGCGGCGGCTGATTGTGAGCGTTTTGGGGCCAGTTTCTTCGCGGCCTTCGGATCGTAGCGCCAGTGCCACGGCTCGTACGTGATCCCCTTCCCGCCGTTTTTGGGGTACGAAATGACGAAGCCGAACCTGTGGGCGTTCTTGTGAAGCCACTTGCTTTCGTCGAGGACCTCGAACTCGCGGACGTTCGGATCTCCGTTCACGCCGTCCTCATTGATGAAGTCGAGCGCCTGGTATTTTGTCGATCCGTGCTCGCTGTAGCCCGGCAGCGCGACGAACTTGACGGTCTCCCTGACCGAATAATCATGGTTCTTGAGATAGTAGATAAACAGATAGAGCTGGAACGCGCTCGACCGGTAGCCGGATTCCACATAGAGGCGCTTGCCGATGTCCTTTTGCATGGCGGACATCATTTTTTCGTAAGCGATGTAGACATCAGGCGGAAGGAATTGCGGCGGCAGTACCCGCGTTTGCAGTTTGGTCTTCTTTGTCCCGTCCGGGTTTTTGACGACGACCTTTTCCTTCACCCGCTGGCCCTTGAGGATCACGAGGTCTTCCTTGCCCGTTGCGATTCCGCGCCACGGAATCCGGACGCCTGCGTCCTTTCGTGAGATCTTCCGGAACTCTTTGACGAACGCGATCTCCTTTTCGTTGAGCGGCGCATAGAGTTCGT
>JAKQQT010000702.1 GCA_029564025.1 Armatimonadota bacterium | reverse complement strand
GATGTTGAACAGGCCGGCCCGGAACGCGATCGTCACACCCAGACCGAGAAGAACAAGCGGGGTGGCCTTGCCGAGGACATCGGCCCATGCCACGGGCGTGCCCGCCGCCTCTACAAACATGGTGCGGTAGGCTTCCCATGCGTTGTATCCGGTGACGGTTATAAAGAGGGCGCCGAGGCCCAGTCCTATGAGGGCGGCGTAGAGGATTCGCATCAGGGAACTTCAACTGGTCAGTGCCGTTTCATATTAGGAAATGCAGTTGCGCGCGGGGAATACCGGACGCGCGAATTTGGCGAACCCGATACCATGGTTGGGGAGAATCAACAGGTTGACAATTAGAAAAACCATAACCGTTCTGACGCTTATATCATTCTCTACCACGCTTGCCTGGGCAGATCAGACCATCGTCCGGGTTCCGGTGTACGGGGAAGTTACCGACACCACCCCGACTGCCAACAGCCGCGTCGATGTCCGTGACGTCTATTACACCCAGCAGGCCGCCCTTGGGCGTCGGACTCTGACAACCGACGTTACAAAACGCGCCGACATCAACCGCCGCCCGAGCACCAAGGATTCCGCCAACTACGCGGCATGGATAGGAAACGGAACGGTGACCACCGCCGACGCCGCTCGGATGCTGGAGCAGGCCGTCGGTTTCGTCTCGCTGAAGCCCGACCTGAAGGTCACGATGATCAACGTCGGGCAGGGTGATTCCTTCCTGATTGAGTTTCCAAACGGCAAGAGGATGCTGGTCGACAGCGGCTACTTTTACCAGAACGACCCGGGTTCCGGCATCTACAACAACCAGACCAACCTGACGACCTACCTGAAAACGACGCTAGGCATCACTAGGCTGGATTACGTGGTGCAAACGCATCCGCACTCCGACCACGTGCAGGAGATGAAAAACGTCTTCAACGCGATGGCCGCAGGCACCACGGCGAATCCGGTGTACCTGTACGACTCGGGATACCCGAACACCAAGCCGGATTATGTGGCCGCGATGAACGCCGCCGCCGCGAAGAACTGGACCGTCATCCAGAAACCGCTGAACGGTGTGGTGCTGAACATCGGCGGCGTGACCGTTCGATTCTTCTCGCCCCACGAACCGTGGCTGACCGAGGGAGACAGTTCCACCGAGTTCAACAACTCCAGCATTGTTTTCCGAATGACCTACGGCAAGGCATCCTTCCTCTTTCTGGGAGATGCTCAGAGCGACTACGGACCGGCATACGGCCAGACAATCGGCGGGCAACAGGCGCGCATTCTATCCGAAATCGCAACGCCCGGCAACCCGAATTACGGTCAGTCCCTGCGGGGGCAGGTCTATA
>JAKQQT010000695.1 GCA_029564025.1 Armatimonadota bacterium | reverse complement strand
GGGAATGAGCCACGACCAGCCCAGGATATCAACCTCGCTGACCGTCTGTATCTGGATGGCTCCCTTCCCCGGCGCATAGGTTTCGATGCTTACGTGCCCGGATCGGACAATGTAGAACTGGTTGGCGTCGCGACCTTCGCGGATGATGTATTCACCCGGTTTGTAGACAACGTTCGACGCGCAACCGGTCAGAAGGTCCAGGTGCTCGGATCGGAGCCCCTGTAGGAACGGGTGTTGTTCGAGAATGGGCTTAAGCGTTTCCACCGGTTTGCTCCTTTCGTTCCGGCACACCGGATACAATGGCAATCGCCTCCTCCCTGATGTCTATGCCGGTGGGACACCAGGTGATACATCGTCCGCATCCCACGCAACCGGGCGTGCCGAACTGATCATGCCAGTTGGCCAGTTTGTGCAGAAGCCACTGCCGGTAGCGGGACGCGGGCGACGGACGAACACTGCCTCCGAAGATATAGGAGAACTCCTGGGTGAAGCACGAATCCCAGCGTTGTCGGCGCTCTGCCGTGTCGCCGGTGATGTCCGTGAAGTCCTCCACCGTCGTACAGAAGCAGGTCGGGCATACGGAAGTGCAATTACCGCAGGTGAGACATTTCTCCACCGCCGTTTCCCAACCGGGATGCTCGTAGTTCTCCTGCAGGGCTTCCTTCAATCCTTCTGTCTTGAACGTCCGCCCCATCCGGGCTTCCGCCTGTTTGATAACTGCCTTGCCGGCGGCAATCTGTTCCGCGGTGGCGGGTGTGGTCGGCAACTCGGCGGCGATTTTCGCACCGGCCGGAGTTCCGGTTTCAAGGAGGAAAAAGTGTTTCTTGCCGTCCAGCACCTCGGTGAGGGCGATGTCGAATCCACTGATCGCCTCCGGGCCTGTACCCATGGAAGAGCAGAAACAGTTGCCCGCCGGATTTCCGCAATTGACGGCAACGATGAACGCCCCTTTGCGGCGCGCGTTGTAGGCCGCATTGACGAACTGGCCTTCCAGAAACACGGTGTCCTGAATCTCTATGGCGCTCGCTTCGCAAGGTCGAACACCCAGGAAAGCGTACTTCGGGATGTCTTCCCTGTCCGTGACGATTCGGAAGGCGCCGTCGGTTCGCCGGGCCCGGAAAATGGTGAGGAGTGAGGGATGCAGAAACTGCTTCCAGGAATGCGGACCCACCGCGTACCCGAAGAGGGAGTCGTCGCGGCGCCTGTTGAGGCGGTACGCGCCGCGTTTCTGGTCGTCGGTCCATCC
>JAKQQT010000675.1 GCA_029564025.1 Armatimonadota bacterium | reverse complement strand
GTTGATGACGGCGTTCTCGGAGGCTTATCAGATAACCGGAGCGCCGGACCTGGCCGAAGCCGTGCGGGACATCGCCTGGTATGTGGCCGACCGGCTGACTTCGCCGGAAGGTGCTTTTTTCTGCGCGGAGGACGCGGACAGCGAGGGCGAGGAAGGCGCGTTCTACGCGTGGAGCCTGAACGAACTGGAGGAGATACTCGGCGAGAAAGCCGTGCGGGTGGTTGCCCTGACATACGGTTGCACGCCGGAAGGCAACTTCGAGCGAGGGCTCAATGTGCTGTCCTTCGCCCAACCGGTATCGCGGACCGCGGAACAGACGGGCTTATCCGAGGCGGAGGTGAAAAAGATTCTCCGTGAAAGCGCTATTCGTTTATTCCGCGAGCGCGAAAAGCGAGAGCGCCCGCATCGCGACGACAAGGTACTGGCATCCTGGAATGGGCTGATGATACACGGGCTTGCCACCGCATTCCAGGCGATGGGGGACGACTCTCTGCTGGCCGCATCAACGCGGGCGGCGGATTTTGTTCTGGATACGTTGTGGAAGCCGGAGGAAGGACTGCTGTTGCGCCGATTCCGCGACGGCGAGGCTGGGATAGACGGTTTCCTGGACGATTACGCGTTTCTGGCGCTCGGTCTGCTGAGCCTGTACGAAGCCTGTTTGAATGCGCGGTATCTGATTGCGGGGCTGGCCGTTGCCGAAGCGATGATCCACAGGTTCGAGGCTCCCGGCGGCGGATTCTACTTCAATGTCGAACAAGCCGGTATTCCTCGCCACAGGGAAGACTACGACGGAGCCGATCCGAGCGGAGCCTCCATTGCGGCGCTGGTGTGCCTGCGGTTGGCGGAGTTCACCGGGGATGCCGTGTGGCGCGAACGCGCGGAGAGCGCTTTGAAGAGCGCCGGTTCCGTGCTGAACACCAATCCGGAGTCGATGCCTGCGATGCTGTGCGCGCTGGACCTGTATCTTTCTCAGCCCAGGCAGGTGGTCATCACGGGGGATCTGAAGGACGAACATACCCTGGCGCTTGTTCGGGCGGCGCAGACGGGGTTCTCGCCGGAAACAACCATACTGCACGCCCACGGAGAGACGGCGCTGATCGCGCCGTGGCTGACCGCCATGCCGCACAACGGCACCCCCGCGGCGTATGTGTGCCGTAACTTCGTTTGCGAACTGCCGGTGACCGATCCCGAGGCGCTGTCAGTGTAGCGCGCGCTTTACGTCGGCGGGCTTGAGGCGTACCATGGAGGTGGAGGAACTTCCATGAACCGGTCCCGAATCCTGTTCGCATCGCGTTGTGCGTTCACGCTGATTGAGTTACTGGTCGTCATCGCCATCATCGCGATACTGGCGGCGATTCTGTTTCCCGTGTTCGCGCGCGCCCGGTCCACGGCAAAATGCTCCAACTGCATCAGCAACCTGAAACAGATGGGGCTGGCGATGACGCAGTATTCGGAAGACTGGGACGGGAAATCGATGCCCACCTGGTCGGGCGACCCACCCGTGGGAGATCCGCGCGGATGGGAGACGAACGTGATGGTGTACTGCAGTACGCGCAACCTGTTCAAGTGCCCCGAGACGCTGTATATGCACTCCTACGTTCGGAACGAATGGTGCGGCGAGGCGCGGATGACGGGTCGTACGGAGACATCGCGCGTCCTCAACATCATGGATATGCCGAGGTATCCGGTTACCGGCCCGGAAGCGAACAAGTTCCGCGGTTGGAACCAGCAGTTGAAGAACTGGGATGACCGGGACCGGAGCAACGACGGGCAGTTCTATTACGGCATGTCGCCCTGGAGCATTGTCGAGAACACGTCGTTCCGCCAGCAGGGGGCTCATTACTGGCTCAGGTTCCCCGGCCCGCATTCCGGCAAGTCGAACATCCTGTTCCTGGACGGGCACGTTGGCTCGTTCAGCGCGTGGGACGACAGCAAGATGACCTTCTGGTGGGGTGGAAGCAAAACGCTGGTGGTTCGGCGGATCTAAAGGATTCAGGATTCGGGATTTAGGATTCAGGATTCAGGATCTGATAGGACGAGTGATTGCCCATACCTTTCGTACGAGGTATCCCGCCTGAATCCTGAATCCCGAATCCTTTCGTGCTAGCCCGGCGTCCATTTCCACAGGTCAAGGATGGTCCAGACGCGTGTGGAGGCGGTGGTGGGATCTGTTTCCAGAGGGTTCGGATCGACGCCCGCCGAGGGTCCGGACGGTTTTCCGATCCAGTAATTGCCCCGCACCTCTTCGCCGAACGTGCCGTCCTCTTTCAACGCGCCGTGCGCCCATTTGACGGGTTGATCCGTCCACGCCGGCACGGCCTGTCCGACAAAGGCGTTTCGGGTTGCCACGGTGCCGGTGGAGCCTTCCACGCGCAGACCGGCGACTTCGTTGCCCTGGAAGCGGTTGCCCTGCACCACGCAATCCCGAGCGTTCATCAGGATGGCGCCGACCCCGTTGCCGGTGAAGTCATTGTTCTCGATCCGTTCCTCGTAGGGCGAACGCTCGACCACCGATCCATCCCGTTTGATCAGGAGTCCTACCCCGTTTCCGACGAACGAATTGCGTTCGATCCGGTTTCGCGCGGTGGCCCGGGTTCCGGGGAACTCCGCCCGGAAGTCGGATTCCGAGCGCGACCAAAGCGCGATTCCGCGAAGGTTCTGGGAGAACCGGTTGCCGCGGACCACGTTTTTGTAGCCGTGTTCGGTGGCGTACCCGGCGATGCGGTTGCCGCACACCTCGTTGTTCTCGATCACGTTTTCCCATGAGTATCCCAGCCAGAAGCCGTAATTCGAGTTGTTGGCGCGGTTGTTGCGGAATATGTTGCCCTGGCAGAACGTCGACTCGAAGGCGTTGTTCGGGCTGTAGGAACAGTCGTTGTCCTCGAACAGGTTGTCGTTGCAGGGAGTCTTGCGGTTCTCCATATACCCGGCGATGAACACTCCGTCGCCTCCCCCGCGAAGCATGTTCCGCAGGATCTTGTTGCGCGATGAGTTGATCACCATCAGCAGGCCGGCGGCGTCGGCTCCCGGATAGTAGGCCCGTTCGCCGCGCTTGTGGATGCGGTCGCACCAGTCCGCCAGGTTGTCCTGAATGACGCTGTCGCTGGTGTTGTTGAGGTGGATGCCCCAGCCGCTCTGGAACGAAGCGTTGTTCTTCTCGACGGTTATCTTCGAGCAATCGTACAGCGATATGCCGTTCTGCTGGTGCTGAACGTCGCTTTCGGCGATTCGGGAATCCTTGACGTTGCGGAACAACACGGCCGCGCCGTAGGGATCATCGGCCGGCTGGCGGATGTTCAGCCACACGTTGTCGGGATCAACCTCGTGGGTGTCGCGCACGCGGCATTTTTCGATGGTCAGGTTCTCACAGTCGTTCGCCACGATGCCCCACTTGTAGGTGGAGATCTTCAGATTTGTGATGGTGACGCCCTTCCGTTTCGCCAGCAGAACGGCCTGGCCGGCGCCCTTGCCGGTGAGTGTGGCTCCGTTTCCGTCCAGCGTGATGTTGTCGGCCAAAATGACAAGCCCTTTCGGCAGGACGTAGGTTCCGGGCTGAAGGGTGACGCTTTTCGTGATGGTCATACCGTCGCGGGGAACCAACGGTTTCGGAGTTGCGGCCGGAGCCGCGCACACAGCGGGGACAAGAGACAGCACAAGGGTCAGTGCGGGTGCGATGCGAAGTGCCATGAATTCCTTTACCAGGTGTTATCGTGGACGCGAGCCGCGTCGTAGCGATCCTCGGTCGGCGAAGGCTCGACCGGGTGCCCGATGACGATCAGCGAGAACGGGATGACGTCGTCGGGCAACGAGCAGAGGTCGCGCAGTCCCTTCATGATATCCTCTTTGGGATAAACCCCGGTCCACACAGCGCCGAGACCCAGCGCGTGTGCGGCGAGGAGAAGGTTCTGGGTGGCGGCCGAGCAATCCTGGGGCCACAGGTCGGGATAACGCGCGTGGTCGATATCGGCGCAGATCAGTATCGCCAGCGGGGCGTTTGCGGACATCCAGGCGTGGCGGTGGAACTCCGGGACGGCGTCGAGTTTGGCGCGTTCCGTGACCACGACAAAGTGCCACGGTTGCTGGTTTCCGGCGGAGGGCGCGGCCATCGCGGCGCGGAGGAGTTGCTCGATCAGCGACGGATCAACCGGTTCACTCGTGTACTGCCGGACGCTCCGGCGGGTCATGATGGTGGTGAGAGTGTTCATATCAGGTATCAGGTATCAGGTATCAGGTGTCAGGTGTCAGGTGTCAGAATTCGGGATCCAGACCGATGGTCGTACTCATCCACTTTGTACCGAGAACCGCGTGATTGACCAATGCGAGACGTGGAAAGGGCAGGTATGGAAAAGGCACGGCGTGCCGTGCCCCTACCTGAATCCTGATTCCTGGCGCCTGAAACCTAACTATACTGACTTCAGGCGACAACGCCGCGAAAGGAAGGATCGAATGGGTAAAGCGATTCAGACACTAAGGGAGCACCTGGGCGAGATCAGCGACCTGAGCGTCGCATCGAGCGTGATGGGATGGGACCAGCAGACGTATATGCCGCCGGGAGGCGGACCGGGACGCGCGCAGACCCTGGGCACGCTGAGCCGGTTGATCCACGCGAAGTTCACTTCGGAAGATACCCTGCGCATGCTTGACGCCGCGGAACCGGAGATCGCCGGCCTGCCGGACGACCACGACGACGTGTGCCTCGTTCGCAAAACGCGCAGAGACTACGAAAAGTCGCGCAAATTGCCGGACGACTTCGTGGCGGATTGGACCCGCGACGCCATCCTCAGCAACGAAGCGTGGCGCGTGGCGCGGCCGAAGAACGACTTCGCCGGCTACAAGCACCACCTGGTCAAGATGGTCGATTACGCCCGCCGGCAGGCCGACTACTACGGCTATGAGGAGCATCTTTACGACGCCTTGCTGGATGATTACGAGCCGGATCTGACCACCGCCGAGGTAAAGAGCATCTTCGATGTCCTGCGCGCGGAGCAAGCGCCGCTGGTGAAAGCCATCGCCGCGAAACCCAAACCGCGCAGTGATTTCATGTTCCGGCACTATCCGGCGGCGAAACAGGGCGAGTTCGCGATGAAGGTTGTGCAGGCGTTCGGCTACGACCTCAACCGCGGTCGACTGGACGTGGCGCCGCACCCGTTCGAAACAAGCTTCAACCGCGACGACGTGCGCATCACCACGCGCTACAAGGAGGACTTCCCGCAACAGGCCATCTTCGCCATCTTCCACGAGGCCGGGCACGGGATGTATGAACAGAACATCGGGGCGAACCTGGCGCGCACGCCGCTGGGGCACGGCAACGCGTGTATCTTCCACGAGTCGCAGTCGCGCACTTGGGAGAACATCGTTGGCCGAAGCCGGGGTGTGTGGGATCACTTCTTCCCGGTTCTGCGCGAGACTTTCCCGGACGCGCTGAGCGACGTAACCGTGGACGAATTCCACGCCGCCGTGAACCGCGTTGAGCCGGACCTGATCCGCGTGGAAGCCGACGAGTGTACCTACAACATGCACATCATGGTGCGCTTCGAACTGGAAATCGCGCTGATGACCGGCGAGATGAATGTGGACGAACTGCCGGAAGCCTGGAAAGCGAAGATGCAGGAGTACCTGGGCGTCACCCCGCCGGACGACAAGGACGGCGTGATGCAGGATTCGCACTGGATGGGCGGTTCATTCGGCTACTTCCCGACCTACGCGCTTGGGAACGTGATGGGCGCGCAGATATTCGCCACCGCGAAAGCGCAGAACCCGGCCATCGAGAGCGACCTGGCCGCCGGGCGCTTCGACAGCCTGTTCAACTGGCTGGTCGAGAACGTGTACCGCCACGGAAGCAAGTTCCTGCCGAAGGAACTGGCCCTCAAGGTGAACGGAAAACCGCTGGACGCCGCGCCGTACATTGCGTACCTGAAGGGCAAGTACGGGGAGCTGTACGGGGTCTGAGGAGGAGGATTCTGGGGTCAGGATTTAGGATTCAGGATTCAGGCAGGAACCGCAGATCCCACGGGACATTCCGTATCATAGCCGCAGGGGCGATTCACGAATCACCCCTGCGGCTGTAGGCAAGAGCCGCCAGATTGACGAAATCCTAATACCCCACACGGTTTACCGAATGAGATAGTCCCCGTGTCGCTGGTACAGTTCCTGTGCGGCGGCATTCTCTTCGCTGTTCAAGGACGTTGCGCCTGCCTCGATGAGTCGGTACACTTGCGAACCAATCCTGTTGTTCACAGCATAAGAAAGCGCTGATTGATTGCTATGATTCCTGTGTTCAACATCCGCACCGGCATCAATAAGATACTGGCTCACCTTACTGCGGTCTTCTCCTCCATATGACGAACTGGGATAATCCCGCATGACATTCAGAATAAGTGCGGTGTTGCCGTCATGGTCTTCAGCGTCTACCGCAAGTTTCCTACTCAATAATAGAGGAACTCCCTTCGTGGGGCCAAAGTCCTGTTGAACCAATCTCATCAATGCAGTACGGCCAGAGCCATCGGGCTCGTTGATGTCCGTCAAATTACTGAGGATGAAATCGATTACGGTTTCGTGGCCGCCCTGTGCGGCCATAATCAAAGGCGTGATCCCGTATTCACTACATCGGGAAAGATCGGCGCCCTTCTGGAGCAGTTGTCTGAATACATTCAGAGAACCGCTTTGCGCCGCAAGGTGCAGGGCCGTAAGACCGGACGAACTGCACAATTCGACAACAGCCCCGTGAGAGCACAGAAGGTCTACGATCTCTACTTTGTCGCCGATGGCCGCCGCCATTAACGGCGTGATACCCGAATAGTAACTAACGTCCGCGTACACGTTGGGGTCTAGTGCCCTCCGGAGCAAGTCCTCTACCACGCTCGCCGGACCGAATCTAGCTGCGCAGACCAATGGATTGTAGTGTGGAGCATGGCTGGTCATAATCTGCTCTCCTCAAACTCGCTTTCTTGATTCTGACGAAACTACCTGGAAATACCTGTCACGACACGCCTCGGAATCAAATCAGGTTTTAATATTTCGTCGTGTAATGAATGATCACCAAGACGTGTTCCCAAGATAAAGCAACGTTGTTTCTGTAAAATTGGTGGGTGACCTTTCGGAGTTGGATTCAGGCTGACCGGAAACTGACGTAGCGTTTCTCGGTCTGCCAGTCGTCTGATATCTCCATCA
>JAKQQT010000674.1 GCA_029564025.1 Armatimonadota bacterium | reverse complement strand
TGCCCCGAAAGCGTTTTAACCGGCGATATGCGTCGGTTACTTCCTGCGGCGGATGCCGAGGAGCGGCAAAGCGCCGGCCAGCAGGGCCAGCGTCGCCGGTTCCGGAATCGGCTCCATGTCGTTGTAGCCCTCAATCCTCAGGTTGTCCACAAATGAGCGCTCGCCGACCGCGCCCGGCGTCCGGCCTTCATCGACCGTCTGCCAGTCATTGAAGTACCAGCCGTTGATCTGGCCGATGCCGATGTTGGCGTCCACAGTCACATGCACGCCGTTGACCCAGCCGTTGCCCGTTCCCGACTGCAGGTCCCAGATGAGGACAATGTTCTGCCAGGAATTGGGAATCTGGGCGACTTCGCCGTTGCCGGAGCCGAAGGGCTGAATGATGGTCGGCAGATTGGCGGCGGCGTCCCAGGCGATTCCGTAGTACGGATTCGCGCCGTCCGGCCACCAGTACATGTTGTTGAACTGGCCGGTTCCCGCACGATAGTAGTCGAAGGACGCCTTCACGTAGCGGTTGGTACCAAGCTGTTCGGCGAAACTGATGAGGGCGGCTGTCTCCACTCTCTGGATGGAGTTGAAGCCCATCACCTTGGTTCCGCCGGGGCCGACTTCGATGGTTGGCGCTTCCTTGGCCCAGGAGGCGTCAAGGATGGGATAACCCATGGACCAGCCGTTCTGGCCGACGATGGATCCCAGGGCGTAGCCTTCGAATCCGGCGGTGTCCACCAGTACATCGGCACGAGAAGGCACCGCCAACGCGACCACAACAGCGGCCGCGATGATAAGATTGCGCATCTTATCGTTTCCTTTCCGAGCGGAAACATGTCACGCGGCGCACATATACCCCGTGTGGTCGCGCTTCCTTCCGCTCAAGTGTTTGGTATACCAATTGGAATTCTACCACACACGTGCGCCATTGCATAACGATACGTTGCCAACTGTGCTCATGAACAGTGTATATTTGGGGCGCCGCATTGCAGGCGACACCAAACGATGTTCGTGTGCCATCATGACATCCCGTGACTTCCGTTCGGGCCCGGTATTGCCGGGTTGTTGTTCCTCAGGGATAATGGTCATAGAGATCGAGCATAGGTAAACTGAAATGCCGAAACCCGTTGTCGCTATTGTCGGCCGCCCCAATGTGGGCAAATCCACGCTGTTCAACCGCATCGTCGGCGAACGTCTGGCCATCGTCGAGGATACGCCCGGCGTGACCCGCGACCGCATGTACGCCTCGGTGGAGTGGAACGGGCGCCCGTTCACACTGGTGGACACAGGCGGCATCGTGCCCGACGGCATGGAATTTCTGCAGAGCGAGGTATACTCTCAAGCGAACATCGCGGTGGACGAAGCGGACGTCATCGTGTTGATGGTGGACGCCCTGGAAGGGCCTTCTCCAGTGGACGCGAGCGTGGCAGACGTCCTCCGAAGGGCCGGCAAGCCGGTTCTGGTGGCCGCGAACAAGGCGGACAACGCGCGCCGTGAAGCCGATACGATTGAGTTTTATTCCCTGGGCCTGGGCGACCTTCACGCGATCTCCGCGCTGAACGGCCGCGCGGTGGCGGACCTTCTGGACGCCGTGGTCGAACTTCTTCCCGAACACGACGAAGACGAAGAGGACGACACAACGATCCGCCTCGCGCTGGTCGGCCGGCCGAACGTGGGCAAGTCTTCGCTGTTGAACGCCCTGCTCGGACGGGAACGCGCGATTGTCAGTTCGACTCCCGGCACCACCCGCGACGCTGTGGACACGACCTTTGAACACGAAGGCGACCGTTTCACCATCGTCGACACAGCCGGCATCCGACGGCGCGGACAGATCGCCGGCGGCGGCATCGAGTTCTATATGGCTCTGCGCGCGCAGAAAGCGATTGAGCGGGCGGACGTGGCGGTGATCCTGGTGGACGCGGACGAAGGCCCGACCGACGGAGACGCGCGGGTGGCCGGGATGGCCAACGACGCCGGGCGCGCCTGCGTGATTGTGGTGAACAAATGGGATCTGGTCCACGCCACACAGATGCACGCGTTCGCCAAGGAAGTGCAGAACCGCCTGCCGTTCATCGAGTACGCGCCGATCGTGTTCACCTCGGCCCTCACCGGACGCGGCGTGAAAGACGTTCTGCCAACCGTGAAGACCGCCGCCGACAACCACGCCCTGCGCATCTCGACGCCGGAACTGAACCGCGTGATACGGAACGCCGTGGACGCCCGCCCGTACACACGCCGGGGGCGCGACTTGAAGGTGAAGTACGCCTCCCAGATACGCATCAAACCGCCGACCATCGGCTTGTGGGTCAACGATCCCCAAATCCCGCATCCGTCCTACGAACGCTACCTCATCAACCAGTTGCGCAAGGAGTTCGGCTTCGTCGGGACTCCGTTGCGCCTGGTATTCCGCCGCAGTTCTGAGAAGGACGACCCGCGATGACAGGGTCTCCGGACAAGGTGTTGGGGATGATGCTGACCGCCTACCTCATCGGCTCCATTCCGTTCGGGGTTATTGTGGGCCGCCTGAAGGGCGTGGATCCGCGCAACGTCGGTAGCGGCAACATCGGAATGACGAACGTGTGGCGCGCGCTGGGACCGACGCTTGGCCTTACCGTTTTCCTGTTGGACGTTCTGAAGGGTTTCGCGCCGGTGTGGATTGTGAAGATGGCCCTGCAGGAGGACGGTTCCTTCCGGCAGTCGGCGTGGGCTACCGTGGTGGCCGTGCTGGTGGCGGTGTCGGCCTTCGCCGGCCACAACTGGCCTGTCTTCCTGAAGTTCAAGGGCGGAAAGGGCGTATCGACAGGACTGGGCGTTCTGCTGGCGCTGGACTGGCGCGTGGCTTTGG
>JAKQQT010000636.1 GCA_029564025.1 Armatimonadota bacterium | reverse complement strand
GTTCCTTTCGTGAGCGGCAGTGGGCCGGCGGGGACGCGGAACGGTTGGCCGACCGGGGCGCCGTCGATGGTCAAACGCGCGATACTGTCACGTTCGGAGCCGGAAAGTGAAACATCAATTTCGTAGTTGTCGGTGGCAACGATGTTGATCGGCGTTGTGGCGGCCGCGCCGATGCCTCCGGTCAGGAGAGCCCTTCCGCCGCCGCGGTAGGACGTGATTTCGTGCCACGACTGGTTCTTCATCGTTGCGCCGGTGGCTACGGCCCATTTCGTTCGTTCCGCCTCGACCTGGCCGGGTATCAATGGAACGTGCGGTTGAGGCAACAAGGCATTGCCCGTTTTCAGTTCCGGGCGCTGGTCCCGGGAGCCGGTGGTCCCGTACCAGTAGACTACGGTGGCGTATTCGGAACCGGGCACGTCATTGGTACCGCCGTGCTCGATGTCGAAGTCGAGGGTCTTCTCGAACGGGATTACGTCGGGGAAATGCAGTCGGTAAGCGCCGATCTCGGTTTCGGCCTTGAAGACGCAACCGTGTGTGGCGACATTGACGAGGCCGGTGTTGAAATACCATCCGCAGTTGTAGTAGTCCTCGGTGCCGGTGCCGTATATGTCCGGAAACTTCGCGCCGTCAACGTAAATCTTTTCGTCGCCTTCCAGGAACCACTGGTTGCCGATGCCCCGCATACTCTGGGTAACTCCGACCACGTGGCCCTTTCCGCGCAGTCGGGCGACCACGTAGTGCGCGCCCAAATTATTAACGGCGGTTCGGTAGTCTGCGTGGAAATACCCCCAGGCGCTCTGGGGAACGCCGGAGCGGGCCATCCCTTTGAAGGAAGACAGAAAAGGCGCAGTTCCGGTGTTGACGAGTTCCACACGGGCGGACTTTTTGAACGGCATCCGGAAGTAGCAGTAAGCGGCCTTTCCGGTGAAGCCGAGCGGCAGGGACCTCCAGGAAACGCCCTCAAAACCGACGCCGAAGAAGTCGGCCAGCGGAGTTTCCACCTGCGGTGTTTTTGCGTCATCAAACGTGATTTTGAGAATCACGCGCCGAAGGTCCTGGAAGGTCGGAGGTTTGGCAAATTCGAAACGCAGGGACGTGAGCGTGCCGGGACCGACAATGGGTTGAGCCCAGGTTCCGCGCGGCGCCAGGTTGATCTTTCGTTGAGGCAGGTTCACCGTATTCAACGACGGGGTGTTGGTGCCGAGTTTGCTCCAGGCCGTTACTGCTTTGTCGTAGCCCACTGCATCGACACCGGTCCACGTGCCCGTAAAGGATGCGGCAATCGAGGTTTCCGGCACTTCCTGCCAGGTGACCTGGTAGTAGAAGAATCCGCTGTCGGTGGCCGTGATAAGACAGGACTTCTTAAACGGGATTGGCACGTAGGAGTACCACCCTCCACTGCTCTTGTCGGCAAGGGGGGGCCGGAAACCGGGCGTTTTGTTCTCAAAAAGGTCCGTGAAGGGCGTGTCCACCACGGGCGTCTCGGCGCCGTCGATGTAGATGCGGAGTTGCCCC
>JAKQQT010000621.1 GCA_029564025.1 Armatimonadota bacterium | reverse complement strand
CGGTTTTGCGTGACCGTCATGACCGCTCAACCTATTGCACGGCACGTTGTTGCGGGCGGGGACGCCCGCGCTCCCGTCTCGCCATCCTTCCTTTCATCAGAAACGCACGATCTTCGCATACCCCTGGTCGCTAGCCGATTGCGTCGGCCCTGGCGAAACAGCTTGTCCACCTCATCACGATTTTGATATGGTGCAAACGAGTTGTGAATGTTCGGTATTCACAATAATAAAAAGGGGATGACCTGTATGAACAAAATGTGGATGTTGGCCGCTGCAGGTTGCATCGGCGTGACGGCGGTGACACTGGCCGATGAAGTGCTTTTCAAGTCTGGCGACCGGTTGACCGGCACGGTGACGTCTCTGGCGGGCGGCAAGATGCTGTTTGATTCCAAAGTGGCCGGCCCGCTCACTTTGAGCATGGACGACATCAAGACCTTCTCAACGGATGCGCCGATCGAGATCGCCCTGTCTGACGGTTCCACCGTGAACCAGAAAATTTCCGCGGCCGCCGACGGACAGGTCGCGATCGATGCGGGCAAGACCCTGCCCTTCGGCAGCATCGCCAAGCTGAATCCCGAGAAGCCTGCCTGGAAGGGTATCGTTTCAGCCGGCGCCACCCTTGTGCGCGGCAACACCAAGAGCGACACCGCGAGCATCGGCGTCGAGGCGGCGCGGCGCACGGACGTCGACCGCATCACGCTGGGCGCGGGCTATTACACCGCCAAGAAGCGTGACAACACCACGCGCGACAACAGCACGATCGCCGACAACTGGTTCCTGAAAGGCCAGTATGACTACTTCTTCTCGGAGAAGATGTACGGCTACGGCAACATCCGGTATGAGAAGGACCGCATCGCCAATCTGGACATCCGCTTGACGCCGGGCGTCGGTCTCGGCTACCAGTGGATCGAGCAGGCTGACCTGAACTTCTCGACAGAAGCCGGCGTGAACTGGGTCTACGAAAAATACCAAGACCCCGACGAGACCCGCACCTACATGGCAGGCCGCCTGGCCTACCACTTGGATAAATCCTTCAACGACCACGTGAAGGCTTTCCACAACCTCGAGTACATCCCGAGCTTCGAGCGCATCGACACCTATCTGGTAAACGCTGATGTTGGCATGCGCGCGGCCATGAC
>JAKQQT010000604.1 GCA_029564025.1 Armatimonadota bacterium | reverse complement strand
CTACATCATGTCCGGGCGCGACTGCTGGCACGGCAAGTGTACCTTCTGCTCGTGGACCACGCTTTATCCAACCTATCGTGCGCGAGACCCAAAGGATGTGGTCGATGAGATCGGCGACCTGATCGAGCGCTACGGCGTGCGTGAGATCATGGACGACACGGGCAGCCTGCCGGCCGGCGCGTGGCTGAAGACTTTCTGCGAGGAGATGATCGCGCGCGGCTACCACAAGCGGGTGCGCATCGACTGTAACATGCGTTTCGGCTGTCTGGACGAGGCGGCCTACCGTCTGATGCGCAAGGCCGGGTTCCGGCTGGTGCTGTTCGGACTGGAGTCAGCCAACCAGGCTACGCTCGACCGACTGGTCAAGGCGCTGACCGTGTCGCAGATCGAAGAGGGGGCGCGCTTGGCGTCGCGTGCCGGGCTGGACGTGCACGTCACGGTCATGTTCGGCTACCCGTGGGAGGGCGAGTGCGAGATCGCCAACACCGTCAGCCTCGCGCGGCGCCTGCTGCGTAAGGGGTACGCCTACACGTTGCAGGTCACGATGGTGGTGCCGTATCCCGGTACGCCGCTCTTTCGCGAACTGGACCAAGCTGGGCTGCTGCTGACGAGGGAGTGGGATGAGTACGACATGCGTCGCCAGGTGATGGCGTCCGGTGTTCCGGAGGAGAGCATCAAGGCGGCCGTGCGCCAGGTGTACAAGGCGTTCCTGCACCCAGAGACGATTGTTCGGCGGATTTTTTCCACGCGGGATCCGTTGGCGGATCTGGCGTTTTACTGGCGCGGGTTTTTGTCGGTTGCTGGGCATCTTCGTGATTTTAAAGGATAACGCCTGATACGCAAACGATTGTATATTGTTTTTAGCGGTCAGGTGTTTTTTGATCGAGTTGCGGGCGAAAAATAGCGACTATTTTCTTTCACTAGCATCCCATAGGAGGCACAATTAGCCCTTACCCATGCGGATTTGCTTGGTTTTTTGATGTCTTTTTTGAGGTTTCAGGTTTGAGGTTTTCCCGGAGCGACCGGCCGTTTCGCGTTTTTACTGGGTTTTACGG
>JAKQQT010000598.1 GCA_029564025.1 Armatimonadota bacterium | reverse complement strand
CGTTCACAGCGTCGCATAGGAAGGTCTTGGTCTGCGCCTGCAGGTCGTAGAGATCCACCCAGAAGTCGCCGGTCGTAGCGGAATTGTTGGAGTAGTTCGAATAACTGTCGAAGGCATAATCCGGGTTGAAGCCGGAGTCCAGGGTATCGCCGTTCAGGGCGGTCATGCGCTGGGAGGCACCGCCGGCTGTGCAGTTGAACACGTTGTTGCCGCCGGACTTTGTGTCGAGCAATATGACGATTCCGTTGCCCGACACGTTTCCGGTGACGGCGATGCGCAGGTATGACGAATCGGCGTCATCCACCTTGACAAAAAGTTGGTTGAGGCGATTGGAAACGCCCCATCCGGTCGGCCTCGTCTGCGTGGATATCAACGCCGCCGGTCCATATCGCGACGGAATTGATGTGCCTGTTACGGTTCCCTGACCCAACGCGGCATTGGGAATGAGAAGGCTCGCCGCAAGCCCGATTCGTGTGATTGATCGCATCTGGTGCTACCTCCCTATGAATTCTGCAGAAGACTGCCGCACTGGTACTGGCCGACGGGGCCGGACATGCATTTGCCGCAAGCCAGCGCGGAGGTCTCGAACATGGCTTCGGTGTTTACCACCGGTTTCTCGTAAGGGCGACTGCCGGTCGGACGGTCGCTAGCGTGTCGATTTGTGTCAATCCGTTCCATTTTCGTTGTCTCCCATGGAGTCGGGTCAATCCGCCGGTGTATGAACCGGCCGACGGCGAAATAGTGTAACGATGAATTCGTATTCAAACGTTCGAATCGGTAAAAACCGGTTTTCGAGGCCGGTTGGTATTCATGATACCATCCTAGCCGGTTTCGTGTTAATCCCCGGTCCGCACGTCCACCCGGTCGGCTTCCTCCGGATACACGAACGAGTCTTCCGTAATCGTCAATGGCTGTGTCTGCCCGCCGGACATATACGCGACACCGCTGACCGCTCCGGGGATCACAAACTTCACGCCCGGTGTATCGCACATGATGGTCCTCCGGTTCCCGTCGCGCACGATCTCCCACGTGCCATTTTCCATGTATACCATCGTTGCGCGCTGTCCCCGCTCCGACAGGAACGCCAATACCGTCGGTTGTTCGGAGCGCTTCCCGTCGGTCACGATCGGAGCGGTTCCGATGGCTTTCAGGACATACTTGTCCGGATGGAATCTTCCGTCGCTCTTCTCCAGAATCTGACCGGTGTTTCGGGCGACGGACACCATCTTCGCGATCCAACTCGTCGATGTCAAAAGAGGTTTCCCGTCCAGCGAAGTCACCCACAAAGTTCCCTTGGAGGTCGGCGTGCGGAATCCCGGCAGAAGGTCCGCGGGCATCCGTCCCAGCGAGCCGGCCAGCACTATGGTCCTGTCCGAAACGACGTTCATCAGCGCCAGGTCCGTGTTGATGCCCAGCACCTGCAATCCGTTCATCAGGCCGATGACCTTCATATTTCCGGCGGTGGACCGTTTGGAACTCTGCAGTGTACCAAGAGCCGCCTGCAACACCCGTTCGGGCATCGGATGGCCTGTGTCCAGGCTCAACACGGCGCCCTCCGTGGGCGCGTCTTCGGCCGCCGTGTTGTGCAACCGCGTGATCCAGGCCAGGCGGTTCATCTGCGACAGGTAATCGCGGTAAGTGAACAGTGATGAATCGCTCCACGTCAGTTCCGCGAAGTCCTTCGACGGACGCAGGTCGCCGCGCAGAAA
>JAKQQT010000369.1 GCA_029564025.1 Armatimonadota bacterium | reverse complement strand
GGGCGGTTTCCTCAAGCGCCTGGCTCTGTCGACGGAACTCAACGACATCAACATAACGCTTAGCAACCTCATCAAGCCGGACAGCCGCCTGCTCCTTCACCGCCGGTTGCAGGAACGGGTCAGCAAGGTTCTGCCGTTCCTTCTACTGGATCGCGATCCTTACCCGGTGCTGGCGGATGGACGGCTTGTCTGGATCGTGGACGCGTATACGGCCACGAACCGGCTACCCTACAGCGAAGCCTATGGCCGGTCGAGACCCATCAACTACATCCGCAACAGCGTCAAGATCGCCGTCGATGCGTACGACGGCACCATGACGGCCTATGCCTCGGACGACGCGGATCCCCTGTTGAAGGTCTACGCCAGGGCATTCCCGGGTGTCTTCAAGCCGTTTTCCGAAATGCCGCAGATATTAAAAGATCACCGGCGCTACCCGGAGGATCTGTTCAACATCCAGTCTTCCGTGTATCTGCATTACCACATGACCGATCCGCGCATCTTCTTTACCAAGGAAGACGCGTGGAGCGTGCCGGTCAGCGCCCGGGGCAAAATCGGCGAGGTCAACTCGGAGGCGATGGAAGCCTTCTACGTGATCATGCGGTTGCCCGGCGAGCGGACACAGCAGATGATGATGATGCGCCCCTTCACACCCCGCCAGCGAAACAATATGGTCGCATGGATGGCGGCACGCTGTGACGGGGATGACTACGGGAACCTGGTTGTGTACCGGTTCCCGATCGACAACCTGCCGTTCGGTCCGTCCCAGGTGGATGCCAGCGTGATGCAGAAACCGGAGATTTCCAAGGAAATGACCCTGCTGAACTCCAGCAATTCGCAGGTTGTGCTCGGAAATCTTCTTACAATACCTATGGAGCAATCCATTCTCTACGTGCAACCGCTGTATCTGCAGTCGCAGAACCGCGGCAACCGCCGGGCGGAATTGACGCGCGTCATCGTGGCCTACGGTGACCGCCTGGAGATGGGGGAATCCCTGCAAGACGCGCTTGGCAAGGTGTTTGGCGAAGGCGCCGGAAGTCCCGCCGGTAGCGAGCCGGCCGCCGTTACGTCCGCCAGGCCGACGACGAAAGCCCTTGTGCGCCGCGCCGCCGATTCGCTGAAACGCGCCCAGGCCGCTCAAAGGGCGGGCGACTGGGCGGGATACGGCGCCGCCATCAAGGACGTGGAAAAGACCATCAATCAGTTGGATCAACTGAATCCATAAGCAATGCAACAGGAGTTATTTACGATGAAGAACCTCAAGGTAGGCGACCGGGTGCGGATCGTCGAACGCGAGCAGACAGCCGCCGACGAGAAAGAGCAAAGCTACTTTCCGCATTTCGCCGGACTGACCGGCGTGATCAGCAAGTTGTACCCGCCCGATGAAGCCTGCGTTGAGATCGACCGGGACTCCCTGCCCGAGTCAAATGCCGCCCGACACGAGGACATTCAGAAGCAACTCCGAACCAGGTGGCTGGACGGGCTGTCTTCCGATGCGCGCGGAAAACTGAGCGAGAAGGAACTGAGTTTCACGTTGAATTACAGCGTGATGGTCGGCGTGAAGGATCTGGAACCGGCCGGCACCCCGGCCGCGAAAAAGGCGGATCCGGAAAAGCGTCTTTCGCAATCCGACCTGGACCGAACCGAAGAGGAGTTCCTTCGCCAGAAGGCCGAGGGAACGTAGACCGAAGACAATCGGATATGCAGAAGGGGCGGCCACTCGGCCGCCCCTTTCCCATCCGGTCCGTGTCCACCGCTACCGGACAAATTCCTTCAGACGGCCATCCAGCAAGCGCGGGAAGTCCTTCATAAA
>JAKQQT010000368.1 GCA_029564025.1 Armatimonadota bacterium | reverse complement strand
TTGAGCGTAATCGCTCCCGCTCCTTGCGTAAAGGTGCCGGCTGCCTGCGAGAAGTTGCCCGATACGCCGATCGTGCCGTCGCCTTGAGTAAACGTGCCGCCTGTCTGACTGAACAAACCGCCAATGGTCAGCGTATTCGTTCCGTTTTGGAACTCGCCTGCCGACAGCGTAAAGGAATCGGCGGTTTCAACTGGGGTGCCAGCAATAACTGCTGCCGCGGTGTTTGCCGAAACGAGCCGGTTAAAGCTTTCTCCTCCCGAGACGATGGTCTGATCTGAGGCGCCGTCGAAGGTAACCGTCTGTGTGCCGTCTCCTGAGGTAAAGGTGCCGCCGTTCGTCCAGTTGCCTGCAAGCGTGATGTTCTTCTGATTTGCATCGAGCGTTCCCGCCGTGATGGCAAGGTTGCCGTTGACATCGAGCGCATCCTGAAGCGTGAGCGTTCCTCCGATCGTCTTCTCGAAGTTCCCGACATTGTTCCCCGCACTCGTCAGGTTTCCCGTCCCCGAAGACGTCAATGTTGTCGTCGTTCCCGGCGTAAACCCGCTGGCGACGAGCGTCATGCCTGCGCTGAAGGTGACGGTGCGTCCGGCAGTCGTCTGTCCCGACGCGTCAAGGACCGCGCCCGCTCCGAGTTCGGTGATGTTTGCCGCGGAAAGGTTGTAGTCTCCGGTAACGAGCCGACCGGCTGCTGCAATATCTATATCTCCAGTACTGGTCAAATTTCCGTTGAGCGTCAGCGTTCCCGGATTCGAAATAGTCCCGACCGCACCGTTGAGCATCACCGCTCCCGAGAGCGTGAGGTTTGGACTTCCAGCAATGGCGTTCGTCACCGTCAGGCCGGCTCCGCCATTGAGCGTCGCGCTTGTTGTCGCGTTGAGCGTTGCTATCATACCGGTGGTACTGATGACGCCGCTCGTCGTTGACACGATGCCGCCTGTAATGCTGGTTGCCGTCAGCGTCTCTCCGCCGACGGCGACGGTTCCGTTGTTAGTCAAGTCGGCTAGTGAAATAGTTCCTGTTCCTGCCGTTATGGTTCCATCATTCGTTGTCGTACCGGTAACGGATAGAGTTGTTCCGAGCGTCAACGTGTTGTTTGCATCGATGTCAAGCGTGCCTGCGACAGTAAGAGCGCTTGTTTTTGTTACTTGAGCCGCTACGGTCTTTTCCAGTCGCAGGTTGTTGTAGCTGCCAGGACCTATGCTGACCGGGGTCGTCGTTCCGTTCAGAACGACCGTCGAGTCCTCAGGAGTAAAGGTCGTGGAGGTGAAGCTTCCTGCAATGCTGATAGTCTCGGCTGGTGCTCCTGCTCCGGCTGTTACTGTTGCAACAGACAGGTTTCCTCCGACAGTGAGATCGTAGTTTGCGGTATAGAGGATTCCTGCACCGCTTATGGTTCCGGTACTGGTCAAATTTCCGTTGAGGGTGAGCGTTCCCGGATTCGAAATAGTCCCGACTGCACCACTGAGCGTCACATCTCCTGTGAGCGTGAGGTTCGGATTCCCAGCAATAGCGTTCGTTACCGTCAGCCCGGCTCCGCCGTTGAGCGTCGCGCCGGTTGTCGCGTTGAGCGTAGTTATCGTGCCGGTGGTAGTGATGACCCCGCTCGTCGTTGAAACGATGCCGCCTGTGATACTGTC
>JAKQQT010000567.1 GCA_029564025.1 Armatimonadota bacterium | reverse complement strand
TATAGATTGTGCACTGCCGCGTGCTAGGATGGCTTCATAAGTTGTGCGGCGAACACCACGCCTAATCCGTATGACAGGGGAGGTCACGTGTACACCCTATTCCTGGCCGACACCGTCTCACTCAGCCCGCTCACCAACATCGCCATCCTGTTGATGGCCGCCGGCAATCTTCTCGTGTTCGCGGGACTGGTGTTCCTTGCCCTCAAAATCAAGGAAATCATAAAGCAAGCGGTACGCGAGGTGGTTGACGAATCGCTGAGCCGCGTACAACCGGTGATCACGAACGTGACGGAAATCACCGGGCGCGTCTCCGAAACGGTTGCCACCGTGGCGCCCAAAGTGGAGCGCATGGCCCAGACCGGCGAATCCACCGTGCAGGACGTGTCCCGCAAGGTGAAGGGAACGTCCGACATCGTCACGGAACGCGTGGCAAAGCCGGTCGTCCTGATGGCATCCACCCTGGCCGGAATCGCCAAGGGTTGGGAAACACTGCGCTCCCGGAGGCCCGGGCAGGACAAGACCTGATACGACACCTCTGCATAACAAGCAGGTTATCACTTATTAACACGCCGCGGCAAGCGGAGAAGGAGTGACTGTGATGGCGAAAAACGATTTTCTGGCGGGCGCGATTATCGGCGGCCTTATCGGCGCGGCTGTAGCGCTCCTGTACGCACCGGCTACGGGTGACGAGTTCCGCGAGACCATCAAGGACAAAGCCACGGACCTCGGCTCCACCGTCAAGGACAAGGCCGGCGAAGTTTCCGAACAGGTGAAGGAACGCGCTTCGGATCTCACCGCCCAGGCGAAGGTCAAGGCCGGCGAACTGAAGGAAAAAGCCGGTGAACTGAAAGAGAAAGCCGTGGAAGTGGCGACATCGGTTCGCGACCGCGCCACCCACCTGAAGGATTCCGTCGCTTCCGAAATCAAGGAAGCTGTTGAAGACGAACCGACAGCGGCCTGAAGGTTCGCTCACATCGTCTTGAAACACGCAGGGCACGACGCGCAGGCGCCGTGCCCTGTTCTTTTCATTCCGAACGTTGATGAATGCGCCCCGCAATCGGTATGATGATGAAGGCGCGACAAGTTGATCCGCGTTACAGGTGATTGTTTGAGCATTTCCTCCAAATTAGTCCGAAACAGCATGTTCTCCGCCGGAGGCCGGTTGTGGACGGCAGGCATGATGTTCCTTATCATGCCGCTGGCGCTGGACAGGCTGGGCAAGGATGCCCTCGGAATCTGGTTTCTGTGCACCTCACTGATCGTCTACTTCTCGATCGCCGATATCGGCATGGGTCCCGCACTGGCGAAGTTCACCTCCGAGTACACAGCGCTGAACGACAGGAAGTCGCTCCACGCCTCTATCAACACGGGGATCGTTTTCTACTTCTGTCTTTCCGCCACCGGCCTGTTACTCGGTTTTGCTTTCGGCGATGTGTTCCTCCGGTTTATCCGGACCCCGGACTGGCTGATGCACGATGCGCGGATCATGCTGAGAATGTCGCTGATCGCCACTGCCTCCCTGGTCTTCAGCAACGCCTTTCGCGGTGTGCTCATCGGTTTGCACCGCATGTACATCACGAACACAATCGAGATCATCATCTCGATTCCCGCCATGACCGGCATGCTGTACGCCCTGTTGTCCGGCAAGGGACTGCTGGGACTCGCAGGCGTGCAGATGCTTCAACACTGCACCGAAACCCTGTTCATTGCCATCTTCGCTATCAGGTCCGTACCGAACTACCGACTGAATCCCTTCAACGCTTCGCGGAAAGCCTTTAATACATTGATCGGTTTCGGATGGAAAGTATCGATGCCGTCCATTGCGCTGATCGTTCAAAACCAGGCCGAGCGCCTTCTGCTCGCCCGATTCCTTGGTCCCGCTCTGGTCGGTCTGTACGGCTTCGGCGTCAAGATTACGGACGTCTGGCGCACCACCTTTGTACCGACATACGCCGCGGTTCTTCCCGCGGCAAGCGCCATGAACGCAACGGACGACACGGACCGGCTTGAATTGCTTTACCGTCGCGGCGCCCGCTTTGTGCTCGGATTGGTTGCCCCGATCGGTCTCTGGCTGTTTGCGGTTGCGCCGGTCATTATGTCCGGGTGGATGGGAGCAGGCTATGGAGCGTCGATTGAGGCTCTGCGCTTCCTCGCCATCGGAACGACACTGTATCTTTCCGCAGGACTGGCGAACTCGATCGCCCGCGGAATGGGCATTCTGAAACCGGACCTGGCGGCAAGTGCCGTGATGGTGACCGTGCAATTGACGGCAGGAATCGGACTCGGCGCCCGTTATGGCTTCAAGGGAATCCTCACTGCTTCCGTGCTCGCTTTGTCACTATCCGCCCTCACCGCCGTTGTCGTATTCCACAAACAGTGCCGGTGGTCCATATGGAAGGCCATCCGCAGAACCTACGCCCCGCCGTTGCTTCTGGCTGGAATCGCATCCATACCCATCGGACTGTACAACCACAGCCGCCGGTCGGAGATTGTGTGGATGGGCTGGAACCGCAGTATCGGCCAACTGATGGTTATCGGCGCTTTGGAGACTCTGCTTTTCGCCGCCTTGTACATCGGTCTGATTCGCCTGACAGGCTACATCACCTCGGAGGACGTTCGCTCCCTGCGAACCGCCGTCAAAGGCGCTCGTAAAATCGATTCCGAACCCGTCGAACTGTCCGCGGCGTGACAAGCGCGCTGAAGGATCGTTTATCCTGATACGGGGACCCCGAGCACCGGGCAAGGCTTGTCCTCGTCCGTAACCGTGCGTGCGAAGGATCCCCGCTTTACCCTGTTTCGTCCGAATCCCTGGGATGCGGCAACCGGGTCCGCCACTTTGCGCCGGCCGGCGTCCCTGAAACGTGACATGTCCAACCTTCAGCCGAGAAAACCGAAAAGGAGCGGTCAACGCCGCTCGTGCGCCTGGGGTCTGATACTGCAGATTCTGCTTCTCGGCGGGCTGACGGCTGTCATCGGTTCCGGAGCCTACGTCCTGTACGAAGCCACCAGG
>JAKQQT010000560.1 GCA_029564025.1 Armatimonadota bacterium | reverse complement strand
TACTACGCCGTTCTCGGAATCAAGAAAGGCGCCACCGACAAGGAGGTGAAAAGCGCCTTTCGCCGGCTCGCGCGCAAGTACCACCCGGACGTCAATCCGGGCGATGCCAGCGCCGAAGAGAAGTTTAAGGAGATTTCGGAGGCGTACGACGTCCTCGGTGATCCGGACAAGCGGCGCCAGTACGATACCTACGGTGATCAGTGGCGCGTGATGTCCGAAGGCGGAATGGGTCCGGGATTCGGTTTCAGTTCATACGGACGCACAACCTACACCCGCCAACCTCGCCAGGAAAGACCACCGGATGAGGGTTTCTCGTTTACGGGCGGCGGTCTGGGCGATCTCTTGAACCTGTTTTCGGGCGGTCCTCAAGCGGCAGGTCGCGGTTCGCGAACCGGCGCAGACCCGTCGTCGCGTAAAAATCTGCGCAAAGGCGAGGACATCCACGGGGAAGTGACAATCAAGTTGAGGGAGGCTTTTCAGGGAACGGAACGGGTGGTTTCTGTGACTACCCCGACCAACCGCAAGCATTCGCACAAAGTTACCATCCCGCGTGGTGTTGCCGACGGGGCAAAACTGCGGCTGGCGGGACAGGGCCTGGAACTTCGCGGAGGCCGCCCGGGCGACCTGATTCTGCTGGTTCACGTCGAACCCGATCCGGTGTTCGAGCGCAAGGGTGACGATCTTTACGTAGAGATTCCGCTGACCTTTCCTGAAGCGGCCTTGGGAACGGAGAAGAAGGTACCCCTGCTGGTCGGCCAGCCGCAAACGCTGGCTGTGCCGCCGGGCGTGCAATCCGGGCAGTGCCTGCGCCTCAAAGGGCAGGGCATGCCGAAGCTGAACACCAATGAATTCGGTGATCTGTACGTTCGCATCAAAATCACGGTGCCGAAAAATCTGGGTGTCCGGGAGAAGCACTTGATTGAGGAACTGGCGACGCTGATCAAATAGGTTGCCGCAATCGCAGTGATTATGAGAGACACGATCATCATAACCGACGTTGAAGTGGACGACCAGCCCGTCTATGTCATCAGCGTTGCCGCGCGTCTGTGCGAAATGCACCCACAGACGTTGCGAACCTATGAGCGTCTGGGTCTCGTCTGCCCGCACCGTTCCGACAGCCGGAACCGCCTGTACAGCCCGCGCGACATCGAGCGACTGCGACGGATTCAACGTTTGACCCGTGAATTGGGCGTCAACCTGGCCGGCGTGGAGGTCATTCTGGAACTGCTGGACCGCATCGACCAGTACCAGAAAGAGATCGAGGAATTGCGGGCACGGATTCCGGGGTAGGGGCACAGCAGGTGTCCGTACCCGTCTAGAATTCCCACACCATCTCCACATCGTCGCGGATGGGGATGTCGTCGACACCCAGCCGCACACAACCCCGCTTCCGTTCCAGGCGGCCGGGGTAGAGGGCTTTCAGGCGGAAGCCAATCTTCTGATACAGCCGGATGGCCGGGGTGTTGTCATTGCTGGTGAACAACACGATGCGTCTCAAACCGCGTTGCTTCGCCAGGTCGCGGAGTTCCAGCAGGATACGCGAAGCCAGCCCCTGCCGCCGGAAACTCCGATCTACTACGAGGATTCGCAGTTCCATCTCGAAAGCGCGCCAGATGAGCGAAGCCGCGGCCGCGGGAACACCGCCCGAGCGCCACACGAGGATCTCATCCTCGGCGAGAGCCGCTTCGATCTCGTAAGGCTCGCAGGCGCTTTCCGGGGCGATTTCGCGAAACCACGATGTTTCTTCGGGTTTGATCGGGCCGACCGACCACTCATTGTCTGGTGTCATGGTTAAAAATCCCGGCGTTCATTCAGGCGCGGGGCGTCCGGGGGAAGCCCCGGCGGAGGCGGATCGAGCGGCACGGCCCGCAGTGATGTCTCTTTCAGCAAGTTACCCATCAGTTTGTACCACACCTTGACCGGGTCGTC
Source organism: Armatimonadota bacterium (assembly GCA_029564025.1). Lineage (GTDB taxonomy): Bacteria > Armatimonadota > DTGP01 > JAKQQT01 > JAKQQT01 > JAKQQT01. Next base: position 1,138 of record JAKQQT010000560.1, on the reverse strand, counting down.
CCAGTCCATCGGCTCATCGTGGTCGCCCATAGTAACGGGTTTGTTCCACCACGAGTTCAAGTATGCCTGCATCTGGCCCATTTCCTTCAGGTGCGTGGTGAAGCGGCCGTCCTCCACCATCCCGATGTGTCGGATGTTCAATACGATTCGGTAACGCATAGGCTTTTCGGGTAACCGGTCCGGTCCGTCCTCCATCATCTGTCGTTCATCTTCCATGCGGCTTTCATACAATGGGAAAACGCCCCCTGCAAGCGAGGTTCCCATGCGTGTTGCCGTTCTCCTGACTCTGTTCATAAGTGTGTGCGTGACTGTCACGGCGCAGTCACCCCACATCAACGGTCCGGACCTGCCGGATTCGTCGCTGGCCGACTTCTCGTTTCTCGTTCCCGCGCCCGCAGGGAACAAGGGCTTCGTAACGACGCGGCCGGACGGACACTTCTATTATGGCGACGGCACGCGCGCCCGGTTCTGGGGTATCAATGTCTCGTCGGCATCGATTCCGCAATCCAACGAGGTCATCGACGACGCCGTCGCCCGGTTCCGCCGCGCTGGAATCAACATGCTCAGGCTGGAAGCGCCGGATAATGTGGGACTTCTGCTGTCCTCACCGGTCGCGGACACATCGCGCTACCTGAACACCGAATTCCTGGACCGGATGCACTACTGGATGGCCGCCGCCAAAAAACAGGGCATCTATACATACTACCAACTGCTCGACTTCCGCACATTCAAGGAAGGCGACGGTGTTCCGAATGCCGAAGCTCTGGGCCGCGCCGCGAAGCCGTACGCCGTGTTCAACCGCCGCCTCATCGATCTACAGAAGGAATTCGCCCGCCAGATGCTGTTGACGGTGAATCCTTACACGGGAATGAAACCCGTCGAGGATCCCTCCGTGGCCCTGGTCGAGCTTATGAACGAGCACGGCCTGTTCCTGAAGCGCGAGGATTGGCGGAAGCTGGCGCCGCCGTACGACCGCGAGTTCCAGGGGCTTTGGAACGACTGGCTCCGCAAACGGTACAGGAACACGCAAGGCCTCGACAAGGCGTGGACCAGCGTGCACGGCGAGCGGGCGTTGCGCGATGGGGAATCGCTGGAGAACCGGTCGGTCGGCCTTCCCGATATGTCGCCGGTCACCGCC
>JAKQQT010000549.1 GCA_029564025.1 Armatimonadota bacterium | reverse complement strand
ATAAGACCCCGGGACCGTCAGCGTCTGCGAATCCGGCGTGGGATGGCAAAGGTGGTAACTGGCGGCACCGGATGATGACAGCGCCGAGTCGGAAATAGCATACGTGCCAGTGGTCACTCCGACAAGTTCTGGACTCGTTCCCGCCTCCGCGCCCCACGTCGAAGGCCCAGCGCCAAGCTGCACCATCCGCCAAAAGTAAGTTGAGGCGAAACTCGGCAGGGTAACCGTGTAACTTTCAGCGGTGCCGACAGTCGGCTGCTGGACACCACTAATCACCGCACTGACTTCGCCTGGGGCGCTAACATCCGGATCGTAAACAATCACTCGGTAAGAGTATGAACTCTGCGGCGCGCCAGAAATCCCCGTGATAGAGACAGCGTAAGTCGTATCGGCAGTCGGCTTGGCGTGCGGCTGCAGGCTGTCCGTATCGAGCCCATCCACGATCCACACTAAAGAGTTCTCCCCCACATTATTCTTGATGACCTCCTTGACGGCCGAGACAGCCACGCCGTTTTTGGTGACCGAGACCGACGCATTCGAAAAATCCGCATTGGGGTACCCAAATGACCAGCGCGCCGGAATGACTGTGTAGGGCACATAACCTTTGGTCGGCCAGGCCACGAACGAATCGCGTACGGTCGGACGAGCCGTGCCGTACTTACTGTCGAACACCCAGGTACTGTTGGCCGGCAAAAAATCGCCGGATTGAGGGACATCACCGGTCCCCATGGTCTGAGTCTGCGGATAGAGAATCCAACGGCGATGCCCCGCCGCCGTATTGTTGGAATACGGATCGATCATGTAGCCATCAATTGCATCGGCGCCGCACGACCCTAGGGCGAGGTTCGAGCTCCCCGCAGCCTCGGCCCCATCTGCCGTGTAGAGCAGCCAAGAGGCGGGCGGGGTATGATCGAGGGTGTTGTTCGCGGACATCATCAATGCCGCCTGTTGGCTCTTGGCACTGTAAGTGTCGTTGAACGTGATCGCGGCCGGCAGCCCCGCCATCGCGCGGTACCAGTTAATCCGTGTCCGCACCGCTTCCTTAAACCCAGCCGCCGTTGTGCCCGGTATCCCCGTCGCGCTCGTACCTGGCGTCCCCGAAATCGAGCCGGTCCACTGGATGGGCTCGTTCACATCCGTGAAAAAAACCGCGCGGTAAAAGGCCCGCGATTCCGCACGTGTCCCGGGATTGACCACCATCGGCTCACCCGAGCCGCGCGAGGCAAAACGCCCGGAAGAAGATTCCATGCGTCGCATCTGCTCGACCAACTCTGGTGTCGGCGCAGTGGGCTGGGCGAACACCGAACACAGCGCAGACGCAGCCAACGCTGCGCCCCAACGAACCAACGAAGAAGGGGCATTCATGGGGAGAGAATGAAAGCCTGATTCGTCACAAAACAAGGCGAGCAAAGAGGTCTTTTGTCTCAACCGCGGGCTAAACGCGTTATTTCGGCCCCGCATCGGGAGGCCACAGAAGGCGAGTGCCGCCAAAACAGCCGCGGCTCAGGGCGGGTGATATCGCGAAAGGATTGGGGCTGTGTAAAAAAAAGAAGGCCCGGTCATTGCTATCGCAACAACCGGGCCATAAACCTGGCAACGACCTACTCTCGCGGGACCTAACGTCCTACTACCATTGGCTGCTCGGGGCTTAACGGCCGTGTTCGGGATGGGAACGGGTGGG
>JAKQQT010000545.1 GCA_029564025.1 Armatimonadota bacterium | reverse complement strand
AGGGCACCGATCAGGATTCCCAGGAGGACGCACAGGAAGAAGCCCAGTTGCGCGTCCAGTGTACCGCTTGACACGGCGGCGGGTCGCGCCAGTCCGTTCTGCATCCCCAGCAACAGGGTAACGCAACCGAGGGCGTCGGTGACGGTATGCTGGGTTTCCGGGCGAAGGCGTCCGCCCAACAGACGACCGGCGACCGTTCCCGCAACCACGGTCGCCACATTGATCCACGTACCAATCACGAAAAGTTTCTCACAGTCTCCGGAACGTTAAGCGTGCTTGCACAATCAAAGCAAGTATAGGAAGAGTAAGCAAAGCAGACACGATGACAAAAAGCATAAAGAACATACTGACGGTTCTCGCCGGAGGACTTATCACAATTCCCAACATTTCGGCCCAGAGCGTTGTGCATCAGAAACGATCCGTTAACGGCGTCACGGCCTATGTCGTGACCGTCGACCTGAACGATCCCCACATACAACTGTCCGTTCAGACGGCCGCCGGAGGTATCGGCAGTTCCGAATCGTTCCGTTCGATGGTGCGCCGGTCCCAGCCCCATGCGGCGATCACCGGGACCTACTTCTCGTTGCAGACACTGCTCCCGATCGGCGACATCGTTTCAAACGGCATGGTCCTGCACCGGGGATCGTACGGCATCGCTTTTGTGACCGCGCGGGACAACACGGCTCGCATCACCAGCCGCTACGCCGCGCGGCTCGCACCCACGGATGAAGCGGAAATGGTGCTGTGCAGTGGCCCGACGCTTCTCCGGTTCGGGCGCGTGGCGCTGGACCCATGGGCCGAAGGATTCCGCGACGGAAGTATGTGGGCGAAGAAGACGCGGACAGGCGTCGGCATCACCGCCGCCAACAAGTTGCTGTTGATCAGCGTTCCGCGGCCCGTTCACCTCGGCACGCTGGCACGTATGCTGAAGTCGCTGGGAGCGGTTGAGGCGCTCGCCATGGACGGTGGTTCATCCTCCGCCCTGTACGCGAACGGTAAGGTGCTGACTCAGCCGGCACGACGCCTGACCAACCTCCTGATCGTGGAAAAACGCGGCGAGCCCTCGCCCGTCGTGCTGGCGCGCCTTCGTGACGAGCGGATTCAACAGATGGCCCGCCTGGCCGCGAAACAGAAACCGCTCCACCCGCTGGTTCCCCGTATCGAGCAGACAATGGCCGTTATCAGCCGCCCGTAACTTCGGGATCCGAACAAAAAAACGCCACCCGACCGGTTCGGGTGGCGTTTTCATTATGAAGAGCCTCACGCCGCGAAGGTTTGGAGGTATCTCATCACATCGGCGGCTGTGTAAGTATCCGGAAGAATCTTCGCGAAAGACGTGTCTTTTCCAAGCGTGATGACGGCCGGCTCAAGAGACCCGTCCCGCATAACCTGCGGAAGATCGATATCGGCGAACAGGCCGTTGCACAGGCACACACGGCCTTCGGTCTCCTTCGTGCCGCCCTTCCTGGCGTAGATCGCGGGATCGTCCGCCGTACAGCGCAGACCGACGCTCCCGTCGTCCTTGCGGTACAGTTCCGACAGGGCTCCGATATCGCAAATCCGCTTTCGATCCTGAAGGACCTTTAGTTCCGACAGAGTACCCTTGACCGAAGCGATTTTGAACGGAAAGTCCGACGAGGAAGCGATGGGATCCGTTCGCACCTCAAGCACGCCCTGGCGGGCCATGTCGCGCAACTTCGCCTTCGTGGCGCTGTTCAGGCTGGATTCCTCGCACAGAGCGAAGATACTGCCGACCTGGACTCCGGCGGCGCCCTGTTCGCGCGCACGGACCAGCATCTGCGGCGATGCGTATCCGCCGGCCAGCCAGAACGGGATATCGTTCTGCTGAAGGTAGGAAAAGTCGCTGAACTCGTCCTCCGGTCCGTAAATCGGTTCGTTGCTTTCATTCCGGCCCACATGCACACGCGGCGGCGCGTTGTGTCCGCCCGCGGAATGGTGCTCGAAGATGAAGCCGTTTACCTTGCCCGAGGACCTCGTGTTCAAACGCTTCGCCAGAGTGGAC
>JAKQQT010000528.1 GCA_029564025.1 Armatimonadota bacterium | reverse complement strand
CGGTAAGGTGGAGAAGACCGTACAGACAGAGTTGATGCCGGCCAATGGCGTGGTCAGCCTGACGGTTGACCCCGGGGTGACGCAAAGCACCGAATGGGTGGTGTCGCCGGGCGTCATCGTCGTGGGCGCGGCCAATGACGACCCAGGCGGGATGCCCGTATGGGGCGCTTTATCCGGTTTCTATCAGGGTTATGTCGACGAAATCCGGATTTGGGACGGTGCCCGTGCCACCGCAGACATCCAAGCCGAATACCGCAAGCGCTACCGCAAAGTTGACCTTTTGATCAACCGCCAGGCGGTCGCGCAGCAGCGCGGCGGAGGCTACTCACGCATCATCGGAGAGCCGAATCAGTTGATGCCGGAGCTGCTCTATCACTACACCTTTGACAACCTCTTCAGCGCAGCCGCCGAAACAGGTGTCGCGACCGCGCCGCGCGGGTTCACCGCCAACGCTGTCACCATCAACAAGCCGAACGGCGGTGTGGCCGTGCCGTGGTGGGACTTCTACTATGGCGAACTCAAGAGCCAGGTGTACACCGAGTACTCCTACATCCCGTGGATTGAAAATGGTGTCGAGCATCTGGCCTTGCCGAATGGTACGACACCCAATTCGATCTTCTGGGCGCTCGGCAGTTCCGGGGGCGTGTCGGCGACCAACCTCTTCCCGCTCAGCAACGATCCCCACACAATGGGGTATGACGCGACGCCTGGCAGATCCGGCGTCACGTTAAAGAGCGACTTGCTGCCGCTGGGCATGGCCTGGGCCAAGCAGACCGAAGATATGTGGGATGCCCAAGGCGCCAGCGGAAACTGGGCGGATTCCGTCGAAGACGCCGATGACGACGGTTTGGCAGACTGGTGGGAGGCGCTCTACGGCCTGGACACTAATAGCGGCGGCACCGGCCCGGACGGCTGGTACGGCGATCCGGACGGCGATGGCGTGACCAACGGAGAGCTTTATCTGCGTGACCTGGCCGAGGGTTATCGCTTCGGTGATACGCTGGGGGCGCCGACCGGACCGCGCCAGATCGCGGATGCCGACCACGACGGCATGCCTGACTGGTGGGAGCAGATGTTCGGCCTGAATCCGGGCGATCCTTCCTATGAAAATGGACCGGAAGGCGACCCGGACGAAGACGGCCTGAACAACTACTACGAGTTCCTCGCCAGCACGAATCCCTACTCTGCCGACACGGATCGGAATGGCACGACCGATGCCGACGAGGATTACGACGGGGACAAGCTCACCAACATCGAGGAGCAGCAATATTCAATCAATCCGTCCGAGCCGGACTCGGACGATGACGGGCTGACCGATCTCTTTGAAGTCCAGCAGGCGTTGGATCCGGCTGACCCGATCAGTCCGTATGTCGCCCGTACCTTGGTGAATGACGGCACCGGTTATCTGACACTGCCCAAGGCGCCGCTCGTCAAGGGCGAGTCGCTTGACCCTGACGGACTGCGCTTCAATCTGCCGGAATGGACGCTCTGTGCCATGGTGCGCCTTACCGATGTGCCTGCCGACGACGTCATCGTGGTGCAGCGCCGTGTCGAAGTGGGCGACCAATCCTACTTGAACTACGAGTTGGGCATCGCGCGGGACACGCTGGTGCCGTATATCCGCTTCCAGTCGGCGTCAGGTATCGAATACCGTGTCGACGGCTACAGGCCGCTGCAGCTCAATGCGTGGACGCACATCGGCGGGCGCTTCGGGAAGTTCCAGCGTTCGGGGACGCAGCAGCTCGCGCTGTTGCAGGATTTCACCGCCGTTGCCCGCGATCTCAGCGGCATCTTCTGCGTGACCGGCGTCCAGGACGGCGATCTGGTGATCGGCAAGAATCTGATCGGCGAACTGGACGAGGTATCGGTCTGGAAAGAGGCGCGGAATAACGATCAGATCGAGGCCCTGCGCGGTGCGACACTGCTGTTCGGCAAGAAAGCGGCGCGCGCGGAATCGTTAACGGGTGGCATTGTTGTGAACGACCCGAAGGAATATTCCAGCATCTGGTGCGATGACGATGTTAACAACATTGACCCGACGCAGCAGGGCGGTACGGTTGAGCTGTGGTTCAGAACCGATGTGACCAATCGGCAAAGCCTGATTTCCAAAAAAACAGAAACCACTGTCGGTACGGCCGCACCGAACGGCGAAGTTTTGAATTACGAAATTTATGTAGACACAGATGGTTTGGTAAAGGCGCGGTACTTCGCCCGTCACAATTACACATGGTGGGACGGAGGTCAGTACGCATTCGTTGGCGGTTGGATTGAGGTGGAGCTCTCAGGTTTCGAGTCGGTAGCCGATGGTAAATGGCACCATGTCGCCTATGTGCTCGGCAAAGACAAGACGGTTCTGTATGTGGACGGCTTGGTGGCTGACAGTAAACCCTTCCGCCCGATCGCGCGGAGCCAGGTCAAGCAATGGCATCCCGACGGGGATGATCCTGACATCGGTTGGTGGGTCTGGTTGTTTGAAGGGTATGGGAATTACTTCCTTCAGACCGGCATGGGTGACCTGGAAATCGGGGATGAGGGTTTTATCGGGCTGATTGATGAAGTCCGTATTTTTGGTGTGGCGTTAAGCAGCGACATCATCCAGCAGCGCCGCGCCAAGAAGCTGTTGCCGACCGAACAGGATCTCAAGGTCTACTACGACTTTGACGATGTCAT
>JAKQQT010000523.1 GCA_029564025.1 Armatimonadota bacterium | reverse complement strand
CGTTCAGCAACGCTCCGCTGGCTCCTGTGCCGGGCTTGATGGAGACGGTCACGGGCCCGTTGAAATAGGTTGCCGTTGTGCCGTCGCTGTATTTTGCGGAAATGACGGGCTGGGCTCCGAGAACGACACCTTCGCGAGCGCTACCCGGCTGTACGTCGAAGGCCAGTTTTGTCGCCGCCGGCCCTACATTGAACGGCGAGCTGTCGACAGACATCAAGGCGGGATTTGTTGCCGTCAGAACATAGTCGTGTCCCGCCTTGTCAATGGACAGATCCGTGAATATCGCGTAATACTCCACGCAATTCACGGTGGTTGTTCCATTTAGAACCGCACCTTCGGTTCCGGTGCCCGGTTTGATGGACAATGTAATCGGACCATCGTAGATTATTGGTTTGGAATCACTTCCCATCACGCAGACGGTTGGCTGTTTGACGAATCGTGTTCCGGCTATGGCCTGTTGCGGTTGTTGGGTGAACGTCAGGTATTTCGCCACTGGTGCAACATCAAATGCGGCGCTAAATGCGGAAGTCAATCCGGTACTGGTCGCCATCAGGACGTAACCGGTTCCCCATTTATCGATCGATAGATCCACAAACGTAGCGATACCCTCCGCGCAATTTACGATGGTTGTGCCGTTCAGCACAGCGCCGGGCGTTCCCGAACCGGGTATGATGGATATGGTCACCTGGCCTGTGTAGTACTCCGCTTTCGTCCCGTCGCTGAATCGGGCGGAAACCACCGGTTGCGTTCCGAGGACAACGCCTTCGCGCCCCTGGCCGGGTTGGATATCGAACGCGAGGCACCTGGCCGTCTTTACGACGTCGAAAGGCGCCGTGTCGCCGTCCAGCAGGCCGGGGCTGGACGCGGTGAGCACATATCCCGTGCCGGCCAGGTCGATAGCCAAATCCGTGAAAACAGCCACGCCGTCAACCGCCTGGAGCGAGGTGGTTCCCAGCAGTTGCGCGGACGGATCTCCCGTTCCGGCCTTGATCGCGATCGAAACCGTTCCGTCAAAGGTGTCCACGCGGTCGCCACCACTGTCGACAACCTCGACCACCGGTTGCGGAAGCAACAGCCGTCCGTCTTCGCCGCCGGTCGGTGAAATCGAAAAACGCACCGACACCGGTTTGGCCTCGACCACGACGAGGCTGTGTATGAATCCAGCGCTGACTGAGACTACATCGGACAGCAGGTTGTTCTTCACCGGAACGTCCGAACCGATTGTGGTTCCGTCGCCGAACTGGCCCCGACTATTCAGACCCCAGGTATAAACGGTTCCATCCTTGCACAAGGCGAGGCAGAAAAAAGGATGCGGATACCCTCCACTGCTGATTGAGGACACACCCGTAAGCACGGTAATCTGCACCGGGGTAAGGCAGTCATCCGTTGCGCCGATTCCGAGCGAACTTCCGAGTCCCCAGGCCCAGACCGTTCCGTCGGACTTGACCGCCAGGCTGAAGAGCGCCCCTGCTGAGATACTTTCGACGTCGGACAATCCGGCAACCTGAACGGGAGTGTGGCGTTCCAGAGTCGTACCGTCACCCAGTTCACCGTGGGAATTGTCTCCCCAAGCCCAAACCGTGCCGTTCCGCATCAGTGCCAGGCTGTGCATATAACCCGCGCTCACCGAGACCGCGTCGGTCAACCCCTGAACCTGAACGGGGGCGTTCCGGTCCTCTATCGTATCATCGCCGAGTTGGCCGTTTGTGTTTTTGCCCCACGCCCATACCGTGCCGTCGGACTTTACAGCCAGGTTGTGCACCATTCCCGCGGCAATCCCGACAACTCCCTCCAGTCCGACGACTTGGCCGGGAATATTACACGTATTCCCCTGGCCGAGTACACCCCAATCCCAGGTTCCCCACGTCCATACCGTTCCGTCCGACTTCAGCGCCATGCTGTAGCCCATGCCGGCTTCGACAGCGACCACGCCGGTCAACGGATAGAACCATGCGGGGCTCCAACGGTCGATGAACGTACCGTCGCACTGACCTGTCCCGTTGCATCCCCACACCCAGACCGTGCCGTCCTCTTTGACCGCCAGGCTGTGGTGGTCCCCCGCGCTGACACCCACGATTCGAGAGAGATTCGGAACTCCTGCCGGAGTCGGGTGCGCATTGGTGTCGGCATACCCGTATCCCAGTTTCCCGTAAGCGTTATGACCAAACGAGTACGGCCGACCGGGAGTGCTTGCTCCACTGGCAACACTGAGAGAAATGACCATAACAGCGGTCCACACCCACGCAAAGCGTTTCATATTTCATACCTCCCACCGCTGATGAGCTATACGTCGACTGACAGTGATGCAGACCATTACTTATAAATGATACAGAAGAATTCTGGCAATATCCCGTATGAATGAAGCGCGAGGAATCCTACAGACGGAGAAGGGGCGCTCGCTAGCGAGCGCCCCTCGTTTCGGTGTTCAGTTTTCAGCCTTCAGGCTATTGGTTCGGCTCCAAACCCGACACTTTCCTCCCGAGGCGGACAGCGTCCAGGAGGTTCACGCGAGAGTCGGATACCACGTTCAGCCGCGTGTACTGGGCAGGTGAAGGTTCCAGCAATCCGCCGGCAACCCTCAGCGCATCCCTTACGTCGGACCAACTGTAGGCGCCGGCGACAGGAATCTCCCATGCGCCCATGTCGACGTGCGTGCCCTGCTTCCGTGCAATGCCCGCAAGGTCCAGTTGGCCGTCTGTCAACACGCTGTCGTCACCGGCATCCACGCAAGGCGACCCGTTCATAAGCCTGTAATTGCCGGCCGTTGGATTCTGGAACAGCGGATTCTGCTGGATGTTGCCGTTCGCGGTGCCGGGATCGGCGATTCCCGTGAAGTTGGCGTTTCTGTTGGTATGGACACAGGAATGACGGATGACGGGATTGTTGGTTCCTCCGGCGTTGATGCCCAGGCGGTTTGCCGACACGATGCTGTTCACCAGCGTCATGTTACTGTTGCCCGTGTAGATTCCCGTGTCGTTCCCGGCCACCGTTACACCCGAAATCGTCGGGGCCGAAGCCAACTGGGTGACGATTCCACTGTAACCGTGTGTTGTGATCATGCTGTTGCGGACGGTTGGGCTGGCGCCCCACATCTGGAGACCGTCATACCAGCCGTCGCGGATCTGCACGTTGTCCAACACCGGATTGCACCCGTCCACCAACACCGACGCATACCGGACTTCTCCGTGAACGTTCGCCGTTCCGGCGCCGTTGTTATAGCCCGCGCCATACCGCACGTTCACAAACTTCAGCACGCTGGCGCCGGCCTGCAGACCGAGATAGATGCCGGCCCACTGTCCGACGTCCGGTTTCACGGAGCTTCCGTTGGCATCGCTGTCGCCCGCCACGGTGTCATCCCTCAAGGATGTGAATGTGATCGCGCCCTGGGTGCCGTCGGCGATCAGCGTACCGTTGACGATCATTCCGACGCTGTTCGCCTTGACTGTCACCGAAGGCTCGATGGTCAGTGTCGCCGTTGCATCGACCGTGACAGTTCCGTCCATGTAATACGGTGTCGTCGGACTCCACTGCTTCCACACGGTCGATCCGTTGACGGTGCCTCCCCGAACCCAGACCCCCTGGTATTTGTTACCGGAAAGCGTCACGTTTGTCGGAACGGGTTTGCAGGCGGCGTCGATGCTGACCGCCCAGTAGTCGCCGAAACCGCAATCAGTGATGGCGGTGTTCGTAATCGCCGGGCTGGCGCCGCCTTCCAACCGCAACGCGGACATATATGCCCTTTCGATGGTAACCCCCGTCAGCGGAGTATTGCTGGCGAACATGTCGATTCCGTTCCCGTACGTGTCCGCCACCGTGATACCAGCAAGGTTCGGCGCGCAGGAATCGACATACAGACCCGTGTAACGCACGGCGCCGTTGTATGTGCCCAGTCCGGAGCAACCGTAAGAACAGTAACCGAATCCGCCGGCATACCGTATGCTGGCGTTTGCCAGCGTGGAATTGCCGGCCGTCGGCGCCAGATAGATGCCATTCCAGTCGCCCTTTGCCGGAGTGCCCGCACGACTGGTGAATATTACAGGCGCTTCGGTCGGTCCGTTCGCGGTCAGTATTCCAGCAATGTACAAGCCGATATTGCCTTGTGGCACGAACACCGTGATGCCCGGTTCGATGGTAAGCGCCTTGTCTGCCGGTAGCGTCAGGCTGGAGCCGAGGAACCAGTTCAGAGCCGGACCTGCCTTGTTCCACGTTCCGCTCGTGGTCATCTCGCCGCCCGGCGAGTATACGCCGGCGTACCCGGTGCCGGTAAACGCATTGCCGCTCATCACCGGGAAGGTGTTGACGGTATCGAGATACACCGCATAGTAACCTTCGTGGAGGTTCGAAATGGAGTTGCCCGTGATGTTTGGCGAACCGTTCCATACTTCCAGGCCGTTTCCGTAACTGTTCGTGATCTGGTTGCCGTTGATGGTCGGGCTGGAACCGTCCACGTAGATAGCGGCGAACTTGTCCATCGCGTTGCCGATGTTATGTCCCCGGCAACCGTAGTAGCAGTAGCCGAGTCCTCCGGCGTGCAGAATCCGGCTGTTCAGAATGGACGTCTCGCCGGATTCCGGACCTATGTAAATGCCGATCCAGTTACCCTCGGTGGGCGTCGCAACGGCCGTGGTGAACGTGATCGGCTTTTCCGGTGTGCCCTCGGATCTCAGTACGCCAATCGCCTGGATTCCGGTTACGTCGTTCAGCGCCTTGACCACGGCACCCGGTTCCACTGTCAGCGTCTTTCCGGACGCGATAGTGACCGTGCCGGCCAGGAAGTACGGAAGCGTATCACCTGCAATGGTCCACGTTCCGTTCGTACTTACGGTTCCCGGGGGAATGACCACGCCAACCAATCCCGTTCCGGAACCGGTGTTGCTGTGGATTACCGGGAAAATGTTCGTGTTGTCGTACCGAATGGCCGCTTGCTCCGGCCTGACATCGGTGATGGTGTTGCCGGTGATGGTCGGCGTTCCGCCCCATATCTGGATTCCGGAACCGAATATCTTCGTAATCAGGTTGTCGGTAATCGTCGGGCTGGAGCCGTCCACGTAGATAGCGGCGAACTTGTCCATCGCGTTGCCGATGTTGTGGCCGCGGCAACCGTAGTAGCAATATCCGACGCCGCCGGAATGGAGAATGTGGCATTTTTGTATGGAGGTGGCTCCGGAGTCGGGACCGACGTAGATGCCTATCCAGTCGCCTTCGCCGGGCGTCGCCTTGGCGGTGGTGAACGTAATCGGTTTCGCTGACGTGCCCTCGGCCTTCAGAACACCGAGTGCCTGGATGCCGACCACTTCGTGCACAGCCTTGACCATGGCGCCCGGTTCCACTGTCAGCGTCTGGCCTGCCGCGATGGTAATCACGCCGTTCAGCAGATAGGGCATCGTGTCACCCGCGATGGTCCAGGTACCGGACGTTCCGATGGTGCCCTGTGGAACGAGAACGCCGATGTAACCGGTTCCCTCGGCGGAGTTTCCGCTGATGACTGGGAAAATGCCGGTGTTTTCGTAATGAATCGCCGCGTACCCCGGTTTGATGGCGGTCATGGTGTTTCCGGTTATGGTCGGAGATCCGCCCCAGATCTGGATGGCATGGCCGTACGGATTCGAAATGGTGTTGTTGGTAATCGTGGGATTGCAGTCGTCAATGTAGATGGCGGCGTACTTGTCTCCCTCGTGAAAATAGCCAAGCCCCCGGCACCCGTAGTAGCAATAACCCACGCCCCCCGAGTCCGCAATCTGGCAGTTGTTCAGTATCGATGCCCCGGCAGTGGGAGCGAAGTAGATGCCCCTCCAGAATCCCTGCGAGCCGTACGTGGAGAATTGCACCTGGTTGGCATTCAGGGTTCCATAGATATGCAGGGCGCCTAGCTCAGCACCCCATACCTGGGTTCCGGGTTCGATTGCCAGCGTACTGCCGGCCATAATGGTGACGGTAGCCTCAACGACATAGGGGCCGTTCGCCGCGTTCCACGTCGTCGAATCGAGGGCTACGTCCTCAACGGTGGTATACGGAGGCTCACCGGGCGGGTAGTGCGTAACCCTGTTGACAAATGTGATGGCCGAACTGCCGGCAGGAATGGCCAACAGCAGGAGAATCGGCAGAAGACAGCGAGATGCGCGCATGGAAAACATCGTTGTACCTCATGTCGGTCAAAGAGCGGAGTGCTGTGGTCGGGTTGACGAAGCTGATATGGGCTTCGCTCAGGATGACCATGAAAAAACTTGGCACATAATGCGCCAATCATCACAATTACTGTAAAAAATCATAGGGTTAATAGAAATCACCTATCCTTGACGCGACATGAGGCGTATGTATACCTTCGAAACATTGATTCCGTGGTTCCGCACCCTGATCCTTGTAATCGCCGCGAACGCCCTCCATGCTGGCGCCTTGGCCGCGCCGCAGGCGAAACCGCACCGGGCGCCGCTGTACTGGAGCCCGTACGAGTACTGCTTCACCACCGACGGCTACATCCCCGAGGACGAATGGTCCGCCAACATTGACTGGGTGGACAAGAACCTGAAGAAGTACGGCTACAAGATGGTCTGCATCGACGGATGGGGCGACGACGGCAGGTTCAACGAATACGGATACCGGACCACGCACTCCAGCCAGTGGAAGCACGATTACGCGTGGTGGGCCGCCAACCTGAAGGCGCGCGGAATGGAACTCGGCATCTACAACAACCCGCTGTGGATCATCAAGACCGCCGCCGACGCGGGCGTGAATATCAAAGGGACCGACATCCCGCTGAAAAGCATCCTGAACGAGGGGGAGAACGCCACGTGGTTCAAGTGGGTGCAGGTGGACCGGCCCGGCGCCGAGGAGTACGTGAAGGGCTACATACGGCACTACGCCGATATGGGCGTCAAGTACCTGCGCGTGGACTTTCTGTCGTGGTTCGAGGACGGCCACGACCGCAATATGGGCCGCGTCGGCCCGAACCGCCCGCGCGAGCATTACGAGACGGCCCTCCGGTGGATGAGAGAAGCGTGCGATGAAAGCGGCATGTTCCTGAGCCTCGTTATGCCGCATTTGAAGAATGAAGCGGAACTCGAGGCGAAAAACGGCCACATGGTCCGCATCAACGACGACACCGGCGAAGGCGGTTGGGCGAAGTTCAACGACTCGCGGCGCGGCGTCCGGCTTCCGGACTGGTCGCAGTACGCCAACCCGATGGACGGAATCGTATACTGGTCCCGGCTCTCGGGCCGGGGGAAACTTATTCTCGACTCGGACTTCCTGCGCCTCAACACCTTCGCCAACGACGAGGAGCGCAAGACCGCCGTCTCCGCCTGCCTCGTGTCCGGTGGACCTGTGACGGTGGCAGACCAGTACAACACCATCGGCGACAGCCTGTGGATCTACCAAAACGAAGAAATGCTGGCGCTGAATCGCGACGGGTTCGTGGGAAAGCCGCTGAGCAACGACCCGACGAAGGAAGCGAGCCAGACGTGGACCGGGGCGATGTCGAACGGCGACCGCATCGTGGCGTTCTTCAACCGCGAGAACACTTCGCGCTTCCGGCGCGTCAACTTCGCCTCACTCGGTTTCCCGAAGGGCGCGTACGTGCGCGACCTGTGGCGGCGCGACAACCTGGGATTCATGAAGTCGTTTCAGGCATCCGTTCTGCCGCACGGATGCGTTGTGATTCGCATTTCGAAGAACAAACCGACCGTCGCCGGCGCACCGCAGTTCGGCAAGCCCGCCGGCCTGTATACGACCACTCAGACCGTGACGCTCATCTCCCGCGCGAAAGGCGCGACCATCCACTACACGCTGAACGGAACCACCCCAACCGTGAAGTCGCCCGTATACCGTCTACCCCTGAAGATATCTCAGCCGACAACCCTGAAGGCATTCTGTCGGGTCAAAGGCATGAAGGACTCGCCGGTGGTATCGGCGCGGTATGAAATCCGTCCGACCGGCCCATTGCCCTCGCCGTGGGAAAACGCGGTCGTCGGCAATGCCGCCCCGGCGGGAACAACGTCGTTCTCCAACGGTTCGTTCGTTGTCACCGGTTCCGGAGCCGACATCGAGGGAACCTCGGATTCGTTCCGGTTTGTCCACCAGGTTATCACGGGCGACGCGACCATCACCGCGAAAATCGACTCGGTTTCGAACACACACCCGTGGGCGAAGGCGGGATTGATGTTTCGGGATTTACTGGATGCGGATTCCAGGCACGCCTTCATCGCCGTTACGCCCTCCAGCGGAGTCATCTTCCAGAGGCGCGAAAAGACCGAAACCGCCTCAACCGTGGAACAGCGCGTGAAAGTGCCCGTCTGGCTGAGGCTGACGCGCAAGGGCTCCACCTTTACCGCGTTCCGCTCCGCCGACGGCAAGGCGTGGGAACAGGTCGGTACACCGGTCGACGTGCCGATGGCGGCTGATGCTCTCGTTGGACTCGCGTTCACCTCACACAACAATGGAACGCTGGGAACGGCGACCTTCAGCGGTGTCGAGGTCAACTGATCCTGGGGCAATCCACACGATCCCACGACCTACGATACATCGCACACCCAAAGTGTGAACCAATCTAACCCGGGGCGCCGCCGGGAGGCGGACCGCATGGTTATTTGCCGTCCTGAAGGGGCGGATCCAAATGAGAAGGTTGGCATTGCGTCTGCAACGCACAATAACGGAACGCTGGGAACGGCGGTGTTCCGCGGTATAGCGGTTAGCGGGTCGTCATGACAAAAACGGCACGGACGGCGTGTACCGGCGTGTCGTCCTGAGTGTGGATGGAGCGGGAAAAGGGGCTCGAACCCTCGACCTACTGCTTGGAAGGAGCATCGCTCCAAGCCCCGCTCGACACGCTAAATGATTTGGTAAATTACTGTTCAGGCAGTAGGTGGTTAAAACAGGGACTTCACCGGTCCTTCG
>JAKQQT010000492.1 GCA_029564025.1 Armatimonadota bacterium | reverse complement strand
CCTGAGGACAACCGGGTAAGCGTGTTGGTCGCAATTTCCTTCACGAAGACATCACTCATTCCGTTCGTGTCGTCCGGAACCAGCACACTGCCTTCCGAGTAAAAAGTGACCTTAGGGCCCGCGCCGATGGAATGCCCGGCTGTCCAGCAGTCGGAATACCGTTCCGACTGGTGACCCGTGGCGCTGACGTTGACACGCGCGGTTGTGTTCAAGGTCCGGTCGTGTATAAAAACGTCCCGGAACAGGTTGGTATCGTTCGGCACAACGGTGGTGGCGTAGGAATCGTAGCAGATGTAGCGCAAGTCAGGTGTGATGTCCGGATTGTAGCAGTTGTTGTTCAGCGAACCGCCGGAGTAGTTGCTGGAGATTTTTGTGGTGATGCCCGTTCCGCGATTTCGCAGGAAGATGTCCCACCGGTTGTTCGTGTCGCCCGACACCAAATCGCCGGCCACGGAAGCGAAAACCGCGTGGGTGCCGTCCTCGGAAATGGAAGGGCATTCGCTTTGTCCGTTGCCGGGATTCCCGGACGGATTAACGCTGAAGCACTCGGTTGTCTTCGTCGTCCGATTGTGGATGAAGACGTCGGACGTGCCGTTGGTGTCATTCGCCACCAGGTTCGAGGCGTACGAAACGAAAGCGACCAGGTTGCCGTCGGCCGACATCGTGACGTGCCGGTAGCTGTTGTTGTTGCCCTGCGTTCCGGTGGAAGACACGCTGATGCGTTCCGTCGTTCCGGCAACCGTGTCGCGCACGAAGATGTCTTGGCGCGCGTTGGTATCTCCGATCACCAGGTTGGTGGCCTCGCTCTGAAAGGCCACGTAGCGCCCGTCGTCGCTGACGGCTCCGGCGTAACTGGACTTGTTTGCCTGACCGCCGGCGTACGTGAGGCTGACGCGGGTGGTTGTTCCCGTCTGCCGGTCTCTCAGGAACACGTCCAGCGCATTGTTCGTGTCACCGGAGACGAGGTTGTCGGCCCACGAGTCGAAGACCACGAACCGACCGGAAGGAACCGTGGATGAAGAACCGCTGTTGTTGTTGCCCTCGACGCCCGCGGTCGATACTGAAACGCGCTCAATCACGCCGGTGGACAGGTCGCGGATAAAGGTATCGTTGCACCCGTTGGTGTCGCCCGCCACGAGGTTGTTGACCGCCGATGTGAACGTGCAATGCGTTCCGGAACGGTTGATGCTGACATCGGTGGACCAGGGCATGCCGGCTTCCCTCTGGGTTGAAGAGACATTGGGGCGGATCGTTTCGACTCCGGTGTCCGTTACGCTGAACGCCGCGCTGGCGGTATCGGTTACGCCGGCACAGGTGGCGGTGAGGGTGAAACCCGAGCCGATGCGGTCGATACCAAGCCCGTTGAACGTCGCGCGCCCGTTGAGGAGCGAAACCGTTTTCGTGCCGTTGAGAACGGCTCCGGGCGTGCCCGTGGCCGGCGTTATCGAAAGCGTCACCGAACCGGAGTAGCCCGGCACGAGCAATCCGCCGGACGTCTGCACGACGACCTCCGGTTGCTCGGAGAATGCCTGGCCGGGTTTTCCGGGACCGGGTTGCCAAACGAACGCCAGTTTCTCGGCGGGAGGAGTGGTGAACTTGACATCGAAACTGATGGTTGAGCCCGCGGACGATATGCCCGAGATGTCCAGGTAGCCCAAAGCGCCGTCGTTCAGGAAACTTGAAGGATTGGTGGTATCATTGATGGCGGTCCGTCCGGATTCCGCCGAGAAGAAAGCGGAATTATGAAGACCATCCTGCTTTGTCGTTCCGTCCGGACGGTAGATGTACACCTCATCCGGCGGTCCGACGGCGTTGCCGTCCAGCAAGGGATTGACGCGGTACACGATCAGGCCGGTGTCCGGTATGGAGGATTCGAAGACTCCGGCCTTGCGCCGGTACTCCAGAACGAAGTACTCGTTTGCCGAGTTTGCCGACTTTATTTTGAAGGCATTACCCGACGGGGATGTGGCGGGATTCAAGGTGTACCGGCCCGCCGTGGTGATTTCGGGTATTGAGTCGAGCCAGTTGCCGTATTTCCACTTCATGTGGGTCAGCATATGCTGGGGCGGATTCCTGTCATACTCCATCAGGTCCCAGGCGCCTACTGGATGCAGGCCGTCGCTGGAGTAGTGGTACAAATCCGGCGCGCCTAATACGTGGAACATCTCGTGGCACAGAACACCGACTCCGCGCGACGTCAGGTAGTTGGCCAGTTGGAAGCTGAACCGGTCGATGCCCAGGCCGGCCAGCGTTGTGATGGATTCGTTGTGCCACCACGCGTGCGGCCACAACAGGGTTGCCCAGGCGGTCGGATCGCCCGACGCCACGTAAGCAATGCTGTCCACCATTCCGTTGTCATCGATATCCAGATCCGCCCCCATAGCCGTCACCGCGGGTTCCACAGCGGCGGTTGCGGCAGTGATCAACGACAATTCACGCTCAGCCCGTTCCTCCTCACGATATCCGTTGGGATTCGTGGAGGAGTTGTACGGCTGATAGTACGAACGGGGATGGCTGTCCTGGTACGAAACGACCACGGTTCCGGCAGGCGCAGGGAAGAACGAGGAATTGATGGTCAGCGCGCCGTAGGATGCCTCCAGGTAGTAATTGCGGAGGGAATTCGTTCCCGGAGTCCCGTTCAGCATGCCTTCGTAGGCCGTAACCGGCTGGGAGAAGACCGTGTCCGGCTCGTCGCTGAAACGAATGAAAACGATGATGTTCGTCATCGTGCCCTTGTTCTTCGAGGTCTTCCCATAGAAGCGCCCCATCTCCCTTGCCCCTTCGGTGCGGATTTCCAGCAGGCGGGAGGATGACGGAGCCAGGCGCGGTTTCAGGCCAAGCAGTGCGGGATTCGCGGTTCCGACCACGCGATTTGTCGGAACGAGGTCATCGCCCTTGCGGTCCGCGTAAACAATCCATCCCGTGTCGGGATGCCGCAGAACGGTGTAGCCGTCGGCGGTCGCGGCTGTGCTGAAAAACTCATCGCCCGTGAGGTAAACGGTAACCTTGCTTCCGTCGGGTTGTTGCAGGGAGACGGCATAATCGCGGATAAAAGCCGCGTTCGCGCAGAAGGCGCTCAAAGCGACCACGGCGGCAGACAAGAGGAACCGGATTGCTGGCGATTTCATATGTGTGTCCTCCCTGTCGGGAAAGCGGGAATGGCGTTTCGCGTCACTTCCTCGGCGGTGCGGCGCCTGTGATACGGGCGATGTCCTTTGTGCTCAGCCGCGAATAGCCGGAATGATCGGCGGTTCCGGCGGTTTTCAGCGTGGTCTTCCAGAATTCCGGCCATGGACACCCGCGCGATGTGATGTTGACGGGCGCCGTGAAAATTGTGCCCGCGCCAAGGGAGAGTGCCCAAACCGCCGGTCGGCCGTCGGTCCACCGTTGCATAACCTTCGTTGTCGCAACGGGGACAATGCGCAATCGTCCGGCTTCGTTGAGGGCATCTTCCGGTGGCAATGAAACGGAAGCCCAGCCGAACAAGGATCGGGAGCGGCGTGTTGTGTCGGTTCCGTCGCGGTCTCGCGAAAATGCGTGGTCGTCGCAGACAATCAGCGTTCCGCCCCGGCGGACCCAGTCCTCGACGGCGTCCACGACACCCCGGTCAATCCAACGCGCGGCGGGAACCACCAGCACGCGGTAGCGGGCGAGTTGCGTGGAGCGGTTCAGTATCTGTGCATCGGACACGAAACCGGGCAGACAGCCGTTTTCCCGTAGCGCCGAGAAGGCGTCGAAAAGCGCCAACCACGCCCCGGGTTCCATATCACAGGTGTCCAGCGAAACCAGGATGCCGACCTGGGATACCGGCGGAAGATAAACACCGGCGGTCCTCAATGGCTTAAGCGCTGTTTCCGTTTCGGCGCGCACGGCGGCCTCTTCAGCCGGAATCACATGCAGTCCGATCACGCCTTGCCGAGCGATGCCGTTAATCCACTCGGCCGCCCAGCCGGATTGCGCCTTCGTCAGGTTGGACAAGTCCAGGCTCACAAAGGGAATTCTCTGCGTCAGATCCGATGTCAACCGCACAAGAAACTCCGCCGAGAGCGCCGTGACGCGAGTGTCGGTCGTGACGCGCGGATTGAGGATAATTCCGGGGTGATTGACGGGTGCGTTTGCAGGTATAGTCGTCGTCCAGGCGTTTTGGGGACCGGCGACTGCCAGAGGCCCTTTCGCGCCGGAGGATTTGCGGAAAGCGACAGCGGCGTCCAGGATGCGTGTGGCGGTCTGTTGTCGCGCCCAGCGGGCAACCGAGAGGCGCGAGGCGTCCCCGCGAGGACCCGTTTCGGCGGTCGTCGGCCAGTCTCTGCCCGTGTCGGTCCGATAGCGCTTGCGAAGGGCGACGGGATCCTCTTCGGCCATGGATTCCCATACTTGCGCCGGTGTTGTGATGAATGAGATGTGCCGCCAGTCCGCCGCCTGAGCGGGCGTGGTTTCAACGGTCGGGAACGCAACGGGGCTTGTGTCAATCGAATACGGTAAGGCCAGGCTCAGCCACGGTTGTGGTGGCAATGGAGAGTTGGGCGGGGGAACGGGCGGTTTCACGTCGCCCTTTTGCCGAAACATCCAGGGATTCAGCGTGAAGCCGGCGAACTCGTCGCGCAACTGATCGACCGGAATGTACGCCGCGGGACCGGACCGGGCGGAGACCGGGAACGCCGGCAGGAAGAAGGCGAGGATCACCAGGACGATACGTCGCATACAACCATTTTAACGCGCGCGCCCGCGAGTGGTGTCTATAATCCTAATAGACCAAGGAGGACGCTCATTTCGATGAATGGACCTGACAACCGCGAGGTTGTCCTTCTCAAAAGCCGAAAGACCAAGAACCGCTTTTACGCCCTCGTCCCGCCGGAGTACGGCTGGCACAACGCCGAGGAGATTGACGATTTTCCGGATGACCTCATTCTCGGAATCGCATATCCCTGCCTTGAGGACGGACTGAACGACTTCGCCATCATCCGCACCACATTTGAAACGCTGGAGTGCTTTCCGGACGACGCCGACCTGCAGGCCGAAATGATGGCCATGATCCTTCAGGCTCGCGAAAGCCTTGTGCTCAGGCTGACCGAACTCCGCGACCGTGTGAGCCGGCGCCAGGCGTATTTCCTCGGCACCGATGTTGACGAGTTCAAGCGGTACGCACTGCGCATCTGCTCGGACGGAACCGACCGGCGCACACTGGACAACATGATGAAGGTCAACGTGTTCCAGTCCGTTGTCCAGACGTTTCCCGACCAGGACCCGTACATCTACCGTTTCATCCTGCTACCCAAGTACGACTTCCAGTCGGTGGCGAGTCTCGATGCCCGGGAGTTCGTTGTCATGCTGTTTGACGACGTGCTGACCTGTGTCCAGGACGACGGGAATTACTGGGATAAAGGCACTTTCGATCTGCGGGTGTTTCAGAAGTTCATCGCGCTGATGTTCGTCAACTACGCCACCACGGACCCTCTGTTCTACGGTACCAACAAGGAAGACTACGGGGTTGCCGCGGAAAAGGACATGTCCCAGACACCCCTGTACCGCGCGGTTGCAATCGCCCTGCGAAAACTGGAACGCGAGGAAGCGCCTGTTCTCTCCGCCGATGACACGGTGTCCCTGCAACCGACCGAAACCCAGACTCCCGTTGGGCCGGAACCGGCCAACGAGCACCTCATCGTGGGACCGTTGATGAGCCTGGCGGAATCCCTGCGCCTCCTGCACGGAGTGGATACGGCGCGCGCCAACGAGATAAGGCTGATTATCACGCGCGGACTGAGAGATGTGTTCCTGCAGTTGCAGAAGATGAACGTCGTCTCTCCGATGGCCGCGCACCCGGCTCAGGAGTTTCTTGCCAAGTGGGGCGCGGACAGCCCGGACGTCCCCCCGGCTTCGTGATGCCGGACAGAGTTTGGGCCCTCCCCGGCGTGCCGGGGAGGGCTTTCTTTTTCAGGACTCGCTCAATCCAGAAGGGCGCTCAGGTCGTCCACCGGGTGTTGTGCGACCTGCTTTTCCCACTTCTTGAGATCTTTCCGAAGGTCGCGCCGGGCGGAACGCATCAGCGAGGCCAGGGCTTTCTGGTCCGCCGTCTTCTTCGGCACGGGCGCATCCAGCAGGATAATCAGGCGGGCAAGCGAACGGCCGTGCTCCTCAAGGAAGTCCGTTCTCTGGTTCTCGTTAAGGGCATCCAGCGAGACCGAAGCGCTTTTGCGTATCTGGCGGTGCAGGACGGGTGTGATGCCGCGCGGTTTCTTGCGGTTAAGGATATCGGACATGGCGGCCCAAAGCGTGGAGACGCCGAAGGAAACGGCAATGGCCGCGCCTAAAGGCACCACGGCGTCGGGCGTTACGTCATCTTCTTCATCGAAGTCCAGCAGGAAGTCTTCATCATCGTCGTCGAACGGGCCCTCCACGTCTTCCAGAGATGTGCCTGCCGAAGGCTCCAGTGTTTGTTCCGACTCGGTATCTGGCACTGGCGGCACGGGTTCGGGAGCCGGTTCGGGTTTTCGTCGAGTGCGTTTCGGCGGGGCGGGTGTTTCGGCGCCGGCATCAACGCCGTCTTCGGGTTCCTGGTCGGTCATCGGGTGTCTCCTTTGGGGTAGCGTCGTCTTCCAGCGCCAGAACCAGTCGGCGCACGTCGCGGTAAACGGACTCAACCGGTCGCGAGGCGTCCACCACTTGGAAGTTGAACGGTTCTACCATTCCGTCGAACAGGTCGATCAGTTTCTGCTGGTAGATACGGAACGAATCGTAGAGGTTGTCGGCCAGACCAAGGTCCATACCGCTTTCCCAGTAATCGAAACCTCTGCCGGCGAGGGCCCGGGGTACCAGGTCATCCACGCTGGCGCGAAGGTAGACAATCAGGTCGGGAATCAGGGCGAAACCGTAGAGTTTCCGTATCCACTCTCGGTCGGCGCCTCTGGCCATGTCGCGAGCGCCGATGGAGTAGAAATACCGGTCCGAAAGCACCCAGAAACCGGCGCGCATGGCCGGGATTATCTGGCGTTCCAGGCGGTCGGCAAAGTCCGTGGCGTAAAACAGAGCCATTGTTCTTGGGCCGAGGGTGTTGCCCTTGCGCGCCTGCTCCAGTCCGTCGCGAGTCAAATCGGAACGCCGGAAGCCGGTGGAAGAAACGGCGTGCCCCCGGTGTTCCATCTCGTCGTGCAACATCTGCATCAGGGTGCTTCGGCCGACGTTGTCCGGCCCTTCAATCACAATGAGGCGTCCGGAAAGCGTAGATCCCGGCGGAACCGAAGGCAGTCCTTCACCATAGAATTTTGGTTCACGTGCGTACACGGGCATCCCCTTCGTCTTCGTGCGCCTCATGAGCCGTGGCGGGACGGGGCACACCGGGACGCGGCCGTCGAAGCACCCCGGCGTGGAGGCCTCGAAATCCCCGCAGTTTGGCTTTGACAATCCTGCGTGCCTGTGCCTGCTGTTCCTCGACTGGAAGCGTGCCGTCGATGACCTTGAAGCCGAATTCGTTCACCATGGCGTCGTACTCGCGCGCGATGCGATCTTGAAACAGGCGGAAGGATTGGCGCACATCATCGCTCAATCCAAGGTCCATTCCGGCCTCGTACCACTTGATCTCGGCGCGACTGCTTAGAATCCGTTCGCACGAAACAGACGTGGGCACCTGGAAGTAAAAGGCCACGTCCGGAACCGGGCTGAAGGAATAGAGGTTGCGAACCCACGATGGGCTGACGCCGCGGGCCACGTCCCTGGCGAACGCTGTGTACATAAACCGGTCGGCCAGCACAATAACCCCGGCTTTCAACAGCGGTATGATTTGATTTTCGATACGGTTGGCGAAGTCGGTGGCGTGGATCAGGCTGAACGTCAGCGGGGTGAGCAGGCGTTTCTTTTTGCCGAGGCGCGTGGTGGCTTTCACGAGCAGGGAAGAGTTCCACTCGCTGAAAAAGACAGAGTACCGTTCGGCGGCGAGCCACTTGTACAGCAGGTCCACCTGCGTGCTCTTGCCGGAGCCGTCCACGCCTTCGACGATGATCAATTTGCCCGGGTAGTCCTGCGCCATGGCATCCAGCAGATTATGAGCCCTTTTTAGCAGATTTGCGGCGGGCTTTGACGTTCTCAATGAGTAGTTCCCTGGCGTAGCCGTTCGGTTCGAGCGGCTTTCTCTGGTGAAGGGCTTCGTGGATCACGCGGACGATTTCGGTTGCGGCGGCCGGCGAGTTGCATTCACCAAACGCCACGGTACCTTCGGCGCCCCGCACCTCAACGGCGCGTCCGTGCTTGCAGTAACCCAGGCACTTGGTGGTTTTGATGCGAACCAGGTGCGGGATGGCGACGGCCTCAATGGCGTCCTCGAGGGTTTTCACGAACTGCTTGCCGGGTTTTTTGGCATCGCCGCACGGTTCGCGGTCGCAGTCCTTATCGCGGCATACGGCGATCACGTATCCTGTCAGATCCAATCTCTGCTCCTGAAATAGGGCCGTTTTGTAACAGCCGAGTCGTTTTCATTGTAGCGCAGTGTTTGGCGGTGTGGACCGCTACAAGGTAGGATAACCCATGAAGCGGCCATAGTTCCGCCCGGCCGCCGGATTTTGTGATGCAAGTACTCATCTGTCCCGATTCATTCAAAGGTACCCTGTCCGCAAAGCGCGCCGCGGAGTGTATGGCGCTTGGTGTTGTGGCGGTTATTCCCCGCGCTGATGTTGCCTGTCTGCCCCTGGCTGACGGAGGTGAGGGAACCCTGGACGCCATGCTGTCTCGCGGCGGCCGGCGGTTGGAGCGCGAGGTTACGGGGCCTTCGGGCAAGCCGGTATCCGCCGCCTGGGGTATCCTGCCGGACGGTACAGGCGTGGTTGAAATGGCATCAGCGTCCGGCCTGACCCACGTGGACGTCACGACAAATGACCTTCTGTCGGCATCGACTTTCGGCACCGGAGAACTGATACGGGCGGCGGTGGACGAGGGTTGCCGGAACCTGGTCATCGGTATCGGGGGAAGCGCCACGAACGACGGTGGGACGGGTGCGGTGTCCGCACTGGGCGTCCGTTTTCTGGACGTGAAAGGTGAAGTCCTGCCACCGGGTGGGGGGCCGTTGTCGCGGTTGTCGCGGATCGATTTGTCACGCTTCCGCCTGCCGGCCGAACTGAAAGTGACCATCGCCAGCGATGTGCGGAATCCACTGTGCGGACCCGAAGGCGCCACGCGCGTGTTCGGCCCGCAGAAGGGCGGTTCGGAGGAGGACCTGGATCTTCTGGAAGCGGGTTTGTCGGTGTACGCGGACGTCCTCGCAAAGACCTTCGGGTGGAACGTGGCAGAGGCTCCGGGCGCGGGTGCGGCGGGCGGATTGGGCGCGGCTTTGCTTGGATTTCTGCACGGGAGATTCGCGCCCGGCATTGACGTGGTGATGGATCATGTGGACTTTGACGCCGCCGCCCGGTCCGCGGATGTCATACTGACAGGGGAGGGTTCGCTGGATGCCACGTCGCTGATGGGTAAAACACTCAGCGGTGTTCTGCGCAGGGCGGGAAACACACCGGTCATCGCGGTCTGCGGACGGGTTTTACTGGACGCGGAGGCACAGCGTGACAGCGGATTCCACGCCTGTTACGCAAGCGGTCTCGATCCCGATCCCGAAACAGCCCTCGTTGCCGCGACGGCCCGGGCTTTGCGCGATTTTCGCAACGGACGCTCCTGAAAGGTTTCCCTTGGCTAAGACACAAATACGTTTTATATGCCGCAACTGCGCGCATGAACACCTGCAGTGGTGGGGCCAGTGCGCGGGGTGCGGCGAGTCGGGCACATTGGAGGAAGTGACCGTCGCTCGCGCTTCAATGCCGCCGCCCCGGTCCGGCGAGGGCGGCCGCGTTGAGGCTCAACGCCTGCGGGACGTGAACCTGGATGACTTTAAGCGCTGGCCGACCGGCATCAGCGAACTCGACCGCGTTCTGGGAAGCACGCCCCACGAAGGCGTCAATCTGAGCGGCGTTGTGCCCGGTTCCATCGTTCTGCTGGCCGGCGATCCCGGAATCGGCAAGTCCACGCTGTTGACACAGGCGGCAGACAACATCAGCCAGGTGGTCGGTCCGGTGCTTTACGTCAGCGGCGAGGAATCCGCCCAGCAGATTCGCTCGCGCTCCAAGCGCCTCGGCATCTCGTCACCGGATGTGTTTGTACTGAACGAGACCGATATCGATATGCTTGACACCGCCATCGAAAACACACGTCCCAACGTGGTGGTCGTGGATTCCATCCAGACGATGCGCGCTGTGGACAGCACGGGCGCGCCGGGATCCGTCGCTCAGGTGCGCGCCTGCGCCGACCGGTTTCTGCGAACTGCCAAAACCCTGGGGTGCGCGGTGTTCCTGGTCGGCCACGTGAACAAGGAAGGCGCCATCGCGGGGCCGAGGGTTTTGGAACATACTGTGGACGCCGTGCTTCAATTTGAAGGGGACCGAAGCCAGGCGTATCGGATATTACGAGCGGTAAAGAACCGCTTCGGCTCCACAAACGAAATCGGTGTTTTCGAGATGGGCGGGATGGGGCTTACCCCGGTGGAGAATCCCTCCGCGCTGTTGCTCAGCGAGCGACACGGAAACGAGCCGGGATCGGTTGTTACGGCGACGCTGGAAGGCACGCGGCCACTGCTGGTTGAAGTGCAGGCCCTGGTCGCGCCCAGTCACCTTACCCAGCCGCGCCGGTCTACCACCGGGCTTGATTATAACCGCGCGACGATGGTGCTGGCGGTTCTGGAGAAGCGTGTCGGTATCCGGCTTGGGGCGCAGGACATTTTCCTGAACGTGGCCGGGGGGGTGAAGGTCACGGAACCGGGAGTCGACCTTGCGGTGGCGCTGGCGACCGCGGGAAGCCGGGCGGACTTGGCAGTCAATCCCGAAACGGTGGTGCTGGGCGAAGTAGGCCTGTCCGGTGAAGTCAGGGCCGTGCCGCACGCGGAGCGCCGATTGCAGGAGGCCGCGCGTCTGGGATTCCGTTCTGCCGTGATCCCGTCGCGGAATGCGCGGAGCCTGAAGGAAAACGGCACGGAGTTGCCGGGTATGAAAATCACCGCTGTCAGCACAGTGCGTGAAGCGGTGGAATTGACGTTTGGAAGTTGATGTGCAAGTGATTCGTCGTTGTTTGTGGTTGTCTGGTGCCTTCCTGTTGGCGCAAACCCTGGCTTGGGCGGCCCGTCCGATCGCCGATGTTCCATTCGATCTCGTGCGCGGCGCGATGTTTGTCAAGGTGATGATCAACGACAAGGGGCCGTATACATTCCTCGTGGATACCGGCGCCACCGCCTGCGCCGTGACCCCGGAAGTGGCGGACGATTACCTGCAACTTCCGCGCGCCGGTGAGATGACAGTTTCCACCATGGGCTCGATCCGAGAGGTGTCGGTGGCGTTGATGAGCCGCATCAGCGTCGGCATGGCCCGCGCGGACAACCTGAAAGCCCTGCTGATACCGGACAACGGACTCAGCCAGTTCGCCGGCCGCAGGGTGGACGGGGTGCTTGGCGCGTCGTTCCTGTGGCGCACGCCAGTTCAGTTCGACTTCCCCGCGCAGAGGCTTCGGTTCTATCCGGCAACGCACGACATCAGCAAGATGGCCGCCGACGCGCCGTGGGCGGGGCACACAACTCTGAAATTGAAGGGCGCGCCAAACAGCCCGTCCTGCGCCGCCTTGATGCGCGTGGCGCTCAACGGTTCCGCGCCGCGCTGGTTGATGCTGGACACGGGGGCGAACAGCCTTGTCCTCCGCGAGGCAACGGCGCAACAGGTAAAAGCCCGTAGCGCTCCGTTCGGTTCAACGTCCATCAGCGCCCTCGGACCTCGACGCAACAGCAAATACTGGTTGCTTGATTCTGTCCGCGTGGCCGGACTGACCGTCGAGAACGTTCAGGCGCATACTCCGATTCCCTGGGGGGATTGGACAGAAGAACAGTTGGGTACCGATGCCCTGGACCAATTCCGGGTGACGATTGACGTTTCGCGCAAGATCGCCAGACTGGAACGCGATCGGGTGCCGGACAGGTTTGGCGACTCTCCGTGGGGAGTTGGTTTGCTGGTGGTTCCCGGAGACACAGGAGCCCGTGTGACCGCCGTGAGACCGGGAAGCGACGCGGCCCTTCAGGGGATCGCGGCGGACGATGTGCTGGAGATGGTGGACGACCGAGAGGCGTCGACTCTTGCTGAAGAGGAACTCAACGAAGCGTTGAAACCGCCGCCCGGATCATCGGTCGTTGTCATGGTTCGCTCGGCCGATTCGGGTGTCCGCCGCGTGTCTCTTACATCCCGACGTTACGTACGCGTTCGCCCATCCGCTTCGGATGGTTCCGTCGCCACGCAGTTGATGTCGCCGGGGAAGTGAGGGAAAGCCCGATCCTGTTGACGCGCTTCTGTTTGTCACCCTTCCCTTTCAAGGCTGGTTCGGTGGTGACTTTCGCGGCGAAACAAGCACGCAACCACCCCGAGCCCATCCTTGAAAAGGAGGGGAACCGGTCGGGCCTGAATCCTGACACCTGACACCTGATCACGCCCAACCCTTGCGGTGGAACCAGGCCATCAGCGCGGCGGCAACCAACACGATAATTCCAAGGATGACGTAGAATTCGTGCCGGACGTGCGAAAACGGCAGTTCCTGAACGTTCATGCCGTATAAACCCGATATAAGCGTGCCGGATCCGAGGACAATTCCCCATACGGTCAGCCTCTGCATCGTGGCGTTCAATTCGTTTGAGCTGTTGGCCAGGCGGTTGCTGATGACGGAGAGATACGCGTCCATCACGTTGCTCAGCAGGTCGCGGTAGATATCCAGGCTGTCCGTGATGCGCGAAAGATGATCGTAAACGTCGCGCAGGTAGATGGAATCGCGATCCAGCGCCGTTTCGTCGTGCCGCAGGAGAAGCCCGACGACATCTCGGGTCCCCGCTGTGGTGCGCCGAAAGTGCAGTATGGAACGTTTCAGTGAGAAAACCCGGTTGCGTATGGAGGGGTCGCCGTCGTCCACCACCTGGTCTTCCAATTCGTCTACGGCTTCGACCACCCGGTCCACAACCGGGAAAAACGAGTCCGTAATGGTATCGAGCAGGGCGTATACCGGCGCTTCGGTGTCCGGATCGAAGCCGGCGGCGCAATTCTTCCACCGGATGTAGGCCTCTTCCAGTTCCGCCGTCGGTTCGTCCGTCACGGTGACGACAATCTGATTGTTGAAGACGACGCGGCACACCGGGAACTCGATCTGCATCTCCGTGGACGACGGGGTTCTGATACCAAACAGAACCAGGCTGGTGACATCGGCGTACTTGCGGTACCGCGGCCGGTCCTCGTCTCCGGTCAGGTCCTCCATCACGAGGTCGTGGAGTTCCAACAGCATCTTCAGGGCTGTCAGTTCATCGGGTGTCGGCGGGTCGAGCGCGATCCAGATGACGTTGGCGTCGTCCTTCAGCGCCTCGGCAAGTCCGTCAATGCCCTGCGAGACGTGAAATCCGGTAGCCGGGTTGTAGATGCGCAGTGTGGTCATCTTCCGGATTGTGGCTTTTCAGGAAAGACTGTCCAGTAGCCCCCGCAGAAATGCCTCCACGTCGGTGACAAGTCCCATCGTTTGGAAACTGCCCCGGTCCAGCAACTTTGTTACGACGGCGGGATTGATGTCCACGCTGATGGTCTTGACGTGCGCGGGTAGCAGGTTTC
>JAKQQT010000490.1 GCA_029564025.1 Armatimonadota bacterium | reverse complement strand
ATGGTGGAACTGACCAGGGACACACTGGCCTGGCCGCCGCGCGTTGGCGCGGTGGATTCGATGGTTCCAAGCGTGGTGGAGAAGTTGACGATTGTGTTGTCGGCAACCAGAGCGCCGTCACCATTGCGAACCTCCGCCGTGATTGTGGTGGAGGTTACACCGTCCGCCAGCACGTTTACAGGCTTGGCGGACAAACGGATGGCTTCGGCCTGCTGGGCCGAAACGGAAGCAGGAAAGAGCGACGCTCCCAACGCGAGAAGCCAGAAGAAGAGATTGAAACGGGCCAACCGGCTCACGAGACCGACTTCTTCCGCAACAAGCCCAGGAAACCGCGCTCACGGGTTTCCGGTTCCGTTTCCTTCGGCTCCTTTTGCGGCTCCGGAGATTCGCTCTGCACTCCATTGACGCGCAGGATTGCGACCGTGATGTTGTCCGGCCCGCCCTTCTCGTTCGCCACGTCTACCAGGCGCGAGCACGCGAAAGACGGCGAATCCGAACATACGGCTTCGCCGATCTCGGTGTCGCCGACCACGCCCGTCAGGCCGTCACTGCAGAGAAGGACGGCATCTCCGGCGCTCAACGGGACGTTGCGGAACTCGGGTTGAACGTTTTCTTCGGCGCCGATGCTACGCGTGATAACATTCCGGTACCCGGAAGTCGCGGCTTCCTCCTCCGTCAGGATTCCGGCGCGCACCTGTTCCTGAACCAGCGAGTGGTCCTCCGTGATGCAGGTCGCCGCGCCGCCGCGAACCAGATAGGCACGGCTGTCGCCCACCCAGCCGATGATTGCCGTGCTTCCGACAAGCGCCACGGCTACGATGGTGCATCCCATGCCGGCGCGCGATGGCACCGCCCTGCCGGTGACGTGCACCAGGGTGTTTGCGGCCCGGATGGCTCGCTCCAGGGCATCGCGGGGATCAACGGCTGGATCGGCATAATACACCTTGCCGATGGTCTTCAGCGCCATTTCCGAGGCAATCTGCCCGGCGGCGTGGCCGCCCATCCCGTCGGAAACAGCGTAAAGGCGACCAAGCGACTTCAGCACCTCGGGACTGTCGGGCTCCCACCAGTCGAACTTGTCCTCATTGTTCTCGCGAACGCGACCGAGATCGCTCTTTGCGGCGAACGTCACCGACAGCGGTACGTCCGACACGCCCGCCATCGCTTCAGCGGTCAACTCAGCGGTGATTTCCTGCTCGTCGGTCATCATATCTCGGACTCGTCTTCGTCCTGTACTGCCCACTCGAACCGAAGGTCAACGCGCGCAAACCGGATGGTATCACCCTCGGACAACGCCGCGGAATTCCCTGCTTCCAGTCGTGCGTCGTTGATGTATGTCCCGTTCGCGCTCCCGGTGTCCGTGATGCTTGCTGTATCGCCCTCAATCGTGATGGTGGCATGGCTTCCCGAAACATAGGGGTCCGGAATCACGATTTCGTTGCCCGGTCTTCTGCCGATGCTTGTTGAGCCCTCCTTCAGCGGGAACTCCATACCGGCCCCGCGAAGCCAGGCAACGGCATCAACGGGTTGCGCCACCTCGATGTCCTCGGCGGCTCCTTCGCCTTCCGGCGATACCAGTTTCAACCGGGCCGAGCCGAACTCCACCGTTCGCCCCGGTTTCCATTCGTGTGCCTCACCGGCTGTCAGCGTTTGCCCATCCAGCCTTGTGCCGTTGGCGCTGTTCTCGTCGCGAACCGTCACTCCGTCGTCGCCAACCGTTATCACCGCGTGTCTGCGGGACACCGACGGATCGGAGAGAAAAACATCCGCGTTCAACCTGCCGACGACATTCTCCCCGGGTTTCAGGAAAACCGTCTGCTGTCCGTCGGTCACAGAGTACCTCGGTTCGGAGACAGACACTTCGCCGGGTGTGGAATCGAGCCGGAATCCGCATTCCGCGCACCACACCGACAAGGGAACGTTGGCGGTCAGGCAGACCGGACACTCGATTCCGGCCATCGCCTGTGTCTTTTCGGCCGCCGGGGCGATCTGTTGTGTCGTTTCATTCATCGGCGGGACCTGACTTTCCGCGCTGAAGATCGAGGCTTGTGCCGATCAGCGACTTGCCGGCCGCGTTGGCGTCGCCGGATCGCAGATTGTCCAGCGCCTGGGTTACGTCGGCGGCGGCGGACAAACGCCCGCCCGCGGCGAGCAACTGCTGTGTGCGCTCCAGGTCCAGCATTGCCGTCCGCGCATCCAGTTGCTGTGTCTTGATGCCCATCAAGGTGCGTTCAATCGCCTGCGCCGCCATCGCAACCTCCAACTCGGCGGCCACTCCGGGATCAGCCGATGAAGTCACTTCCTCCGGATCGTTCGTGAACTTCCACACCGCATCGGCGGTCAGGCGTTCCACACGCCCCGAAGCGGTGCTTTCGAACTCCACCTCCACCTGAGCGCACCGGTATTCGCCCGTCGGGCGCGGCCCGAAATCCATCTCCACCAGCAAGGTCACCGCGTTGCCCTGCTCCAGGTCGGAGACTGGGGTTTCGATCGCATCGGAAGTGAACGCCAGTTTGTGCCCGTAAATCTGTCTCACGCGGTTCCACCGGGCAGGCCGAATGATCAGCCTGGCATCGCGGGCCACAAGTCGCATCAGCGTCATCAGTTCGGAGCGGAACACCTCCGGAATCAGATCGGGGCGCGTGATGTAGTAATAGTTTCCGCCACTGCGTTTCGCGATACCGGCCAGTAGTTCCTCGTTGTAATCGGGGCCGAAACCGAGCGCCGTGATGGTGATGCCGCGGCTTTTCTGTTCTTCCACGGCGCCGGTGATGCTCTGGTAATCCTTGAGGCCGACCGTCGGCTCGCCGTCGGACAGCAACAACACCCGGTTCACGTAGCCGCTACCGGCCACGGAGGCCGCCTGGTTGGCCGCCATCGTCATCCCGCCGTGCAGGTCGGTGGTATTGCCGACCACGATCCGGTTGATGTGCTCTTTCAGAAGTTCCCGGTTGACCACCCGCCGGGCGGGCACCAGCACCTGCACATCCTCGGCGAATGTAACGATGGAAAGCACATCGTTGGCATCCAGCAGATCGATGATGTGACAGCACGCGCGCTGGGCGTACTGAAGGGGTTCACCCTCCATGCTCCCGCTCCGGTCGATGGCAAGGGCGAGATTCAACGGCATGCGGGAGCCGGTGTTGGCGTTGCCGGAGGCGCGCCACTGCACCAGCAAATGGTTGCGCGAGGTATCCCCGGCCGGCAGGGCGCCGTTTTCAACGCGGCATGTCAGCGAAAAACCGCCTGGTGGACCGGCCACCTGTGTGCGGTTCAAATCATTGGAAACGGACTGGATCTGGGTTCGATCCAGGTCCCCGGGTTGTGGAATCACGGTTTTGTTCGGGTCATTTGGATCCATGGAAGTTCGCTGTTTCCTGGCTTGGGACGCCGATGGTTAGGGTCCACTTTCAGTTTAGCCGTCGCGGGCAGTGTCAGTCAGAATTCGCGGAAATCGCCTGAACGGCCAGCCGGTCGGCCAGTTCGTTTTCGGGAATACCGGAATGCCCCGGAACCTTCACCATTCGGAAGCGGCCGCATTCGGCGATCAGCGCCTTGGCGGCGGCGATAGCCTCGAGGTTGGCTTTGGGTTTCCAACGCCGCGTGAGGCAACCGATGGCGTATTCGCTGTCGCTGTGAACCACAACATCGGCGGCGGGGCGATCCTTGATTCGCTTGAGGGCTTCCGACACCACCAGGATTTCGGCCAACTGGTTCGTACCGGGACCGAGAGGCAGTGACCACTCGCGCCGGTAGCCTTCGCATGTAGCCACGATTCCGCCGCCCATCGGCTGAGGGCCCCGGAACTGGTTGCCGGGGCAGGCTCCGTCCACCCATATGTTGTGGAGACGCAGTGTTTTATGAGGAGATGAACGCACCGGAATCATCGCTTCCATACAAACGCGGCCCGCGCAGGGCGGGCCGCATCGTTCCTACATTAAGTCTTCGCCGCTGGACGAAAAACAGGACACCGTCACAGGACGGTCGTTCCCGGTTCCATCTGCTGGGGTCCGCGCACCGGCAACCAGAACTCGAAAGTCGATCCGGATCCGTACTCGGATTCCACCTTGATCTTGCCCTGGTGCAGTTCCACCAGGTTCTTGACCATGTTGAGCCCAAGCCCCGTGCCCGGGATGTTTTCGAATCCCTTGGCCTGAACGCGGCTGAACCGCCCGAACATTTTGGGCAACTGCTCCTTCGGGATTCCGAGGCCCTGGTCCTTCACGCTGACGTATACCCGATCTTCGTCCTGCCGATATTTGACCGTGATGGTGATCTGCCCGCCGTCCGGCGAGTATTTGCGTGCGTTGCTGACCAGGTTTGTGATAATCCGGTCGATCTTGACTTCGTCCCCGATGACGGGCGGCACGTCCGGATCACATTCCACCACATAGGTATGGAGGCTGGTGTTTTCCTGGTCCAGACGTACCACATCCTCGGCAATCTCCCCGATACGCACCGAAGAAAGGTGCATATCCAGCGCTTTGCCCGCGTCGATCTTCGCGATATTCAAAAGGTCGCTGATCATACCCAACTGGCGCTTGCAGGACTTGGCAATGATGCCCAGGAATTCCTGCCGGTCCTCGCGCGTGAACATTTCTTCTTCGGGATCGGACAGCAGTGTCTCGGCGAAACCCTTGATGGCCGCCATCGGATTCCGCAAGTCGTGCGCCGCCGCATCGATGAACGATGTCTTGCTTCGCTCCGCCTGGCGAACATCGGTGATGTCGCTGAATACGGCCACGGCGCCGACCGGTTCCCGACTCTGCCCGTGAATCTGCGCGGCCTGCATGCGGAAGATAAACGAGCGTGTTTCTTCGCCGTTCTTAACCGTCGCGGTGATTTCCGAGGCCGCTTCCTCACCCTTCAGCGCGGCTTGCAACGTGTCCACAACGATGTGGTCCGAGAACACCTCGGTGAATGGACGGCCTACGGCATCCGTGGTATCGTCCTGAACGAAGATTCGCCGGGCGGAAGGATTGATCTCGCTGACGGTGCCGTCCATCTGAACCATCACCAGACCGACTGCGAGGCTTTCAAAGGTCGCTTCGTAGCGTTCCTTCTCCTCCAGAATCTCCTCGAACATGCGGGCCTGCGCCAGCACCGCCGCCGCGTTTCGGGCAAGGCCGGACAGGATGAAAACGTCCTGTTGCATAAACTGCCCGCCGAGACGCTTGTTGCAAACGAGTAGAAGGCCGACGCGGCGCGCTTCTATTACCTTGCCGTTATCGTCCTTGCGCTCCACGTTCAGAGGCACAATCAGCCCGTTGCGCGCACCGAACGGCATAAGTTCCGGAGCTTCGGTGGGCGACTTCCAGACTTTTGGCTCGCCGCTGAGGAACACTTCGGCGCAAATGCCTCGCTTCGCGCTGATGCGCACATTGCTGAGGTATTCGCCGGGAATGCCGTATGCCGGTTCCCGGGTCAGCAACTGGTCGGTGCGCCGGTCGTGTGTCATGTACAGCGCTTTTTCCGCCTGGGCCAGCATCGCCACTTTCATCAGGAACCGGTTGAGGGTTTCAACGAATTCCGGGGGTGACGTGACGGTTGCTCCGGCGGTTTCGGCGCCCGCGGACTGCTGGTCCTGGCCCTCCAGTTCCTTAAGCCTGGCCGCCATGGCGTTGTACCGTTGTTGCAGTTCCTCGTATTGCTGTTTGATTTCTTCCGTGTTCGCTTTACTCAAACGGAACCTCCGTAAAGTCCTTCATTTCGGACGACCGTGTCGACCTCTGTCATTATAGGCCATCGTAATCCCGCGCCCCTCGATGTCAAGTTGCGATCAATCAAGCGTGACTTGACATCGATAACCTAATCCCCCGGCCCCCTTCCCACGCGTGGGCAGGGAGTGCCCAATGGGCGGGGGTTAGGCAATGTGGCGCCTTACCACGCTCACGGCAACCCAATCGTAATCACACATGACGCGTTGGACCCGGCCTACTCCTCCGGCCATATCACCGAAAGGCTGAGTTCCTTCAACTGGGCCTCGTCCACCGGACTTGGCGCCCCGGTCATCGGGTCCTGCCCCGCTGTCGTCTTGGGGAACGCCATCACCTCGCGGATATTGTCCGTATCCAGCAACAGCATCAGCGTGCGGTCAATTCCCGGGGCGATGCCTCCGTGAGGCGGCGCGCCGTACTGGAATGCCTCGATGATGTGACCAAACCGCTCCTGGATTGACGCCTCGTCGTAGCCCATCAGGTCGAATATCTTGCTCTGCACGTCGCTCCGATGGATACGGATGCTTCCGCTGGCGAGTTCCGCACCGTTGCACACCAGGTCGTAGGCGTTCGCGCGGGCCTTGCCTGGGTCGGTGTCCAACCAGTGCAGGTCCTCGTCCTTCACGCTTGTGAACGGGTGGTGCGCCGCATCCCATCGCCCGGTCTTTTCATCCCACTCGAACATCGGGAAGTCCACCACCCAGGCGAACATCATCTTGTTCGGGTCCATCAGACCGTTCCGGCGCCCCGCTTCCAACCGCAAGGCGCCCAGCGCCTTCGCCACCACGGGCGGAGTGTCCGCAACAACAAGAACCATATCGCCAACCTCCGCGCCCGTTGCCACGCGGATGCGCTCCAGATGTTCGTCGGTG
Organism: Armatimonadota bacterium; assembly: GCA_029564025.1. GTDB lineage: Bacteria > Armatimonadota > DTGP01 > JAKQQT01 > JAKQQT01 > JAKQQT01. Next base: position 6,284 of record JAKQQT010000490.1, on the reverse strand, counting down.
ATGAACTTGAGCATGCTTGTGGAGGGCGTTTTGACACCGTCCGCCGTATACTGCAACGACACGAGTCCCTTGGCGCCCTGAGCCCTGGCGAAGTCGGTCAACCGGTCGATTTCCGCCCGTCCGATCGCGGCGCCGCCCGGCCAGCGAAGCGCCTTCACGTGGCCGCCGGATTCCAGCGTCGCCTCAAACACGCGGAATCCGCAACCCCGCACGATGTCGCCAATGTGCGTCAGTTCCAGACCGAAGCGCAGGTCCGGCTTGTCCACTCCGTATTTGTCCATCGCTTCGGCGTAGGTCAGCCGCATGAACGGCGTGTTGATCTGCTTGTCGCTGACCGCCGGAATCATCTCCGTGTAAAGGCCTTCGATGATGTTCAACACGTCGTCCTGCGTCACGAACGACATCTCGAGGTCCAGCTGGGTGAACTCCGGCTGTCGGTCGGCTCGCGGGTCTTCATCGCGGAAGCATTTGGCGATCTGGAAGTAGCGTTCCATGCCGGCGACCATCAGCAATTGCTTCAACTGCTGGGGCGACTGGGGCAATGCGTAAAAATGCCCGGGATACAAGCGCGCCGGGACCAGGTAGTCGCGCGCGCCTTCCGGCGTGCTCTTGATGAAGATCGGCGTTTCCACCTCGATGAAGTCCCGTGCGCTCAGGTACTGCCGCATGAACTGGATCACCTTGTGGCGCAGGATCATATTGGCCTGCATCGACGGACGCCGCAGGTCCAGATAGCGGTACTTCAGGCGCAGAATCTCGTCGCCAATAGTTTCGTCCGAAATCATGAACGGAGGCGTGCGCGACGGATTGAGTATCTCGACCGAGGCGCCCAGAATCTCCACTTCGCCTGTCGGCATCGCCGGATTGACGGTTCCCTCCGGGCGTTGACGCACTTTTCCGGTTATGCTGAGGACGTATTCCGGGCGCGCCTGGTCGGCAAGGCGGTGGGCTTCGGGGCTGTCCTCGTTGAAAACCGCCTGAACGACGCCGGAACGGTCGCGCAGGTCTATGAAAATGACGCCTCCGTGGTCGCGCCGCTTCTGCACCCAACCGTTGACCGTTACGGTTTCACCGATCGTGTCGGCAAGTATTTCCCCGCACCATTTTGTTCTTTGTGTAAACATCCTCAGTCTCCCTGCCGGATCGTTATTTTGCCACCGTTGTCCAGATATCGTCCCTTGAAATGACCTTTTCCTCGGACCGGAGCATATCGCGCAGTGTCACCGTTCCGTTCGCCATTTCGTCCTCGCCCAGAATCAGAGCGTAACGCGCCCCAATCTTTCCCGCCGACTTCATCTGCGCCTTCAAACTGCGGTTCATTGTGTCAAAATCCGCGCTGAAACCGCGTTTACGGGCTTCCTGGCACAGAAGAAACGCCGTGTCTCTCGTCCGGGCGGCCAACCCGGCCTGCTCCGGACGGTCGCGCACCGCCACGGCCACATAGATATCGGTCGTATTTGCCGGCGGTTCCGTCCTCGGTACGGCCAGCAGAAGGCGTTCGATACCCATTCCCCATCCGATGCCGGGTGTGGGCGGCCCGCCCAGCGCTTCCACCAGGCCGTTGTACCGTCCGCCACCGCCGACACTGCTCTGTGCGCCCAGCGCTCCGTGCACCCACTCAAACGCCGTGCGGGTGTAATAATCAAGGCCGCGCACCAATCGCTGATCCACGTCGTAGGCAATCCCCAGCATATCCAGTTTGCGGAGAACGGCTTCGAAGTGCTTCGCGTTCTCAACCGTCAAGTAGTCGAAAACGGAAGGCGCATTCTCAACGATTGCTCGGTCCTGTTCATCCTTGCTGTCAAGGATGCGCAGGGGATTGGTTTCCAGGCGCTTCCGGCTGTCCTCGCTCAAGGAATCCTTTCGCGGCGTGAAGTAGGCAACCAGGGCTTCCCTGTAGCGCGGGCGGTCATCAGGCGATCCAACGGTATTGATCCTGAGCACCGCGTCCTTGATTCCCAGCGCGTTCAGAATGTCGAAGGAAAACGCGATCACTTCCGCGTCCGTGGCCGGATCGTCCGAACCGAGTGCTTCGATGCCGATCTGGTGGTGTTGACGGTAGCGTCCCGCCTGCGGGCGGTCGTGCCGGAACATCGGCGCGATATAGGCCAGTTTCAAGTACGGATTGTCGGCAAGCAGTCCGTCTTGTATGGCGGCGCGAACCACCGGCGCGGTACCCTCCGCGCGCAGTGTGAGGCTTTCGCCGTCCCGGTCCCGAAAATCGTAGGTTTCCTTCGAAACGATGTCCGAGGTCTCTCCACTGGTCCGGTGGATCACGTTGGAGTACTCGAACAGCGGCGTCCGTATCTCACCGTAGCGGTAGGTTCGGCACATCTCGCGAAACGTGGATTCCACCCACAGCCACAGCGGAATCTCCGACGGCACGATGTCGTGAGTGCCGCGCGGACATTGATAGATCTGGCGCTCTGACCGCTCGCCGAACGTCTTGTCTGTTTTCTCTTCAGCCATAACTGGATTTTCGGACGCCAAGGAACAAAGAAGCGGCCCGTTGGGCCGCCCCTTAATGAAGGTTATACCCGCGGGAATGCGCGCGGCAAACCGCGGGACGGCCGGTTAACGGGGATTCGGCACGATGGTCAGCGCCCACAAGCCGGTTTGACCGAGCCGGTACCAACCGTGCTTCGTAACCTTCTCCGGCGGATTTCCCGCCACAATCCCGCAGATTCCTGCGTCGGCCATCGCCTGGCGCACATTCGGCTTCAGGGTTCCGTCCGGATTCAGGATGCTGTCCGCCCCGGGCGCAATCGAAAAGGCGGATGGGCTGATCTTGGCAACGATGCGAACCCGGGCGATACGCGCCCACACAGCCGTGGAGGGTTCGCCGACCAGCGCAAGATCGTCGCCACCCCGGATTTCAGACTTTCGCACCGATTCCGCGATAACCCGCTGTTGTTCCGCGTCGCGCAATTCGCGGGTCACGCGGGCGTAACGGTTCGGCTGGCTCGGTAATACCAATATCGCCAGACCGGCGAAAACAGCCAGGGTAAATACAATCGAACCAGCTCGCCAACCCGCGGTAGACGGTCGCAGGGGCGGTTCCACGCAGGAAAGCAGGCCGAGCAGGATGGCGACCATATACGGCGCGGCCTCCCAGAGTTGCGGATGGAACGGGAAGTACGCCAGCGCGGCCAACACGGGAAACGCCCACAACGGCCAGTGCCCGCTCACCGCCCGCCACGTGGTACGCCGGCCCCGGTTCCGCGCCAGGAAAATCAGCGCCGGAACCAACAACCAGGACATCTGCAGAAAAGCGCCCGTCAATGCGCGGGTCGAATCCTTCATCGTTGTGCCGACCCGCGTCCAGGAAATCCCTGGCAGTGGGCGTCCCGCGCCGTCGCCGGGATCGTAAAGCATCGGAATCGTCGCAACTTGCGGGAAACGCTGATAAGACGTTCCCGGCACCTCCGCCAGTTTGGTTACGGGATAACGCCGGACGGCGTTCATCGGGAGGGGTTTGTCCGTCAGGTATGTGGTATACCGCCACGGAAGCCGTTCGCTGACACAAAACCGGTGCCGGACAAGCGACAACGCCGTCACATAAGGCGCCACCGCCACCAAGAACATCAACAGGGAAATCAGAACGAACCGTTTCCTTCGCCGGAACCGCCGCAGTGATATCACCGCGATGAGCATTGGTAGAAGCGCCACCACAATCGTGCACTGATCGGCGAGATAGGCCACTCCAAGCGCCAGGCCCATCCACACGTAATCCCAGGTCTTCGCGTTTCGCATGTGCACGCGAAGCAGAACCCCGAACACGATGTACAACGCGCCGGCGACGGCAATCGCGGCCGGATGGTGAACCACCGAAATCCAGCCGATGGAGGCAATGGCGAACAGAGGGAAGCCTATGAAATAGAACACCCATACGGGAATCGGGCGGAACAACTCGCCTCGTTCGTAATTGCCGCGATACCGGTTGAACCGTATGAGATTGCGAAGGAAGAACTCGAAACACGGGATTGTGGCGGCAAAAATCAGAAAGTCGGTGAACCGCACGAAACCGAACTCGACAGCCGCACTCGGACGGAACATCTCGGTTACCAGGCCGATCAGCAGTCCGTATAACGGGCTCCACCACCCGTTCACGGCCTCGCGCCAGTTCGCGCGTATGATTGCCTCGCCGACCGCTATGGACGACAGTCCGCCGGGCGTCATCACATCGCGGTATATCCAGCACTGCGCGGCCACGGCCAGGGCAACCAGCAACCACAGGCCGACGCGCCGGCGCGCCATCGGTTTGGGCGCCCGCCTTGATGTCTTTTTCGCCGGTTTCTGTTTCCGACCTGCCATATCCCTGATTTCAGCAATAAACGGGCCGACCTGCGCCGGGCCCCGCGTTGTTCTTCATTATTGTGTGGACTCGTCCCCGCGCGGGTCGAGAATGACACAAAGAAAAAGGGAAGGCGCTGGGCCTTCCGCATTTTCCGTATACTTCACGCTGATGGTTCGGACTGTTCGAAGACTGTCGTCAGGCGTTCCGTCAGCCACCTCCGCTCATCCGGGTCCAATTCCCCCGGACCGTCAATCTGCGCGAGGATGCTCCGGGCGAAATCCGCCCGTTCCTCCTGCGTGGCCGTGCCTTCCATCCAGGCGCTCATATCGACCACGTACTCCAGAAGGGAGCGACAGCGGTCCGACGGAGGTTCGGAATCGCTGAACGCCATCAGGCTGAGCGGAGCGTTCTTCCCGCCTTCATGCACTTGGTGCAGGTGGTCACTTTCCGGGTGGTGCCCCCGCCGGCGTTCACGTGAACCGTCTGAAGGTTCACCGAGAACCACCGACCGGTTTTCGGCGCGCGCTGAGCCCACGCAGAGTGGCGGTGCCTGTGTGTACGGCCCGCCATGGCTTTTTTACCGCAATATTCACAAACTTTCATGTCTCTGATACCTCCCAGATACCGCGCCGGCCGGGGGCTTTCAACGCCGCCCGACGGAATGAAAAGACCGCCGGCGGTGTCACATAAGGAAGACGACAACGCGGCTGTCCCACGGATTTCGCGGAACACTTTGCAAACCAACGTATATTACCATGCATGAGCGCCCCGGGGCAAGCGCCTGAGTCCGAATCGCCGATTTCACTATACCAATGACAGACAACAACACCATACATCCGGACCTTCCCGTCGGGAACATTGTGTCCATCGGCACTGTGCTCGACTCTTCGGATACGCTCAGCCGGGCCGTCGAGGCGCTCCAGAACACACCTTCCCGCGGGGTTTTGGTCATGCATAACGGCTACTACTTCGGCCTTCTCACCGACGCCGAGGTGGCCCGTGCCCTGGCCACCGATCCCGCGATGACAGCCGGTGAAGCATCAGCGAGGGAAGTTCCCGTCATTCCCGCCGACACGCCGTGCCGGGATGCCTTGCGGACCCTGGCGGAAGCCGACCTCCCCGCTTTGCCCGTCGTCGCTCGCGACGGACGCCTGCTCGGAGCCATATCACGCGCGGAATTGCTGGAAACTCTGTACCGGCGCCGCCGACCGGCTTCCATCGGCGGTATGGCCACGCCGCTGGGCGTTTATTTGTCGGACGGCATCCACAGGGGTGGCGTCGGCGACTTGGCCCTGATCCTCACCGGGGTTTTCCTGTTCATTGGCTCGCTGTTGAGCGCGGCGGTGGCCCTGGGCGTGGTGTTCGCGTGGCGAAGACTCGGACTTGCGGGTATCATACCCGATCCGTGGATCATCACCCCGGCGTTTCTGCTGGCGTTTGCCGCGTGGTTCCGCCTGTCCCGGGTGGCGGGATACCACGCCGCCGAGCACCAGACGGTTCACGCAATCGAGCGGAACGAACCGCTGGAACCGGAACGCGTGGCGATGATGCCGCGCCCCCACCCCCGGTGCGGCACGAACCTGATGGTTCTTTTCAGCGTGTTTATGACGCTGTCGGCGTGGATGAAGATCGATCCGTTCGTGGCCGGTGTCATCAGCCTCGCCGCATACCGCTTCCTCGGGCCCTGGGTTCAGCAGAACATCACCACGCGCCCCGCCTCTCGAAAACAAATCGAGAACGGCATCTCAGCCGGCAGGCAGATTCTGGACCGGTACCAGCGGGGAACATCCTGGTCCTCCCGGTCCGGCTGGAAGCGTGTGTGGAACATGGGCCTTCTGCAGGTTGCCATCGGCTACATGGCGCCGGCCTACGCTTTGCCGTTGCTTGCCGAAAACGTTCGCTTTGTCCAATCGTTGGCACGCTTCCTACAATAAGATGCGCCGCCTTGTCGGACGCAGGTTCCGGCCGCAACCGATCGGGCATATTT
>JAKQQT010000487.1 GCA_029564025.1 Armatimonadota bacterium | reverse complement strand
TCGTAAGTGAAGACTCTAAATTATCACAAAAAAACAAACGGCGCAAGTGGAAATCGCAAAGAATCGACGCTTTTCTCAATCCGGGGCGCAAAACCTCCCGTCAGAATGCCGCTCCCCATCATCTATCTTGAATCCCACCCCAACGATTGGGAGTAGGTTTGTTATTCGACAGGATTCCGCGAGGAGTCCGACACGGAGACGAGCGATATGATGTCTACCAATACACGGTTGGCGAAAACCGCCGGGGCGGGGGTCGCTTGCGCGCTCGCGCTCGTTCTGCATGGGGACGTGCAGGCGGCGGATTCAGAGGTTCCTCTGGCATGGAATGTCAGCCCGATGCAGGTTGGCGCTTACCGGGAGGCGTTCGAAACACTCGTCCCGGGTTGGGCCGCAGCGGCGGGCTTCAACGTACTGACCAACGACTACCCCGCCATGACCGATTTGCCGGTGCGGTCAAACGCCTGGTTCGCCGCGGGCTCCAAGGTGTTGCAGCTCGAGACGGACGGCGAGGTGGTTTCCAACACCTTGGCTTACGTGACCTCGGGTGTTCCGGTCTCCTTCTCCGGCAAGCCGGTGTATGTGGACTTGCGCATGAAGTTCGACCCGCTGGTCAATGCGCCTGACCCTGAACTGCTGGCCAACTCCAAGATGGCGCTCTTCCTGACCTCGGACGCCAAGTTGGTTGTTGTGCATGCCGACGGCTCCACTACCAATGCGACCGTGCTTGACACCAACAAATGGTATCAGGTGACTGTCAAACTTCAGGATAGCCTGTTCGATGTGCTGGTGAACGATGAGGCGGTTTTCTCCGGCTTGTCGGTCAAAGCCGCCGGCGCGGAGAACACGCTGGCGTCAGCCAACTTCTACGGAACGGGGCTGATCGACGACCTCTATGTCAGCCACGGCGATCCGGCCTATGCCGTACCCGGCCCGACAGCCGCCGTGCCGGCCCTGCCGGATGCGGGGTCGTTGGCGGATGAAGAACTCACGCGGGTCAACGCCTGGCTGAGCGATGGAGGTGTGGCGGCCCTGACCGGCCTCTCGCAGGCTCAAATCAATACCGCCTATCTGCTGGACAGCCTAAGCGGGAGTGCGGTTGACCCGGTGGAGAGTTACTCTTTCGGGGTCTCGAAGATCGAGATGACCTCGCCGACGCAG
>JAKQQT010000717.1 GCA_029564025.1 Armatimonadota bacterium | reverse complement strand
GTTCAAGGGAACGAAAGTGGACTGGATCAACCTGGACGAACCGAACGGCAACAAAGGCAATCCTGCTTCGTCGCCCATCGTGAACGCGAAAGAGCAGAAGTGGCCGAAAAAGGGTCAGGAAGTCACGTTTACCGCGCACGTGCGCAACGCCGGCCCGGTGGCAACACCCCGGTTCGACTGGTACTGGGTTATCGACGGCAAGGACGTGACCGGCCCGGCGGCCAACGGCTGGGTGGAGAGCCTGGCGCCCGGCGAGGAGAAGTCGTTCATCATCAAGTGGCGTTGGAAAACCGGCCGGCACTGGGTGGCGTTTGAGACGAACCGGGGACGGAAGTTCGACGAGATCACGTTCAAGAACAACGCCCTGTGCGACGCCACCGACGCCCTCTCGTTCGCTTTCTTCGTGCAACCGCAACTCTACGACTGGTTCGCAAACGTGAAAAGCGGGTTCGATTCGTACTCGTGGGACGACTGGGCGCAGTACCAGGTCGCCGAGATGAACCGCACGTTCCGCGACGAAATCCACCCGGCGACGCCCAACGGCATCGACGTGCGCGTTCGCTTGGACCGAATCGAATTCCTGCCGCGCGACTTCAACGACCCCGGCGGCATGCACACTCCCGAGGGCGAGAACAACGTGGACGGCGGAAACGACGGTGTGTGGGGTTTCACCATCGGATACCTGGAGAAGGACGAGACCGGCAAGAACGTTTACGAGCGCATTCCGCATTGGATCACCGGCGTCGAGTGGTCGCTGTTGCACGAACTGGGGCACCAGTTGGGCCAGCCCGATTACTACCTTCTGCCGATATCGGCCAAGAACAACGCCGCGTTGCCGGGTGTCATCTACAATCCGCCGTCATGGTTCCAGGACCAGATGATGTTCAGCGGCAACTACTCGCACGATTCGAAGATCGGCCAGGGCAAGGGCGTGTGGGATTCCGGCTACCGGTTCTGGGAGGAGGCCGCCGCGCGCGCCTACAACCGCGAACCCACCCTGCGCCGCGGGTTCTTCGGCAACTTCCTGACCGATGTTCCCGCAACCAACACGTTCGTCGTTCTTGGCGATGACAACAAACCGCTGACCGACGCGAAGGTCGCCCTGCACGTCGCCATCTCGCGCGAATACGGCAACGGTCGTTTCGACGCTCAGCCTGACTTCACCGGAACGACCGATGCCGATGGCAAATGGTCCCTGAACCGCTCACCGTGGCGCGTGATCATGAACTGGACCAGCAACGGCGCCATTCAGTTTATCGTCACCCCGAAAGAGGGCGAACAGCGCGTGGGATTCCTGAACATCTGCGACTTCAACCTCGCCTATTGGCGCGGCCACACGAAGAACGCCACGCTGTATGTGGTGACGAAAAAGGTCAGCGAAGTGAGGAAGTAGGGGCAGGCCGTATTCCTGACCCCCGCCCTACGCTAGCGCTTCGGGCACCCCCTTCCCACGCGTGGGAAGGGGGACGGGGGGTTAGGCAATTCGTTATTCCTGATTGACCACCGGCGCGGGGACTGGCACTGCCGGCGGTTGGCTCAGCGTGGTGCTCTTGAGGAAGTCCTCGCGGTAGACCAGTTTCTCGATGATCTCGCGTTCGTAAGCGCGCGCCTCGGCCAGAGTCTTCAGACTGTATTTCGTCATCACCTCGGACAACACGTCGGCGAACGGGCGGATACTGCCCCGGTTGACCTTGCGGTCGAAC
>JAKQQT010000710.1 GCA_029564025.1 Armatimonadota bacterium | reverse complement strand
GTTGCCGCCGGTTGAAGTTCCCGCGCTTTCGTCTTTTGCAGCGTTCAGGATCACGGCGGCATCGCTCGTGTCGGTGGTTGTTATGTTCTTGGAGATAGTTAAATCGCCGGTTTTGGTGGAAATGTTGATCTTGCCCGTGGCGTTGATACCCTCCGGATTGACGCTGCCGATGGTCAGCGCGTTGCTGTCCACATAGGTCACGCTGCCGGTGTTGGCGGCCAGCGTGCCGACGTTGTTACTGGTGGAATCAAGGACGTACTGCCCCCCCGCGCCGAGGAGCGCGAGATTCGCTGCCGTGATCGCGCCCGAACCGCTGTCGGTCACGCTGCCGGTGCTGCTGAGCATGACCGTAGTGGCGTCACTGGCAAGGGAAAGCGCGCCGGTGATCTCCATGCCGTCCGCGCCGCTCTGCAGGTTCAGGTTGTCTTTGGGGCTGATGGTCCCGGCGGTGATCTTGCCGGTATTGGCGTCGCCCACCGTGATCGATGAGAAACCATCGTTAAACTGCGTGGAAAAGTTAGCGGCAGTCAGTTGCAACGTGCCGGTCGCACCGCCAAGACCGACCGTGGTGCCGGAATTCAACGGCTTGACCGTGAGGCTGCCCGTACCGGAAAGCGTGCCGCCCAGAGTCACCTTGTCGGCAATCAGCGATAGTGCCCCACTGCCGGCATTGATCGTCCCGCCGGATACCGTCTTGATGCCCACGCCGCTGCCGTAGCCCGTGCCGGTCAGAGTAATATCACCGCTGTTGCTGGTCACGTTGACGACGGAAGCAAAATCAATTCCGGACACATCGGTGCTTCCCACGCCAGCGCTGCCGGTAAGCGAGATATTGCCGGAGGTGGAAGAAATGGTATTGGTGCCTGTGGTCGCGATCCCCTGGACATTGGCACCTCCGCCACCCGTCCCCGTGATGTTGATGGCGCCGCTGCCGCCCGTAATCTGTGTTCCGCCGTCCAGCAATACTCCGTAACTTGTGCTGGCGCCTCCGCTTGTGTCGCGCGAGGTCCCGTTAATGGTGATGGAACCGCTGGATGCCCGAATCGTGGAATTCTGAAAGTAGAAAGGCCGGTCAGTCCCTGATGGATTGCTGGCCGCGCCCAAAGCATCGATCCTGATGGAACCGCTTGTGGTTCCTGTGGTGCCGTCAATGGTACTGTCAATTAAAACCGTGTTCCAGATATCCACGCTGTAATACTGACCGGTCGCCGCGGTTGCTGAATTGGCGCCCTTGAGCCAGATATCGCCACCCTTGGTTTGAAGCGTAGAGTTGTTGTTCAGGTTGATGCCGACAATATACCCGCTGCCCGTGTTCGTCGCATAACCGTCCCCCACGGTAAGACCGTTCCATGTGGTGGAGCCTGAACCGCCGCCCAGCCACAGATGTCCGCCGTTGGTATTGATGGTGGTTCCGACAATGCTCATGCTTCCGGAACCGGAATTGTCCGCATCCGACCAGAGCACCAGCGAGGCGTTTTGCCCGGCTGTACCGGTGAGTGAAGCGCCTGAAGAGAAAGCAATATTTCCCGCCGTCTTGAACGTCAGCGGGTCATTATAAGTCAGAGCATTGGTTCCCACGGAAAGGTTGCCCGCCGTAGCGCTGCCCACCGTGATATTCGAGAAGCCGTTGACAAAATTGGTGGAGAAATAACTTGCGGCAAGGCTTAACGTTCCGGCGCCCCCGGCGATGCCGATGGTCGTGCCTGCCGTGTAGGGTTTGACCGTCAGTGTCCCGCTGGAGGCGAAGCGAGAGGCGGTTTCGCTGTAAAGCTTGTCGCCGATGACCGTGATGTTGCTCGTGCTGGTTGTCACGGCGGAACCGGTCTTTTGACCGACAAACAGGGTGCCGCCGTCATACAGTTTGACACCGGCTGCCCGGCCGTCAATGGTGATGCTGCCAGTCGTGGCCAGGATATCCAGCGAATCCAGCGAAACGCCGTATTCCGAGGAACCAGCCCCGGCGCTGCCTTGCAAGAGAATATTACCGCCGCCGGTGGCGGCGATGGCGCTGCGGGAGGCCTCGGTATTCTGGAAAAAGGCGATGCCGTTATAGCCGCTGGTGGTTTCCGTATGACCGATCAGCGTAATGGCATCCCCGGAGGTAGCCGATGAGGTCAGACTGCTGGGTGTAGAACCGTTATAGTTTAGCTCCATGCCATGACCGCCGGTGCTGTAGCCTTCCAGGTAGATGCTGCCCGAGCCGCTGTTGATCGTGAAACCGGGATCAACCCGCAATCCCATTACACCAGAGTTGGAGCCGTATCCGGCCAGACGGATGTTGCCGCCGGCACTGTTCAGGACAGCGCTTGCCGCCAGGTAAATGCCCGCCGTCGATGTGTTGCGGGCATACCCATCCCCCACGGTCAGGCCGTTCCATATGGCGGAGCCTGAACCGCCCCCCATCCAAAGGTGGCCGCCATTGGTGATAATCTGGTTCGATCCAATGAGGTAAACCGCCCCGGCGCCGTTAGCATCGGTATCCGACCATAGGATCGTGTTGAGTTTGCCGCTGGTCGCTTCGATTTTTTTCGTGTTGTCCAGCCGAACGTTACCGGTGGCCTTGAAGGTGGCCGTGGCATCACTGCCGCTGGTCTTGCTGATATCGCCGTAAAGGGTCAGGCTGCCCCCCAGCGCCTCTGCGGTCAGATTGCCGCTGGCCGTCCAGGCGTTCAGATAAAGATTGTTGGCGTCCTTTATGGCCACATTACCGCCGGAGACAACCGAAACTTCGTTGATGAAATTGTTGGCCGCGTTGTCCAGGGTCACGGCATTGGTTCCCGCCGTGATGCCCGTCGTTCCGTTGATGGTCAAAGCGCCGGTCTGAATAATATCACCATTGGCAATTTCCAGGGTCAGGCTGTTGTTCAGGGTGGTGGTCCCCAGGCTGATGCCGCTGCCTGCGGTCGGCCCCTGGTTGTTGACGGTCAGCGACCCGGCGGTGATACCCTGCAAGGTGATATCGCCGCTTGTGGTATGGGTCTTTCCCGCGCCGTTGGCCAGGGTGATGGAAACCGCGCCGGAACCGGCGTCGATGGTCTTGTCGGAGGCCATCGTGATCACCGCCGCCCCCGCGTCGCGATGGAGGTCGTAAACACCATTGGCGGTGGTTTCGTTGGCTGTCAGGGTCAGACTGCCGTTGTCGGTGGTGATACTATCGTTAAGCAGGATGGAACGGCCCGCCTGCAAGATCAGCGCCCCGCCGTCACCACCGGTATTGTTGGCGGTCAGAGTTGTTGAAAGGGTGATATCGTTGTTCGCCTGGAGTGTAACCGCCGTCCCGGCGTTCAAGAGCGCCGTGATCTGGCCAACGCCCACCGTGCTTTTATCTCCCGCGTTTGTGCCGAAGGAAAGCGGGTTAGTCAGCGCGCCACCGCCGCCCGAACCGGCTTTGATGATGTCCACCCGGCCGGTGTCCACAAGGCCATTCTGATCATAGTTACCGGAGCCCACCACAGCCGTTCCGTCGGAAAGGGGAATGACAAACGATGATCCTACACAGTCGTTTGCGCTTGCTCCGACGAAGGAATTGTCCGCGCTCACCACACCCTTGATGCCCGCGCTGCCGCTCCCCCAGGTGAGGGCGCCGGCTCTGGTCAGAGTGCCGTTATTCCAGGAGTAGCTCCGTACGACGTAATCCCCATTGGGTATGCTGATAACCGAGCCCGATCCGACGTAATCGTTCGCCGTCGAACCAACAAGGGAATTGTCCGACGATACGATCCCCTTGGCGGCATTGGCCGCGCTGTCGCCTTTGCTCCAGGTGACGGCGCCGGCGTTCAGGATCGCACCGTTGTCCCAGTAAGGGTTGCGGACGACATAATTGTTATTGCCGGAAAGCAGGGTTATACCTCCCGAACCCACACAGTCATTGAGGCTGTTGCCGACCAGGGAATTGGCTGCGCTCACCGTGCCCGTGAGCCCCGTGGTTCCATCGCCCCAGGTGATGGCGCCGGCGTTGGCAGCAGAAGTGCCGTTGTCCCAGAGGGCTGAACTGACCACGTAATTGCCGTTTTCGAGGGCATAGATGCCTGACGAACCGAGGTAGTCTTCTTTTGTACTGCCTACCAGGGAGTTGGCTACGGAAACCGCGCCCGTGATCCCCGTGGCGCCGTTGCCCCAGGTGACGGCGCCGGCCTTGGACGCCGTGCCGTTGTTCCAGTAGAGATTCCGGGCCACATAGTTGCCGTTGGAAAGGGCGATGACGTCGGCGCCCACGTTGTCTCCGGAGGTCGTGCCGACCAGAGAGTTGGAAGAAGAAAGCGCCCCGGAGATGCCCGCGCTGCCGCTCCCCCACGTGACGGCGCCGGCGTTTTGCGCCGCCGTGGAATAGTCCCAGTTGGGGGAAAGAATGACAAAATTATGGTTATTTTTAAGCATTACCACGCCGCTGGAGCCGATGACGTCATCGGCCGTTTTGCCGAGGAGGGAATTGGTCGAGCTGACAGTCCCCTTGACGGCATTGGCGGCGCTGTCGCCTTTGCTCCAGGTCACCGCTCCGGCGTTTTGAGCCGACGTGCTTAAGTCCCAGTAAGGCGAAAGCACCACATAATTACCGTTATCGAGTGCATAGATACCACGGGAACCCACGCAATCATTTGCGGTCTGCCCCATCAGGGAATTGGCGGCGGAGACCACCCCGGAGACGCCCGCGCTGCCGCTCCCCCAGGTGACGGCGCCGACATTCGTGACCGTGCCATTAGTGGCACGCACACTCGAAACCACGTAATGGCCGTTGGCAAGAACGGTGATGCCGCTTGCGCCGATGCAGGAATTGGACTTGTCTCCCACCAGGGAATTGGCGGAAGAGATCACGCCGGAAGTACCTGCCGATCCATTACCCCAGGTGACAGCTCCTGCCTTGGTCGCGGTGCCGTTCACCCAATCGGAACTGACAACGACATAATTGCTTGAACCAACCTCAACGACACCCTGATAACTTACCCGGCTGTCCTTCTTTTCGCCCACAAGAGAATTGCTGGAAGAAACCACGCCGCCCCTGGTGCCCATTTCCTTAAGGTAGCCGTTTGCGCCGTCCACCCAGGTGGCGGCGCCCGCCGCCGTGCTGGTTCCGGAAGCCCAGAAGGGACTCGCTACTACATAGTTGCCGTTGGAGAGGGCGTAAATGCCTTTGGCGCCGATGCGGTCGCCGGCCGATCCCCCGAGCAGCGAATTGTATGCCGACACCACGCCTGTCGTCCCCATGGCGCCATAGCCCCAGGTGACGGCTCCGACATTGGCAACCGTGCCATTGGACCAGCGCTGGCTATTGACGACATAGTTGCCGTTTTCCAGAGCCACAACACCCTCCGAGCCATAGGTTGGCACTGTGGCGGAGGTGTTCCGACCCAGGCCCACCATGTCGTTTTGCTTGCTACCAATCAGAGAGTTGTCGGAAGTGATGACACCACCCGTCGCACCGCCGACGAGTTTTCCGTTGCTTCCGTTGATCCAGGTGACGGCCCCGGCGTCGGTCATGGTGCCGTTGTCCCATTTGGGCGAAACCACCACAACGCTCTTGTTGGCATCCTTAAGCGCAGTAACATCGCCAAATCCGACCGAATCGTCGGCCCTGACGCCCACCAGAGAGTTGGCGGCGGAGACCACGCCGCCCGTGGCGCCGTTGGAAAGGGTTCCGTCATGCTTAATCCAGGTAACCGCCCCCGCATTGGTCGCCGTGCCGGCGGCCCAAGAGGATGTCCAGGTGACAAAATTGCCGTTTCCCAGCGCCATAGCAAGATGTCCCACTGCGTCGTTGGCCTGAGAGCCGGTGAGAGTGGAAAGCAGAGCGCCCGTGGTCATGTTGAAGATGCGAACCGCGCCCGCTTTGGAAGCCGCCGTGTTGTCATAAACATTCGTGACAGCAATGTTGCCCGTTGATGAGCCGCCGTTCTTGAGTTCGTAGGCATAACCCCCTGCGCCAAACTTGTCGCCCGCCTGGGGGTTGGCATAGGCCAGCGGGATCACGGCGGTGCTGGCACCGCCGCCGCCACCGCCGCCGGACACGATCTCGATATTCTTGGGATCAAGAAGAAGGTTGCCGTTTTGACCGTTCGGGGCGGATACATCCACCGTGCCGCCAAAGCCCAACAGACCATGGCTGGAAACCTCCACCTTGCCGCCATCGCCGCCTTGTGCTCCGCCTCTGGCCCCGATGCTGCCGTTAAAGCTGGTATTTTCTTCCGACCAGACCGCCACCGTGCCGCCCTTGCCTTTTTGCGTGGCGCTGGCGCTAAGCGTGGCGCTCATCAGCGTGGTGGTCTTGGCGTTTTTCAGATCGGCATCCTTGCCCTGCCAGCCGCCGCCGACACGCAGCAAACCGCCGCCCTGCGCGCCATCGGCTGTCAGAGTGGCGCCCGCCAGTCGAAGATCACCGGCGGTGACCGAAATCTGACCGCCCGTCTGACCATTTGCGAAAAGAGAGCCGGAGAGATAAGCGCTCTGGCCTGCCTCAACCCGCACGCTGCCTGCCTGCCCCTGAGCCGCGTCGGCTTTGAGGGTGGAGGCGAAAACCTGCTCTATGCTTTCCTTGGCGGCAAGGGTGATCTTCCCGCCCTTTGTTGAACCGGAAGCGTCGATCTTGCCCGCCTCGACAATCGCCCGGCCGGAAACGTCGATGTTTCCCCCTTGATTGCCGGTGGCATGAAGACTGCCCGTGTTCATGACCATGCCGGTGGCGAAAAGGTTGATCGAGCCGCCATTGACCTCCCCCCCGAGGGGAACAGGGCTACCGGAAACATCCAGTGTACCGGTTTGCTGAATTTGGTCGGCGTCCAGGATGATCCTGCCGTTTTGATTAACGATTCCTTTGGCTTCAATAATTCCCGTATTGTTAACGACTGCGTTGATCAGGGCGTCCGCCGACTTAGCAGTCATCTTGACCAGACCGCCCTCCGCCTGAATTAACCCTTTGTTTTCAATCAGGGAATTGACGGCGCCCTGATTTACGGTAAAACTGACCAGCTTGTCGCCGGTAAAATCGAGGCTGATTTTGTCGCCCGCGGCCAGAGCTGTTTTGCCGCTGGGGGTGATGATCGTTCCTTCATTGCTAATCACGGGAGAAAGGAAAGCCACGTAACCGCCGTCGGCGGTGCGAATCTGACCTTGATTAACGATGGAACCCGCATTTGTGTTTTTTTCAAACAGATACTTTCCGGACAAGAATTTTTCATCGGAAA
>JAKQQT010000694.1 GCA_029564025.1 Armatimonadota bacterium | reverse complement strand
GTTTATCTGCTTCGTGGCCGGGATGGTGACAGGACTTGGCAGCGTCTGACCCGGCAAAAGATCTTGGAACACAATGTTGTTTGTCCACTCCGGCGGCTCCACCGTGAGCTGCACGGTCACATCTTGGGCGTAGGGCTGGGACAGCGCGAACTGCACGCGCATGAGTCCACTGGTCTCCGATGCCGACGGCTGGGTGACGAGCTCCAGCTTGGGTGTGGCCACCGGCAAGTCCACGGTGAAGGACATCTCCGCCACTTGATAAAACACAGCCATATCCTTGTCTTTGATCTCAAGGCGAAGGATACGGTTTGCCGCTGCACTGTTGTTGTAGATATGGGCGACCGAACCGGAAGTTGTGTAATTGGTTTCCACCAGTGTGGAACCGTCACCGAAGCTCCATTTAAAGACCACGCCGGCCGACACGTCCGCCGTAACATCGGTGAGCGCCCAAGGGAACTCCGTTGTCTGGGTGGAAACGGGCGGATTGGGAGTGGGATTGCTGAGAACCACCGACGGAACCGCATTCGCGATTTTGATCTTGGCCGGGACCGGCGCACCGACGAAGTAAGGGATGGCGCCTGCCGTTTCAATCACCGGTGTGATGGTCACCTCACTGATTCCGTCAGCGGGGGCAAAGCGCACCAACGCCGACTCGGTCACGCCGGCGGCGAGCGTCACCCGGTTCGTCTCCAGTGCCACCGCTCCGGCCGGCGAGACATCCAGCCGGACGGTGACAGGCCCGCTGCCGTAGGCCTGTGAAAACAGGACGTGCAGCGGCTTGTCTTTGACGTCCGACTCGGAAAGGTGAACGAAGCCGTCCAATTCCGTGACCAACGGCTCGAGCGAAACACTCACGGTGGGCGGTGGCGGTTCTGTGACCGTCACCAGTTTTGTGATGAAATTCGTCACGCCCGGCGTCAGCGCCGGGGAGGGGCTCAGATAGATGAGCGTCTGACCTTCATTTTTACCGTAAATACGGAAGGCGCGCTGACTTTCCCCCGGCAGCATCGTCAACGATGCCGATGGCTGTCCGGGCTGCTGCTCGACGATCTGGGCGATGTTGGTGTCGCCTGACCAGACATAAAATGAAACGTTGTTGGAGACGGCCTGCCCGGTCGTGGTTTTCACCAGGCAATTCTGGAGCGTGGTCGTCTGCTGCACTTCCCACTCTTCGCTTTCGAACTCGAGCGTCTGCAGACGGACGTTCGCCTTGGCGAACGTCGGATCCGGATTCACAGCCATGGCCATAAAACGCCACACGGCATTGCTGCTGTTGCCCAGATTGCGTATTTTCCAAATATTTTCATTCAGAAATTCATACGGCGTCCCGACCGTCGTCGAACCGGCGTTGCCCCAAAACTGCATGGGCATGGCCAAATCACCGGGGCGCACCGTGTAAGTGAATTCGAGGTCGGTCTGCTCATCACTGACGGCCGCCAAGCCGGACAGTTTGGCGTAGGCAAGCCCGTTTCCGGTCTGCACCCGCATCATCAGCGGATTGAGGACATCGGCCACGACCGGGTTACCCGTTCCCACGTAAACCTTTTCAAAGTTACCCGCAGGATTGAAGAGCCGGATACGGAAGGCCACCGTTTCACCGGGGGATGTGATGGGCACCTGGTACTTGGGGTCGCCCTCCGGAAATTTGAAGATACGCTCGATGTCGCCGTAATCTTGCGCGGTTGCCGTCGAGACGGCCATCAACATCCCGCCGGCCACTAGCGGAAAAGCCAGCTTCTTCAATACGTTCGTCATGCAGCTCACGTTCATGCGTATTCTCCTGTTCTCACCGTAAATCAATGTCGGCCGGACTCAGCCCGACCAGGAAAGCCTACTTTTTTTGCGCTTCTTGAGGCGCAGCCGGCACCGCCCGGCCCTCCGCCACCGCTTTCACGTCGCGCGCCTCGGCCAGCATGCGCCGGCGAGCCTTTTCCAGCATCTCCAGGCGCGGTTTCTCGATCTCGGCCAGCGCACGCGCGTTCTCAACCTCAAGCGCCTTCCACTCGGGACGCTTCGCCAATTCGTTTTTGACCGCTTGATTGTCCGCCCCGGCCGGCAGCGACGCGCGGACCTCCGCGATCATCGCCTCCATCTTGGCCACCACAGGCGCGCGCGCCGACGCCGCCTGGTTCTGCGCACGCCGGCTCGCGTCCAGCGCCTTTACGTAAACGGGATCTTGCATGCGATTGGTGACCACAACCTCGGGGCTGCGCGCCGCGCTTTGACCCTGCCCCTCTTGCCCGGAACGGCGCTTGCAACCTGCCGCCGCCACCAGCATGCACACGAAAAGCATTGACACGCTTCGGGCTCTATCCACACAACCCGTCTGTTTCACCATTCTCAGCATGCGTCTTACACCAAAAAACACACCCATAACCATCTCTTTCAGGCTCATTCAACAAAGTTGCTGTGCCCCACTAAAATGGGTAGACATACAACCCCGTCATTTTTCGATGTTAGCATGAGATAAACTGGACGGGCAAGGTCATTTTGTAAAAAGTCGTCGTGAAGCCGTGCGTTTGGGATTGCCTACTCCCGTAGGCATGCGTTATAGTGAACGCACTTATGAGTGATGACCGAACCAACAATGTGGCCTCCGCAACCCTCGTGCTCGCTGACGGCGAGAACCAAGAGAATCTTTTCCGCGTCCGCCGCACCAAG
>JAKQQT010000685.1 GCA_029564025.1 Armatimonadota bacterium | reverse complement strand
GTTTCGCGAATATGCTTTGCTTCGGATCGACCTTCCGACCGCTGCAAAATGAACGGGGGAGACCGAGACCGCGCGCGCGCAGACATTAAATATGGAGGGTGATGAGAATGTGGAATCTGGCAAAAAAGTCAGCGTTTTTTGCGTTTGCCGGTTGGTGTTCTCTCGCTTTGGCACATGCGCAGGAACAAGAGGACAAGAGGGGTGCACGGTCTGCCATTCCCGCTGGAATTTTGAAAGCGTCGGGGCTGTTGGAGCGGCCCGATCTCATGGTGAAACAGTTCCTTCTCGCCGAGATTGACGCCGGTCACACGAACTGGCAAACGCGCTACGAGACGGTCAAGACGGCAGACGATGTCGCGGTTTATTCGGAAGAGCGGCGAGCTTTTTTCTATCGACAGCTTGGACCCCTGTGGGAAAAGACGCCCCTGAATCCCCGACGGACGGGGACGCTTGAAAAAGACGGATTTAGGGTCGAAAAAATCGTCTTCGAAAGTCAGCCAAAGTTCAACGTAACCGGAGCCCTGTTTCTTCCGGACGGGGCACGCTTCAAGCCCCCGTATCCTGCCGTCTTGTTGCTCTGCGGTCACAACATAGAAGGCAAAGGCGCGAAAAACTATCAGCGGGTCTGTGGCTTGGGCGCAATAAACGGACTTGCGATGTTCGTTGTGGATCCGATCGAACAGGGGGAGCGCATCCAGACGTTCGATGGGAACACGCCCCGTTTTAAGAAACGGAGCGGCGTCGCCCATAACGCCATCGGCGCCGGGTCCATCCTGCTGGGGCGCAGCACGGCGACGTTCGAAGTGTGGGATATGATTCGCGCCCTCGATTATCTCCAGTGGCGAACGGATATCATCCCGAACAAAATCGGCGTTGCCGGTTGCAGCGGCGGCGGAACGCAAACCGCTTACATCATGGCCTTGGATGAGCGCGTGCAAGCGGCGGCACCCTCCTGTTACATCTGCAGCCTGTTCAATGCGCTCACCCACATCGGGCGGCCTCAGGACTCGGAACAGAACGTCTTCGGACAGCTTGCGTTCGGCATGGACCACGCGGACTACTGCATCATGCGGGCTCCGCTTCCAACGCTGATCTGCACTGCGACAAAAGACTTTTTCAACGCCGGCGACGCTTGGTCTTCTTTCCGATACGCCCAAAGAATCTATACCCGACTGGGTGTTCCGGAAAAGATGGCGATCCTTGAAAGCGACGGCGAACACGGGTATTCCCAAGAGCACCGCGAGGGAACCATTCGTTGGATGTTGCGCTGGCTGGCGGGGCGCGATGAAAGGATCACTGAACGTGAGTCGCAGCCTGACGTTGCTGCAGAGGAACTCCGGTGTGTCGGAACGCCCGGCGTGATCAGTCTGCCCGGAGCGAGGACTACGTACGACATCAATCGGGACCTCGCAAAAAGGCTGGCCGTTCAACGAACGGAGACGTGGAAAAGTATGACGCCGGAGCATGCTCAGGCGCTCATCCGCAGGAGGACCGGAATTCGTCCCCTCGGAGAGATTCCGCGTGCCACACGCGTCTACGACGCCGGGAACAGCCGTGATTTCGTGCTTGAAACCGAGAAAAACTGTTTTCTTCCCGTGCGGGTGAACATCCCCGTCGGCACGCGGGAAGCGTCGCTTTATGTCGATGACAAAGGACGATATTCAGACGGAGCGAACGCCTTGTTTGAACACGCTGACAAGGCCGTCGTGTCGGTTGATCTCCGCGGCTGGGGGGAGACGATGGGGGCCGAACAAAAGAGTTCCAGCCATGCACCCGAGTGGTTCGGACAGGACGGAAGCGTCTACTATCTTGCCTATCTTTGCGGACGTTCCTTCGTCCAGATGCGGGCAGAAGACCTCTTGGCCGTTGCCAGATACCTGCGCGATCAATATGGCGTCAACGTCCATCTTGTTGCCGACGGTTCTGCGCGGACGATTGCCCTTCATGCGGCGGCGGTTGCCCCGGAATGTTTCGCCTCGGTGGTTATTGAAAACGAAGCAACGCTGCAAACCTGGCATTCGCGAGTTCTGGAGGCCCCGCGTTTCATCGAACTAACGGATACGGTCCACGGGGTTCTCAACGACTACGATCTGGACGGTCTGCTTCGTTTTGTAAAACAGGTGCAGACGCGGAAATGAACGGGCGGGAAACGTTTTCCGGAGATACGGATATGAAGTTTGCCATCGGCTATCAGCACACGGGGGAGGGCGAGCCGTTCTCGGTGATCGTGGACGATTACCGTGACCGCATCGGCGAGGTCTACTTCCCTTGGGTCGGCCAGCCCTCCGGGCGTCCGATGCTGGGCTACGGATCCGAAGACACGCCGGACGATGTTCGGTTGACGCTGGAAAGCGAACTGACGGCCTTCCGCCGCATGGGTGTCAAGCTCGACCTGTTGCTCAACGCGAACTGCTACGGTGCGCGCGCCGTCAGCGTCGAGCTGTCCGACGAGGTCGCGTCGATCATTGAACACCTCGGCGGACTGGGCTGTGCGCCGGATGTCGTGACGGTCGCGTCGCCGATGATCGCGCATACGGTTAAAACGCGCTTCCCCGGCATCGAGGTACGGGCGTCGGTCAACATGCGTATCGGCACGACGCAGGCGATGAGTTATGTGGCCGATCTGTTCGACAGCTTTTATCTGCAACGCGACCTGCAACGCGATCTCGGTCATGTGCGGAAGGTTCGCGCGTGGTGCGACCGTCACGGCAAG
>JAKQQT010000637.1 GCA_029564025.1 Armatimonadota bacterium | reverse complement strand
CGCTCCAAGAACGGCCGGAGGGGCAGACGCATTGGAGTTGCCGCTCGTTGGCCGATGCCCACGGCGTCAGCAAGAGTACGGTGCACAGAGCCTGGCAACTGCACAATCTGAAACCCCACCGACATCGCACTTTCAAACTGTGTCACCGGGCGGTTGAAAACCAGCCAGTAGTGGGCGGATCAAAACCAGCCACTCTGTGTGGGTAGATATCACTCCTTGTCTTCCTTGTCGACAGCTTCCTTGGGGTTGGAACGGTCCTTGAGCCGGTAGCTGCGGCCGGTGATTTTGATGATCTCGACGTGATGGAGGAAGC
Organism: Armatimonadota bacterium; assembly: GCA_029564025.1. GTDB lineage: Bacteria > Armatimonadota > DTGP01 > JAKQQT01 > JAKQQT01 > JAKQQT01. Next base: position 2,674 of record JAKQQT010000637.1, on the reverse strand, counting down.
GGTCGAGGATGGCCGTCGCGGAAGGTACATCGCCGACGAGCTTGCCCCATTCCTCGATGGGGCGGTTCGAGGTCATGATCGTGGAGCGGTTCTCGTAGCGGCGCATGATGATCTCGAAGAGGTATTCTCCGGACTTTTTGGGGAGTTGTTTCAGTCCCATATCATCGATGATCAGGAGGTCCGGCTTGAGGTAGCGGGACAGTCCTTTCAACGAGCCATTCAAGGTCTCGTTTTCCATCAGGTCGTGGACGACGTCGAAGATGGAACGGTAGAAGACCAGCAGGCCATTGCGAACGGCCTGATGTCCAATGGCTTGGACCAGATGGCTTTTGCCCACGCCGGGTGGTCCGAGGAAGAGCAGGTCCCGGTGTTCCCGGACGAACTGGCAGGTGGCCAGATCGAAGATCTGCTTGCGCTTGATGGCCGGGTTGAAGCTGAAGTCGAAGTCCTCCAGCGTGCGGGCGTCATGGAATGACGCCGCCTTGATCCGGCGGGCGAGAAGCCGCTGGTGCCGGATATTGAGTTCATCCTGCAGGATCAACTCCAGGAACTCCTGCGGGCTCAGACGGTTGGCGGTGGCCTCCTGGACCCGAACCTCCAGCGATTGGGCCAGGCCGGAGAGGCGGAGTTTGCGGAGCGTGCGGTGGATCGTCTCGTTCATGTCTACTTGTCCTCCTGTGGTCTTTTGGGGATTTCGTCTTCGGGGTACAGGTTCTGAAGGAACTGGGCGTATTCATCCATGTCCCGGATGAGCGGATGGCTTTCCATGAACGCCATCGTCTCCTGCTCGGCCGGTGGGGTGTCCAGAAGCGCTTTGACATCCTTGAGATGAAAGCGGCTTTCGGTCAGGGCCCGCTCGCAGGCGCTGTCGATCTGGCGGGCGGGATAGGAACCGGTCAAGGCCAGCAACCCGTAGAGCGGCCGGATCGCTTCGACGCCCCGATGGGCCAGCGCCGCATCTGCCCAAGCTCCGCAATGCGTCCCGATCCGGCTCGCCTTGGTGATCAGCCACGCCGACGCCCGCTCCACGCCCAGAAGCCGGCCGCGCGCACCGGTGTGGGTCGAGTACTGGAACTTGCCCCTCTCGGTCTGGGCATGCAGGGCAACCTGTTCCCACCGGTCGTTGAAGACGCGCACGGTCCGGCCATCCCAACGGACCCAGACCTCGCGCTGGATATACTCTTCCGGCACCTCGTAGTAGGCCTTTTCCACCTCGACGAAACTGTCCCGGTGAACACTGCGGCGCCCCTCCTGAAAGCAGGGGAAGAGCGAGGGGGGCAGGCCCTTCAGTGCCGGCTTCTCCTGCTGGAACCGTGCCGCCACCTGTTGCCGGGTTGTGCCGTGGATCCGTTGATCGGCCACCCGGTCTTCCCAGTGCAACAGATACTGGTTTTCCGCGGCTACCGAAGTGAAGATCCGGCCCTTGAGGGCGTTGTCCTTCACATACCCGATGCTGTTCTCGATCTTGCCCTTGTGTTCCGGGGTGTACGGTCGCGTCGGCAGGATCACCGTGCCATAATGACGGGCGAACTCCCGCACCTTGGGGTTCAGTTCCGGCTCGTACCAGTCGGGCTTCTTCACCGCCGCGCGCAGGTTGTCGATGATGACGGTCGCCGGCACGCCGCCGAAGTACCGGAATGCGTTCTCCAGCGCCCGGATGAAGACCTCGGTGGTCTGGCGCAGAACCACCTCGCTGTAGGCCTTGCGGCTATGGGAAAGCACCACCCGGAACACCCAGGTCTTCTGCAGCTTGCCCTCGGCGGTCCGGATCGGCGCTCCCCGCCCGAAGTCCACCTGCACTTCTTCGCCCGGCGGCGTCTCCAGACGGAAGAACCGTTCGGGTGCGGCCTTCCTTAACTGCCGCACGTATCGCTTGACGGCATCGTAATGGCCCTCAAACGCCGAGTCGGCCACCAGATCCTGGTAGATCCGCTGGGCCGACAGGCCGTTCTCCAAAGCCTGTTCAATGCTCTTCTTGAACGGCGCACACTGGCTGATCCGCCCCGCGGAGCCGGCGGGCACAATGGCGGGTTTTGCCGCTTCCGCCCCGGCGGGCAGAATGGCGGGGTTTGCACACTCAACCCCGGGGGGCAGAATGGCGGGGTTTCCCGCCAACCCCAAATAGCGGGCCACCGTTTCCCGGTCGATCCCCAGCGTCCGGGCTATCCGCCGCCGGGACCAACCCAGCCTCGCATACTCTGTAATCGCGTCTTGTATCGCCATTTTGACTCGGTTCGCCATGCTCGGATGCTCCTTTTCCAAAGCATCCTAACTGGCTGAACCCTCCGTCAAAGTGGCTGGTTTTCAAGTGCCCACCCCTGGCTGGTTTTGACCGCCCGCTGACAACCAACACCGGGTCGAATGTCTTCCGCACCGTGATCAACGGAAAGACCGTGGTCGGCCGCCTGCAGGCCGAACGAAGCACCTTCCCCGTAATGACGCGGCAGACCGACGGGACCTTCAGCACCTCAACGATTCCCGGACAGGTGGAAACAACCCGCCTGTACTTTGAAGGGGACGGGCAACCGTTCTGGCAGCGATCCTTCACCCGACTGGACCACTTCGGCTACAGCACAACCGGCCCGCTGCGACTGCTGAATGTCCACCCGGTGGATGACGCGCTCATTGTCGTGTATATCAAAGCGGGGTTCGTCCATGTTGACCAACTCCAACC
>JAKQQT010000626.1 GCA_029564025.1 Armatimonadota bacterium | reverse complement strand
GCCCAAGGTGAACGACATCCAGTATTCGTATTGGAACGGAGCCGTTGTTCAGGGCACGCAGATTTGGGGGGCATCGGAAGATTCTCGTTTGGGTAACGCTGTGGCTGGCGGGAACTATCTGAAAATCGAGAATGTGGCCATATCCAACGGGGTCGTGAAGGTCGTTTCCGGACGCTATAACCACGAAATTGACCGCGGCGGACTTGCCGCAATACAGCTTGTCTTCAACGTAGAAGCGGAGCCTCTTGTGCCGTTTTTCGGCAACATCGAGTCTTCCGGAACGTTCTCTGGCGCGACGTGGACGCCGCCTCGGTCTGACGATGCCTGGGATTTTTCGGAGGACCATAACGCCTATTTGTGCGTGTCGAATACCGGCGCCGCCACAGTCACCCTGGATGAGCAGATTGCCTTGAAAAAGTTCGCTCTGGTCGGTGAGGGTGACCTGACCCTCGCTTGGTCGGCGGGCGCACTTGCCGACATTCCCGTGATCGATTTCTCCGACCACGCAGGCCGGCAATACCTCGCCGCCGACCCCGGAGCGAAGCGTATCGTCGCCGGCGCTGCCACATATCTGCCGCACGGCGGCACAGCCCATGTCGAAATCCCGGCGGCGGGTAAAGTCATGCTCGATGGCGCGACGTGGAACGGCACGATCGTCAACACTGCAGGCGGATACGTCACCGTTACGAACACATGCTCCTATACGATCTCCGGTGCGGACATCTCGAGCGGCAACGTCGTGCTCGGCGCGGGTGCCGCGCTCACGCTCCATGCCGTGGGGGGCAACAAGACATATAAGGTCACGGGCTCCGACGACGGCACCTCGTCCTTGTTCCTGACGAGCGACAGGTCGTGGGGCCTGTTCCAGGGCTCGTCCTTCCGCGACGTACGCCTCGTCACACCGTCCAACTGGGATTTCTGGCTGGAATACTTGTACGCGGTCAATAACTCGGTTCATCTCGAACTCGGCGGCAAGCTCCATCTTGGAGAAAAAGATGGATATGCCGCCTGCACCTTTGAGATCGGCGGCTTGTCCGGGGAAGGCGATATCAAAAAAGAGGGGGACTATACGGTAACGCTACGGGTTGACGTGTCGCGCGGCGACTGCACGTATGGCGGTGATATCGCCGATGTCAATCTTCATGTGGTCGGCGGGCATATGTTGAGGCTGAATGGCATCTGCGCGTCCGAACTGCGTGCCGAAAGCGCTGATGTCGTCATTGCGGGATCGGTCGGAAAGGTAACAAACTCCGGGCGAACGGTGACGTTCACAGGAGCTGGGGCTTCCACCGGCGACGTCGTCGACGGCGGATGGGGAACCATCGTCTTCGACACGACAGCCGTAAAGGCGGCGCGGGACATCGCCGTGACGGAGGGAACGCTCGTCGTGGGAACGAATGCGTACACGACGGTGGATCGTGTGACGTTCGCTTGGAGCGGCAACGTAATCCGCGCCGAGATGGACGCAGCCTCCGGAAAGTCCGGACGCCTCCATGCGACAGGCGCGGTCGACCTGACGGGTGTCTCCGGCGCGTGTGACGGTCTCAATGCTTCACGGCAGAATGTGCTTCTCATGACAGCGGCAGGTGGTTTCACAAATGTCGATGGGACCTCGGATGCATCGCATTGCAGACTGTTCACCAGAACGTATCAGGACGTGCCCGCGCTGTATTACGGCAAACGTGCCGGGCTCATGGTCGTTGTGCGCTGAGTCACGCAAAGCCTCGACAGCATGCGTAATTCGTTTTGCGGATGGATCAACAGTGATGGTTCTGGATATAATAAAGAAGATGAAAAAGCTGATTGTTCTTGCGGCTGCAAC
>JAKQQT010000606.1 GCA_029564025.1 Armatimonadota bacterium | reverse complement strand
CTTTTCCTCTTTCGGCCACAGTAGCCGTTCCTCTTCCGGTAATAGTGCCGCCAGCTTGGACGGCACAGGCAGCCGCCGCGCGCCTGGCGTCGGTCGTGCGTCGGCCAGGCAGTCCGCAGCGTAGCACAGCGTGCGGCCGTTGCGCAGCAGCACGGCCAGTCCCATGGACGGAATGACGGCCACTGGCCAGCGGCTGATTTCCTTGTCTTCCGCGTCCAGATTGACAATGTAGCCGGTTTGCGCGTCGCTGTATACGTCCGTTATCCATTCCAGCGTTGCGGTGTTCATGTTCCAGTTCCTTCCTGTGTTATGCCATTGCTTCCACATAGCGCGTGGCCAGCACTTTGGCCACTGTGTTTGCTTGCCACGTTCCGCCGCGCTTCGTTTGCCGGCCTTCCAGCGTCAACGTGGCGGCAATACTGCGCAGTGAACGGCCTTCGGAACGCAGTTCCCGCGCGCGTAGCACGGTAGCCTGTTCCTCAGGTTCCGGCACAAGCACGCCGTCACTAAGCGTGATATATCCCAGCGGCGTTGTTCCCAGGCGTTCCTTCCTGTTCCGCTTCGCGGCCAGCGCGGCGCGTGTCCTGGCCGCGATTATGAGCCGTTCGTATTCGCCGAAGGCGTCAATGATATGCCGCATCAGCACGTCCGCCGGTTCGTCCGTGGCCGTTCCTTCGCCGGCGGCGGAAACGATACGCGCGTGCCGCTTCTGTGTTTCGGCCTGAATCATGGCCAGGCGGAAGGTGTCACGTCCCAGCCTGTCACGCTTCGCCACAAGCAGCACGGTGTCGGCGTCAATCGTGTTCAGTGCGTCCAGCAGTCCAGGACACTCTTCCCACGGCGCGGCGCCGGAAACAGCCGCGTCAGTGAACACGGCCGCCACGTCCAGGCCGTTCCGTTCCGCGTATTCGCGGCACTTCGCTTCCTGTGCTTCCAGTCCCAGGCCGCTTTCGGCCTGTTCGCCGGTGGACACGCGAAGGTAGATAACGGCCTTACTCGGTTCGCTTGTGTTCTTCTTCATTGTAGCATTCCTTCCGTCGTATCGAATACTCATTACAAGTACACTTTACCACATACCCAAGCATACTGTCAACAATACGGACGTAATGTTAACAAAAGGCGTGTTAATCTTGGTAACACGCAAGGCGCCGGCGGCGGCGTGCCGACACTGGCATGGAGGAACGCTCATGGAACAGGCGGAAGGAACACAGGCGGAAGGTGGAACAGCGGTTTCCGTGGTGGAAGCGGCGGCCATTCTTGGCATATCGCCGCGCGCCGTGCGAATGCGTATTGAACGCGGAACGTTGGAAGCCTGGCGCGTGAACGTCGGCCGCACGGAAGAATGGCGCATTCAGCGCGCCGCCTTGCAGCCGGCCAGCAAGGAAGGCACTTCCTCAGGCACTGGCGCTTGGAAGGAACGGAAGGAACAGCCTTCCAGTTCCCATCCGGAGTGGCCACAGGAACGCGCGGAACTGCGCGAACAGGTGGCCTGGCTGCGCGGCAAGGTGGACGCGCTCACACGGTTGCTGGAAGCGGAGCGCTCGGACAAAAGCGCACTGGAAGCGCGCCTGGTTCGCATGTTGCCTGGCGGCGAAGTACAGGAACAGCCGCGGCGCCGGTGGTGGAAGTTCGGCCGGCCGTAACAGCCTGTTTGGAACAGCGCCTGTTTTGGAAGGTGCCAGGACAAGGCCAGCGGCGGTAAAGTCTCAGGTTAGCCATCCTGGCGCGATTCTGTGCCGTTCCGCCGGTGTTGTCGCCATGGTGGTTGTCAATCAGTTACCCACACGCGCGGCTTCGGCCTCGGCGGCGGTGCCATGTTCACCATTCCCATGAAGGGCAGGTTTTCCATGGGAGGATTCGGGTATCGGCTCCCTACTGTTCCTGCTCACCTTCGCCGTCCAAAGCAATATACCGGCCGCAAGCACCAGGAGGACGATGGAAGCCACGTTGAACGGGAACCAATCGGCGCGTCTCATCTTCGCGAGCGACTCAACAGCACCTGAGGCAACGAGGAGGACGGTCAAGGGCAAGAGAGCACGATTCAACACGAATACCGCCCAAGCACTTGTGACTGATGCCGCGACAACCACCCATTTCAACGGCAAGTAGTAAGCGTAAGGTGGACGTCCCAGGATTGGCCATAGAAGCATTACCGCCGCGACAACGGCCAGCAAGCCGATTCCAACCAGTGTGTTTCGAGGCGTTGCGTTGGGCGTGTTACCGTCATCCAAATTCGCGTTCATACCTTGCTCCTTTGTTGTACTGAGCGACCAGTGCGTGTGGCGCTTCACTCCATGTGCTTCACTTTCGCGTTAGTCAGTTACCCACACGCTCATGGGTGGTGGTTCACCCAATGTTCGCGGCCTGGGTTCCCTTTTGTCAATTTTTGAACGTTGCCTGTTAACCTGTCCATTCGGATTACGTTTTCGCGGTGTGTAGGGCCACCTCGAGCGACGCTAATCGTATCTGAATTCGCCCTTGGTGCGTATGTGTACTCATACCGATATACCCCAGGCCACACGTAAAAGAAGCACAGGGCCAACACAACCAAGGCGGCCAAGTGATATTGCTGTAACCAAGTCTTCATCTTGTACCTTCCCTCCTGCGTTAGCCAGTTACCCAAACGCGCGGCCTGGGCCACGGTAGCGGCGGCATGTTCAGCAGTTCCGCGGCCGCCACGCCCAGGTGTCGGGAAGGTTCTCGCAACTGGCTGCGTGGTGCGTTCTCGTATGGGTCGCCATAGTCGTAGTCGTCTGGTTTCATGCCGAGACCAGCGGGAAATAAAACCTCACTGATAATGCTCACGAGGATATAGAGCAAGAATAATACCAAAAAAGCAAAGGCGGTATTACGCTCTTCTCCTTTGGCAAGCATCGTCCATACCACAAGAATAGCGATTATAATTCCGCATGCAATAGCTAACTGATATTTAGGTTCCACTGTCATCTCCCATTCCGAGACTTGAGTATGCGCGCCAACGTCAGTCAGTAACCCACACGCGCGGCCTGGGCCACGGTAGCGGCGGCATGTTCAGCA
>JAKQQT010000596.1 GCA_029564025.1 Armatimonadota bacterium | reverse complement strand
CTGAGGCGCCGGTCATCCGTTCTCTCGCGGATCAATGCGCCGAACTGGCTAGCCAAATCAGCAGAGAACCAGACAAGGTGTCTCTTAAGGATGCCGGTGAATTTCTCAGAGAGGCTCTGCTCGTTGATCCAGAATGTGTCGAAGCGATGGCGGCGGCAGGGCGTTTGGGTTTAGTATACGAGGACCTCTTTGGTTACTACGTGCCCTACATGGGCGAGGAAACGAGCGATCCGGAAACTTGGGCCTTCAGGGCGTTGGAACTGGAGCCCTTACATCCTGGAGCTTGGAACATACTGTGCCGCGTAGCCGCTCATGATCGGGATTTCGGCAAAACGATCGAACTGGCGGAATCCATGCGGGAAAACGGGATTCATACGTGCGAATCGCTTTACCTCCTGGCGTGGGCATTGAAACACGTGGATCGCGAAGAGGAAGCTCTGGTTACATACAACGCCGCTATAGAGATTGGCGATGGCTGGGAGGGCCGTGCGCACTACGAGTGCGCCGAGCTTCTTGACCGCCTGGACCGCCCTGACGAAGCGGGTCCTCACTATTTGGCCGCCGCACGCCTGAGGCCGGGGGCTTCCGATCGCCAGCACGCGGCAGGTTTCTTCTTTGAAAGAACCGGTGACTTGGCCGCAGCCTTGGAGTGCTGGGAACGAGGGGTGTCGTGTGATGACACGCTCGATGACATCGGACCAAGCATGGCTCGGTCAGGGACTGAACGCGTGCGGAAAAGAATGGCAGAGAACGGCTGATCCGGCCAGATTCCACCAAATTAGAAAGGATACACCAATGGCCCATACCCTTGAAGATGAAGAATACTACTGCGGAAAATGCAACCGTTGTCAACGACCGCACGAGGGCGAAAAATGCAAAGTTTGCGGTGGCCCAACGGTAAGCAAGTACGCTAATGAGTCTCTCGAAGCGGCGCAGAAACGTTGGAGGTCGGTGTTCGGTCGGTGATTCGGAAGGGCTTATTGGCACTCTGACATCGCCCCCGACGGATCTTTCGATCCACCCATCTGGGCAGAGAGATTCTGTGCTTCGTTCCCCTACGGGCACGAAGGGGCAGAATGCCAGGGCGTGGGGGCGCGATGCAGTGCCTATCGCTGGCAGATTCTCGATCCCGTCCCGTTCAAAAAGTCACTGCGGCTGGAGATAGAGCACAAGGGCTGGACCTTCAACGATGAGACGGACGGCTCCGTGCGCTCCGGATTCGAGGAGCGCGCCGACCAGTTCTCCTCGGTCGCCTTCTGGTACCAGAAGGAACTGAAACCGCTACCGGACATACCCGTCGGCTATGCCCGCACACCCTACGGCAACGCCACCGTGATTCAGGCGGAAGACCTGATGGCAAAAGTGAAAACCGAAAAAGGCGAGGCCGAAATCCAGAAAGGCCTGGATTTCACGAAGGACATCATCTTCTTTCGCGGCGAGGGCGAAGGAGCGTCACTCACGATTCCCTTCACAGCGCCTTCCGCGGGCAACTACGAAGTGATGACGCAGATGGTCCACTCCTACGATTACGGCACATACCAGGCGTTCCTGGACGGCAAAGCCCTGGGTGAGCCGCAGAAGACATGGGTGAACGGGACCATCGCATCGCTCGACCACGTACTCGGCCGCGCCAAACTGACAGCCGGCACGCACGAGTTGAAGTTCACCGCCGTCGGCAAGGAAGAGCCTTCCAAGGGTCATTACCTGGGAGTGGACAGCATCGTCCTGGCAAAGCTGGCGGAATAGGGAGAGTTGCTGAAGCGCAACGGACGACACGCCGCCGCGCTATCATGAAGAACACGATGCCGCTGACAGACAACTCTTATACCGACCATGAAAATCATCTCCATCAAGCCCCATCTCGTTCACGCCTGGATACCGGAAGCCCACCGGTTTGAGTGCGCCGCCGGCTACCGCCTTGCCCGCCAGATGTGCCTCGTTGAAGTCATCACCGACGAAGGCATCACCGGCTACGGCTCCTGCTCCGACCAGTATGACCTCGATGTCCTCGCCACCATCATCAACAAGGTCCTGCAACCGGAGTTCATCGGGCGCGACCCGTTCCAGACCGAGAAGATGTGGGACACGCTGTATTACGGAACCCTGATGCGCAGTCTGGGCCACCGGAGCGTGGGTATGGCCGCCATGTCCGGCATCGATATCGCGTTGTGGGACATCAAGGCGAAAGCGCTGGGCGTGCCGCTGTACCAACTATTTGGCGGCGCTGCGCAGGATTCCGTGCGCCCCTACGCCTCCTCAATTCCGTGGCACGTGGATCAGAGAGTCGGCGTGGAGACGGCGCAGAGGCTTGCTTCCGACGGTTACAGCGCGATGAAGATCAAGGTCGGCGACGATCCGGACCGCGAGTTCCGGCTTGTGGAGGCCATCCGCGAGGCACTGCCGAACATGGATATACTCGTGGACGCGGATATGGCATTCCGGACCGACACGGCGGTGCGCACTGTGCGCGAAATGGAGCCGTTCGGGATCTTCTGGTTCGAGGAACCGATCAGCATCGACGACATAGAGGGCCACGTGCGCATCAGCCAGATTACGGATGTGCGCATCGCCTCGGGCAAGAACCTGTACACCCGCTTCCCGTTCCGCGACCTGTTGTCGGCTCAAGGCATTCAGGTTGCCAACGCGGACGTGGCCCGCGCGGGCGGATTCACCGAGGTCAGGAAGATCGCCGCGATGGCGGCATCGTTCAACGCCTGGTGGTGCCCGCACGCGTCCGGCGACATCATCACCACCGTCGCGAACCTCCACCTGGCCGTTGCGTCGTCCAACGCGCCGGTTATCGAGTGGGACATCAACCACAACCCGCTGATGACGCAACTGGCGCCGGAAGCCCTGCGACGGCAGGAAGGCAATATCCTGCCGCCGGAAGGCCCGGGACTGGGCATCGAACTGGATATGGACTACGTGGAGGCTCACCCGTACAACGGAGAGCCCGCCATCAGCCTCGGTATGCGGCCCGTGTGACGGCTATTCCTTCACGCGGGTCAGCGCCACGTCGCCCAATCCGCCGCCCGGGCTGATGGTCAGCGTGTCCTTGTCAATTTTGTACGCCTGGCTCTGCTTGATCGGTTCCTTCATAGGCTGTTTCTTGCCGGCGGCAGTTACCTCGGTTACGGTGAAGTCCAGATTCCCCTCGTTTTCGATCCAGGTGCCTTTCTGCGTCGAATTCATCTTCACCACCCCGTACTCGATTTTCTGTTCCAGAAAGAATGTTCCGTCCTTCGCCAGGTCCAGCGTGATATTGACCGGAACCATCTGAACGGTGGCGGAACCCGTCCACTTGCCGATCAGCGGATTCTTGCCGCATCCCGCGACCAGGACGGCGGCCGCGACAGCCAGAACGAGGATAAACGTACGCTTCATGGGTGTGCCTCCTTGTTGATTGCGCCTCATGGAACTTTGACGCCTGTTGCGGCTTGTGAGCAAGGGATTTATGAGCGCAACATACCGATATAATGTAGCGGGAAAGAACATCCCATCAATCAGGAGGATCAGTTATGCCCCAGCAAGTGAAGGAACGCCGGGCCGCCGCGGCCCGACCGCAGGACCAGGAAGAGACCGCCGAAGGTCGCGCGATGTTCGACGACGCTCAGATGCGTCTTCACACTGCCGCCGAAGTGATTGACCTGGAGCCGTGGCTGGAAAGTGTTCTTGCCGCCATGCAGATGGAGTTTATCACGGATTTTCCCGTGCGGATGGACAACGGCGGCATCCAGATTTTTCGGGGTTACCGCGTTCACCACAACGGAGCGCGCGGACCGTTTAAGGGAGGCATCCGGTATCATCCCTCCGTTTCCATCTGGGAGGTGCGCGCCCTTGCCATGCTGATGACCTGGAAGTGCGCCATTATCGATGTTCCCTATGCCGGCGCCAAGGGCGGAGTCGTGTGCGATCCCTCACGCCTTAGCGCACGGGAACTGGAAGGCATCACGCGGCGGTTCACCACCGAACTCACGCCGGTTTTCGGCCCGAACACGGATATTCTGGCGCCGGATATGGGCACGGGTCCGCGCGAGATGGCCTGGATTGCGGACACCTATTCGATGCACCAGGGAGTGACCACGCTATCCTGTGTCACCGGCAAGTACCCCGAACTTGGAGGCTCGCTGGGGCGGAAGGAAGCCACCGGGCGCGGCATCACGATCATCACGGACGCGGCACTGACCGAGAGGGGCGAGCATATTTCGAAGTCGTCTCTGGTGGTCCAGGGCTTCGGAAACGTGGGCCAGAATGTGGCGGCCACGGCTTCTCATATGGGAGCGAAGATACTGGCAGTCAGCGATGTGACCGGCGGGGTTTACAACGAGAACGGACTGGATGTTGAACACCTGCTGAAGCACATGGAGTCCGGAAAGATGGTGGCGGATTACCGCGAGGGGCAGTCCCTGGGCAACGACGAGATACTGCTGTTGCCCTGCGACGTGCTGGTTCCCGCCGCGTTGGAAAACCAGATAACGGAAAAGAATGCCGGCCAGGTGCAGGCGCGGATGATTGTGGAGGGCGCCAACGGACCACTGACCGCCGAAGCGGACATCATTCTTCAACAACGCGGAATACGCGTGGTGCCGGATATTTTGGCCAACGCGGGCGGCGTGCTGGTGAGTTACTTCGAATGGGTGCAGGACATCTCGCAGTTGTTCTGGACGCTGGACCAGGTGAACGACACCCTGGACAAGAAGATGCGCCTGAGTTACGAGATGGTGTCGCAAGCCGCGCGCGATTACGGTGTGGATATGCGCACGGCCGCCCTGGCGGTTGGGGTGGGCAAGAACGCGGACGCCTTGCGCATCCGCGGGATTTACCCGTAGCGGGACGGAATGTCCGCGAATCGTGGTGTGGTTAGCCGGTAGGGGTTGGTTCCCCCTTCCCCGCGAGCGTAGCGAGCGGATTGGGGAAGGGGGCAGGGGGTTAGGGCTAAGATGCCTTCCAAGCGTGAATTGGCGTGGGAGATGCGGCGGAAACTGACACCCAGTGAAGCGCTCTTATGGGCACGAGTTCGCAACAACGGATTGGCTGGTCTTCACTTCCGACGGCAACACCTGATCGCCGGCGTCATTGCCGATTTTTACTGCCATTCGGCGCGCCTGGTGGTAGAGGTGGATGGTCCGGTACACGAGAAACTCGTCGAAAATGACAAGGCGCGTGATGCACTGCTTCACAGCGTTGGCATATCGGTTCTGCACATCACGAACTCGGAAGTGCAGTCGGATATGGATTCTGTCCTGACCAGGATACTCTCGGCGGCGAACCGCCCCTAACCCCTCGATCCCCTTCCCCACCGGGGAAGGGGAAGGCCTGATCGCAAGGTTTCGTTCTGCCACCCCTACCTTCGCGCAGGAAGGCGGAAGGGGCGCGCATGAGGACCATTTGCACCAATTAAATCGACTAACTGAGCGTGAGGCATACTGAGCGGAGCCCGAAGGGCGCAGTCGAAGTACGCCGTCATTCCGAACGAACGTGAGAAATCCGCGGTTAATCCATGCTCCCCGCTGGCGGGGAGCCAAGCAACCGCCCATACGGGCCCGTAGGGGCAGATTTCTCGCTAACGCTCGAAATGACGGCGTTTTACGCTTAGCCCATAAACGAGTTGGTGCAGATGGGGCTCGTGCGGGCCCCATCTGTACCTCAACTTGTCCCCACTAACTGCACCCACTCGTTCCGCCGCAGTTGACGCAACGGTAGCACGAACCGTTGCGGATCATGATACTTCCGCATTCCGGGCAGGGCGGCGCATCGCTCTGGCTCTGGAAAACCAGGTTCTCCTGGTCCGCCAGCGGGATTGACGGCGGCACGGCGCGGGGCTTGTGGTCCTCATCCTCCAGTGGAAGGCCCGGCTGGATATATTCCGGCAGGAACTTCAGCGCCATCCAGCGGAAGATGTAGTCCACGATGCTCTTGGCGATTGGAATCTGCTTGTTGTTGGTGAAGCCGCTGGGCTCAAACCGCATGTGGCTGAACTTCTTGACCAGCACTTCCAGCGGAACGCCATACTGCAGGTTCAGGCTGATGGCCGTTGCGAAGGCGTCCATCATGCCGCTGACCACGGAGCCTTCCTTGCTGATGGTGATGAACACCTCGCCCGGCATTCCATCTTCGTACAGGCCCACGGTGATGTAGCCCTCGTGCCCGCCGATGCTGAACTTGTGCGTGATGCTCTGGCGCTCGTCCGACAGGCGGTGGCGCAACGGCCGGGGCTCCGGAGAAGGCGAATCCTGGCCCTTCGAGAGCGCGGCGTCGCGGCTGGTGTTCAACGGCTGGGTTCGTTTGCACCCGTCACGGTACACGGCGATTGCCTTGAGGCCCAGTTTCCACGCTTCCATGTAGGTATTGGCGATGTCGTCTGCCGTTGCGTCATTCGGCAGGTTCACGGTTTTGCTGATGGCGCCGCTGATGAACGGCTGAACGGCGGCCATCATTCGCACGTGGCCCATGTAGTGAATACTGCGAAGGCCGTTGGCGGGTTTGAAGGCGCAGTCGAACACCGGCAGGTGCTCGTCCTTCAGGCCGGGAGCACCCTCGATGGTATCGTTCTGGTCGATGTAGTCGACGATAGACGCGATCTGGTCGTCGTCGTATCCAAGTGAAACCAGCGCTTCGGGCACGGTGCCGTTCACGATTTTCAGCATACCGCCGCCCACGAGTTTCTTGTACTTCACCAGGGCGATATCGGGCTCGACGCCGGTTGTGTCGCAATCCATGAAGAACGCAATCGTTCCGGTGGGCGCCAGGACGGAAACCTGCGCATTGCGGACGCCGTGCTCGGCGGCGAGAGCGCAGGCATCGGCCCATACGCTTCGCGCCGATTCCAGAATCTCCTCGGGAGCGTACTTTTCGTCGATGTGGTCATTGGCATCGGCGTGCTTCCGAAGCACGCGCAGGAAGGGTTCGCGGTTGACCTCGAATTCCTGGAACGAGCCGATATGCGAAGCGATCTGCGCGCTTGTCTTGTAGGCGTGGCCGGTCATCAGGCTTGTGATAGCCGCCGCCGTGGCGCGTCCCTCGTCCGAATCATAGGGGATTCCGCGCGACATCAGCAGGGCGCCCAAGTTGGCGTATCCGAGACCCAGGGGACGGAACTTGCGGCTGTTGGCACCGATGGCTTCGGTGGGATAAGCCGCATTATCGACGATGATTTCCTGGGCCAGGATGAACAGGCTGACCGCGTGGCAGAATCCCTCCACATCAAACGTGCCGTCGTCCATCCGGAACTTCATCAGGTTGAGGCTGGCCAGATTGCAGGCCGTGTCGTTGAGGAACATGTACTCGGAGCACGGGTTGCTGGCGTGGATGCGGTCTGTGTTTGGACAAGTGTGCCAGTCGTTGATACGCGTATCGAACTGGATTCCGGGATCGCCGCACACCCAGGCGGCCTCGGTGATCTGGCGCATAATTTCGCGCGCCTTGAAGGTCTGCGCGGGTTCGCCGTCCGTCACCTTGCGCGTGGTCCAGTCGCCGTCCTGTTCCACCGCGCGCATGAACTCATCCGTCACGCGGACGCTGTTGTTGGCGTTCTGAAAATGAATGCTGTCGTAAGCGCCGCCGAGGACGTTGAAACCTCCGTCGTAACCGGCGTCAATCAGCGCCCACGCCTTGCGCTCCTCGGTGGCCTTGCAGTTGATGAACTCCAGGATATCCGGGTGATCGACGTTCAGAATCACCATCTTGGCCGCCCTGCGGGTTTTGCCGCCGGACTTGATGACACCGGCGAACGAATCGTAGCCCCGCATGAACGACACCGGGCCGCTGGCCGTGCCGCCGCCGGTAACGTGCTCCAGACTGCTTCTCAGCGAGCTGAGGTTCGTGCCGGTTCCCGAACCGTACTTGAACAGCATCACCTCGTTTTTGGCGAGTTCCATGATGGAGGCCATATCGTCGCGCACGCTCTGGATGAAGCAGGCCGAACACTGCGGATGCTCCTCCACGCCGACGTTGAACCACACCGGGCTGTTGAACGAGCCGTACTGGTTCACCAGCACGTAGGTCAGTTCCGCGTTGAAGGTCTGCGCGTCCTCATCGGTGGCAAAATAGCCTTGTTCGCGGCCCCACCCGGTGATTGTGTCGACCACGCGGGTGATAAGTTGCTTGAGGCTCCGTTCGCGCAGGGGCGAGTCCAATCCGCCTTTGAAGTACTTGCTGACAACGACATTGGTGGCGAGTTGCGACCAGGTGACGGGCATCAGCACGTCTTTCTGCTCGAAGATCACCTTGCCGGTTTCGTCCGTGATAGCGGCCGAGCGGGTTTCCCATTCCAGTTCGTCGAACGGGTGAATACCCGGTGTTGAATAGAATCTTTGCATGGCTATTCCCCGACGTGCGCGTCCGCTGGGGTGGCGGGACGGGCGCGCGGGCGCCAGTCCCAGGGGCAGGTCTTCAATATAGGGCGATTTCTTGTCCGGCTCGGCCATCACGATCTCCTGGTGCGTAAAAATGGATAAAAAAACTGTCTCTTGCGAGGCGGGTGCTCAAAACGGCTCACCGGCGCCTCACCACTAGATATTGTGGCCGGATCCTTCTGAATCCACAATATCTAGGACACAAGAGCAAATATAGCCTATCACAAAGCGCCCGGGAAAGGGACTTTTGGACGTTCCGAAGAAACAGCGGAAGGTATTTCGGGTTGCCTGGCGGGAGGGTACAGGATGCGCGCCGTATCCCGAACAGACACTTCCAGATGCCGACACAATCCATCAAAGAGAGCGGGGACGCCCTTTCGGACGCCCCCGCTCCGTTTCCGGCCTGGATGCCGGGTGTCCGGCCTGATACCTGACACCCGACACCTGATACCTGGAAAGTTACTTGCCGCAACACTTGCCGGCGGCCGGGCAAGCCTTCGCCTTGGCCGCGCACTTGCAGTCGGCTCCGCAGGTCTTCGCGCAGTCGGCGCAAACGCACTTGCCGGCCTTCTGACACGCCGCGATACACTCCTTAGTGCATCCCTTGGGCGCGTCGGACTTGGCGGCGAATCCCGTTCCGGCGCTGATCAACAGCATGCCGGCAACGATCGCGAGATTGATATTACGTAGCATTGGTTTTTCTCCTTGTGTATAGATGAATGAATAACGGTCGTTCAGACGTATCTACACACACGGAGGACCGCGATTGTCGGGCAGGGCATCCTCGTCGCGAGGCGGGGGAACGGTGTACGTCGAAGAACGAACGCTGTGAACCGTGTCCGGAGCACTCACCCAAACTACGGTCGCCGTTACAGCCGCAACCGGCTCGATGTCGGTGCGCGTTGCCGTCAAGTGCCTTGTGATGACCTGGTGCGTGCACGGCGCCCCCGTCCACACAGACGCGGGACCGTGTTCCGAAACACAGCAGGACACCGGCATCGACGCCGCAACCGTTTTCGGTTGATGCCCGCCGCAGTCGCAAACGGCCGCGCACGAACAGGTCAGCATGATCGACATGCCGACCGCCAGCATCGCGGCCATCAAGCCGCACCACAAGCCTCTTCGACGCAACAGCAAACGTTTCATTGGTATTTGCATGATACCAATAACAGCAAGAACGTTCCCTAATGATTCCACGTTCCGCCCCGGATCGAGCCGGCCTGCGTGTTGCCCGGCGCCGTGTTGACCGTTACCTCGTAGAACGCCTCGTCCCTGTAACCGCGGTAGTACTGCAGGTTGAAGTCCGTCACTTCCACGAAGCAGGTCCGGGTGACGCCGTTCGCCGTGATGACCAGCAACATCACCGAGTTCGCGCAACCGTAATCGTGCCGAACCTTCTCGCCGAACGGGCATCGCGGCAGTTCGATCCACCCGCCTTCGTTGGCGGTATAGGTCGCGGTCGGCGTGTTGGAGTACTTTTTCCAGTACCAACCGTCGCCCCGGCCTTGAACGGTGTGCAGTGCGACCTTCGCGCCGGATAGCGGCAGACCGTTCTGGTTCAGAATCCGCACGTGGTTGCGTTGCGGCAGGTCCGTGTTCAGGAACTCGCCGATGTTGCCCGGGCTGTTCTGGTTGCCCTGGCTCGCGCGCTTGCCGGCGATGCGGTTCCACTGGTAGGCTTCGTACTCGCTGAAGCCCTGCAAGCCGCCGCCCATCAGACCCTTGTACTTGTTGTGATGCACAATCCACTTATCCCAGGGCATCGCGTCGGAGCCGACCATCGGCGTGCCGTCCGGCAATTTCAGGTCATCCAGGGCGTTGGGATGCACGTCGAAACCATAGGAATCAATGACATACCGCGCGTGGTTCAGTTCGTGAATCAGTCCGTATTCGTAGAACATCGGGCCGCCCTTGTCCACCTTCCAGAATCCGTCCGGCTTCAAGGCGTCCGGCGTGCCGACCATTCCCCACATCAGGTCGACGGTTTTGTCCTTCACGTCGGGATTGTTGGTTGGAATGCCGCCGTTCAGGGGCAGAGCGCCGGTGGGGACGTGGACAACAAGGTCCAGTCGCACACGGTCGGTAATGCCGTTCGGCGATATCGCGCTTGCCCCACGACTTCAGGTGCGCCACCCATTCCACGCGCTGGCCTTTCGCCGGCCAGCCCCCGGTCTTCCTGTTGGCGTCATAGTTGATAGATCGGAAGAGCA
>JAKQQT010000569.1 GCA_029564025.1 Armatimonadota bacterium | reverse complement strand
TATCGCGCGCGTTCTCGACACGGGCGGCAATCCGCTGGCCTGCCTCTGCCGCGATGTCTACGGCAAATATGCCTACGTCCGCCACCCGATCGGCAACGTCCTCACGAACGGCCTGGTGCGGTACAGCGGCGATATCCGCCCGCCGCGCCGGTGGAGCGGTTCTTCGCGCAACATCTGCCTGCACCTAGGATACGACCGCCTCATGAGCTTGAATGGAACAGACTCAGAAGAGTACTACAAGCATCAAGCACTCCTGATCGGCTTCCGTAGTTTTGCCGCCACAGACACTGACTTTCAGTTCTACGCTTACCAGGGCAATGGCGACGGCAGCGGCGCAGGCATGTCTGGAACAGCCGCAGTCGACACGACCCACTGGTATCGTTTTGTCGCGCTGCTGGACCTGAATGCCAACACCTATACCGTGGCCGTGTACGACATGGGGACCGACCAGCCCGTTTTGGATGCCGCTCTGCCCGCTTCGCCGGTCGAGACCTTCGGCGGCACGACGTTCCGCTTCCGTATGGACCTCTCTGACGCCACCGGCGGCCTCACCACGCTGGCGCTCTCAGCGTACGGCGTCATGGGCGGTGACGACGCCTCCACCGACATCACCCTCACCGCGCGCTATGACAATCTGGTGATCGCGTCCAAGCCTACCGGCGCCCCGGACTTCACGCGCGTCTACGCCAACGATTTCGCAACCCGCACGATCACCCGAACCGTCCCAGATCCCCTCGAAGTCGGCTACGCCAACGACACGGTCGTCCCGAACGGTTCATTAACTTATTCCTCCGGACAAAAACTGACGCTCGACAAAACGTTGGAATTCCCCAACGGGTCGATTCTCGGCTCCGGCACGGACGGCTGGGTCCGCCGCAACAGCGGCGGTTCAAAAATAACGATCGGCTCGGATGGCAACGCATACGCCAGAGCCTGGCATGAGGTCGGAACCACCTTCATCACCGCCTGCCAGCGGATCGGCAACACCGTGACCAACGGTACGGTTCAGGTGACGGTCGAGATCACCCCACCGAACCAATGGTATTGGACGACCTCAAGATCCGTGTTCTTAATGATCGGCGACGACTCGCTCTATCGCGGCGAGAAATTCGAAAGCATTACGAACTCCTATTACCACCATTATGCGGCCCGCGTCGGCTTCGGCGGCACGGGTTCGACGGATATCCGCTTCGTCACCTTTGACGGCAACGGCGCCAACAACGCCACATCGGTCTACGGCACAGCCTCGGTCAATCCGGCCAACTGGTACCGCTTCATCGCGACGCTCGACCTGACCAACGCCACCTTCGCCGTGGACGTCTACGACATGGGCACACAGCACAGCATCAACACGCCGACACCTGAAACCCCTGTGCAAAGCTTCGCCGGCGGGTTCCGCCGCCGCATCGGCGACAATACGCTCACCGAACTGCAGGGCATCTCCGCGATCTGCCTGGGCGCGTACGGCGTGCAGGGCGGTTATGCCGGCACCAACAACATCCCCGGCACGGCCGGTTTCGACAACATCATTCTCACCGCCACCCTGCCGGACGCCGAACCGGTCGAGATTTACCGGAATCTTTTCTCAACCTGCACGTACACCAACATCACCGGCGCCGTCCGCCACACCCCGCTCACCGGCGCGATCGATACGCTCGGCAGTAGCCAGGACGGTTGGGTCAGACGCAACAACGGCAATCTGCCGGGCGATGTCACTGCAGACGGGGGCAACCCCCATCTGCGGTTCTCAACCGCGAGCAATACCGAGCACTCCTACTTCATGCAGGCGCTCGGCACGGACATCACGCGTAATGTCCTGTTGGCCCAATGCGATATCAATCCGCCCGCGTATTGGGTGTGGAGTTACCATTCGGCAGCCCTCTATCTGGGCGATGACCGCTTCTGGCAGGGCAACCGCAACG
>JAKQQT010000329.1 GCA_029564025.1 Armatimonadota bacterium | reverse complement strand
TGTCACTGTGGCCCCTCGCCAAGGCCGTTTCCAAGGCCGGTGGGCTTGGTGTTGTTTCCGGTGTGGCCATCCACGTTCTGGTCGCCAGGGTGCTACAGATCGGGGATCCCGGCGGCCACATCCGCCGCGCCGCCGCCGCGTTCCCGGTGCCGGCCATCGCCCGTGAGGCCATCAGCGCTTACTTTGTGGAGGGCGGAAAGCCGCGGCAGAAACCGTTCAAGGCGGTTCCCATCTTCACTGTGAATCCTTCTCAGAAACTGATCCATCTGAACGTCTTCGCCAACTTCGCCGCTGTGTGGCTGGCGAAGGAGGGACACGACGGTCCCGTTGGAATCAACTATCTGGAGAAGGTGCAACTGCCGCACCTGTCGTCGTTTTACGGCGCGATGCTGGCGGGCGTGAACTGCATCCTGATGGGTGCCGGAATCCCCAGCCAGGTCCCGGGTTGCCTGGACAACCTGGCGCAACACCAGCCTTCGGAGTACCGGCTGACCGTCGCCGGAGCCGCCAGCGGCGATCACTTCACTGTGCGCCTCGATCCGGCCGCAGTTCTGCCTTCTCCGGAGTCCAGCCTGCACCGTCCGGCTTTTATCCCGATCGTTTCTTCCTCCACTCTCGCAAAGCGGTTGAATACCCGCTCGTCCGGCAAGGTGAACGGTTTCATATTTGAGCACCATTCCGCGGGCGGCCACAATGCGCCGCCGCGCGTGAGCGCGGGCCGCAATGAAAACAATGAACCGGTTTACGGTCCGGAGGACGAGTTCAGCGACTTCTCCTACCTGCAACAAAACGATATCCCGTTCTGGCTGGCGGGTGGATACGCCTCTCCGCGTATGCTGGCGCGGGCGCGCGAACAGGGCGCCGCGGGTATCCAGGTGGGCAGTGTTTTTGCCTTGTGCGAGGAATCCAGCCTCAACACCGGCACGAAGGCGAAGTTGCGTGATTTGGCCCGCCGGGGCATTCTTGAGGTCCGAACGGATCCCGTTGCATCTTCGTCCGATTTTCCCTTCAAGATCGCTTCCGTGAAGGGAACTCTGTCGGAATTGAAGGTCCTTCAGGATCGAAAACGGATTTGCGACATCGGGGCGCTGTCGGAACTGTACCGCAAGGACGACGGGAGCGTCGGATTGCGCTGTACGGCGGACAATCCCGCCATTTACGCCAGGAAGGGCGGCACCAAGGAAACCGAGGGCAGGGTGTGCCTCTGCAATGGTCTGTTTGCCGATATTGACCTGCCCCAGGTTCTACGCGACGGGTCACTTGAACCGGCTGTCGTCACGCTGGGCAAGGACACGTCCTTCGCCAGGATACTTCCGGATTCCTACACGGCCGCTGATGTGATGAAGTACCTTCAGACATCCGAGGTGTGAGGTTCTCCAAAAGTCAACGCCACCCCATCAGAGCGGGTGGCGTTTCCACGTTTTGGAATCCTGTCCTTACGGACGACTGATGACCGCCATCGTCTGCTCGATGCGGGGCACCAACGGGTGGAGCGGTTTCTGTTTCGCGGCGAGGCGGGCTATCTGCTGAATGCGCTCGTCACGAAGACGCGCCAGTACGATGGGCGAGGGCTCGCCGCGTTTCTCCACGATCAGCAGGTTGGTCAGGCGTCGGGCCGGCTGGGTCAGCACTTTTCCGTTCGCGTACAGGGCCGAGGAGGAACCGCCGTCCATGGCGAGCGCTTCAACCGCTCCCAGCGATTTCAACATTCGGGCAAGCGTACCGAGGTGTACGGGTTGTGGAACGCTGATCAACAGCAATTTATTGGCGGCGGTGATACCCACTCCCGTTCGGGTCTTCTTCGCCCACATGCTTCCGTCGCGAAATCCCTCGGCCCACGGATCCAGCGCCACGCGGCCGAAACGGAGAAGCGTCGGTCCACTGCACAGAACCAGTTCCGCTTCGTCCGTGGTGGCAAGCCTCGCGGCGTACCGGCTGGTGATGCGCGCCGTGTTGTCCCGCGCGGTCACGAAGGCGATGCCGTAGGATCCCCGGTGCTGAACCATTCCTTTCGAAACGATGTCGCCGATTGGGAGCAGAGTTTGCACAGAGAAATAGGTCCCCGTGATTGCCGCATACGGCTGGGAGCGGCGCACCATCGACCGGAACGACTCGGACCGGCCGATGCCTCCCGCGGCGGTCTGAACGGAAAGCCGTATATGGGGATCGTTCAAGTTGACCGTCACTACATAGGCCGTGACGCCGTTGACGGATCGTTTCTGATGTACAACGCTCTGGGCCGAAATGCCGGGAATGGTGATGAATGCTCCGGCGAAGATTGTCAGTATGTTCTTATGGTTTTTTGTCATCTGTCTGCTTTGTTAACAGTTCCTATACTTGCTTTGATTGTGCAAGCACGCTTAACGTTCCGGAGACTGTGAGAATCTTTTTGTGATTGGTACGTGGATCAATGTGGCGACCGTGGTCGTGGGAACGGTGGCCGGCCGACTGCTGGGCGGACGGCTTCGCCCGGAAACCCACCATACCGTTACGGACGCCCTCGGTTGTGTTACCCTTCTGCTCGGAATGCAGAACGGACTGGCGCGCCCGGCGGCGGTGTCCGGCGGTTCGCTGAATGCGCAACTGGGCTTCTTCCTGTGCGTCCTCCTGGGAATCCTGATTGGCGCCCTGATTGGCGAAGCGTTGGACATAGAAAAGCGTCTGGCCGATCTCGGTCATTGGGCGGAAGCCCGGTTCAAGGCGACGGACGGTGACTTCGGCAGGGGATTCGTGATTTCCAGTCTTGTATTCTGCGTGGGCCCTCTTACCGTTCTCGGTTCATTTCAGGACGG
>JAKQQT010000524.1 GCA_029564025.1 Armatimonadota bacterium | reverse complement strand
AAGAGAATCATCGTCAAAAACCGGCGCTTGCCGAGATCATGACGCTCCAGCCATATATCTGAATTGCGGATAGTCATTCCTGCACTCGACAGAATAATAACTAGCCAAATCCACTCTGGAATCATCTGGAAGTTCCTCTCTACTGATCGTCCGCCCGGACCGGGCGGCGCAGGTCAGCCTCAGGTGCCGCCGGCGGAGGGCAGTAGCGGCTCGTTCGGCAACGTCTTGCCGGTGGCGCGCTGGTAGGCTGCCTCGGTTTGCCTGATGAACTCGGAACCGTCCACATAACCGCCGATGCGGTGAACCTCTTCACCCTTTGCGTTGAGGAACAGGATGGTCGGATAGCCTTCCACTTTCATCTTCTCGGCGAACGCCCTCGCTTCGGGGTCCGTTTCGGGATTAACCTTAACGGCCACGAAGTCGTTCAGCGCGGCGGCGACATCGGGGCGAGTGTAAACGTCGCGGTCCAGTTTCTTGCACCAGGTGCACCAGTCGGTGTACACGTCCACCATCACCGGTTTGTCCAGCCTTTGGCCCTGTGTCAGGGCGTTTTCGATGTTGGTTCCGAAAGCGACGGTTGATACAGCCGGGCGCCGGTTGTTGCGGGATTCCGAGGCGATGATCAAGACCAGCGCCATCGCGAATAACAGCAGTATGTAGCCGCGGCCTCTTTTGTCCTTGCGCGGTTGGATCGGTTCTTCGTTCATTTTTTCGTTTCCACGGATTGACCGGGTTGCGGGGGCGGTTGGATGGAATAAGCCTTCGATGTGGCGAGCGTCAATTCGTCGAGAAACTCTTCCGGATCGGCGTAACCCTGCACACGGCCGATCTCCTCTCCCTTCTCATTGATGAACAACGTTGTCGGAACCTCGGTGATTCCGTACTTCGCCAGATATTCCTTGCTTCGCTTGCTGGATTCCGGGTTCAGCCGCAGTGGGATGAATGCCGCTTTGACGGCATCCGCGACGTCCTTGCGCGAGTAAACGTTCAGTTCCATTTTCGTGCAGAGGAACTTGCGCGGCGAATACACATCAATCAATATCGGGCGCTTTTCCGTGCGCGCGCGGTCAACTGCCTGCCGGATACTCCCCGTAAACGGCACTTCGGACGCCACGATATTGATTGAGTGAATCCGGTATATTTGCACGGCCATCAACAGGCCGCCGATGATCAAAACGGCGGACGCGACGTTGAGCACGTCCAGACTGCTTCGGCCGAAACGTAAGTGACGGTGTGACATCGCCGGGCCTCCCGCGGAGAACGGCGTGCTGTCGGTCTCCGGTTACTTGCTGAAATCCACGTTCGGGCGCTGTCGGTCTGCGGCGGGAGCCTCGAAGTACGGCTGTTCCGCCTTGAAGCCGAGCAGGCGCGCGTAAAGCACGGTTGGGAAGGCTTTCGCCATTGTGTTGTAGTCGTTCACGGCGCGGTTGTACTGTTCGCGTTCGTGGGCAAGGCGGTTTTCGGTGCCGGTCACCTCGTCCTGCAACGCGAGGAAGTTCTCACTGCTTTTCAGTTGCGGATAGTTTTCGACGACCATCAGCAGGCGGCTCAACGCACTGCTGAGTTCACCCTCCGCCTTGATTCGTTCTTCGCTGTTGCCGGCCGGCGCACTGCCGATGCGGGCGCGGGCGTCGGCGATGGCCCCGAAAACATCCTTTTCCTGCTGAGCGATGCCCTTCACGGAGCCCACGAGGTTCGGTATCAGGTCGGCGCGGCGCTTGAGTTGGTTCTCCACGCCGGCCCACGCCTTCTTGACGGCCTGATCCTGCGTAACGAGCTTGTTGTACGGACCAACAAGCAGGGCCGCCAGAATCAAGGCCACCACGACGGCGATTCCGCAACCGGTCAGCCAGGCTTTTTTCATTCGAATGGGTCCTTTCTCACCACTTGGTTATAGTGTACCCGATGCGGCCTCTTCGTGCGCGTCCACGGCGGATACAAGATGCTCGATGGCCAGGAGATAGGCTCCGAACAGCGTGTCCAGGTCTTCGGCATTGACTTCGGCATCTTCCTTGACTCGGACCACGGCATCCAGCGCTTTGGCATCCAGGCCGTACGCGGCGCAAACCTGCTGTACCACCTCGGCGCGTCGCCGGCCCGGTTTTTCGCCGTTCATGCGCAAAACACCCTCAAACAACGCGCGGAAGGCGGACAGCGAATCGCGCAACAGGTCGCGCACGGCTGTCGGATTGCCGGCGGCGTGGGCGTACGCGGAGCGCAATCTCAGCAGTTTGCCCTTCAACTCGGCTTCCACCTGCTGTCGCAGTCGACGCACGCTGATGGGAAGATCCGTCAGGGGATCGGGGCCGAACAGGCATACGTGATGGTCGCGCATTTCCAGAAATTCGAGCGGGAACACATCGGCGGAGGTTTCCAGGTACTCGCATGTGGCGAAAACGGGCGCCAGCGGAAGGTGCTGACGCCAGTGGTTGACGGCCACACCGGCGGACCGCAGATGCGACGGCGGAAGGCGTCTGGCAACAACCAGCACGTTCACGTCGGAGTGGCTTTCCACATAATCGCCCCGCGCGGCGCTTCCGTACAGGATCACGCTGACCAGATCGTCGCCGAGCCGGTCGTGCAGGTCCTCCACAAACGCCTGCAACTGGGAAGCGGACTGCTCCGGAAATTCTGTATGCGTCATCGATGTCCCTTTCTACCAGGAGGACCCGCCTCCACCACCGCCGAAACTTCCGCCGCCTCCGCCGAAGCCGCCGAAGTCCGAAAAACCGCCTCCACTGCTTCCTCCGCCGGAACTGAACCAGCTACCACTGCCACTGCCGCCGCCGCCCGCGAAGAAACCGCCTCCTCCGTCGGACTTCCGCGGGATGGTGTAGCGTTTCTCGTCGGTGTAGCCGCACGCCGGGCAGGTGCGGGTTTTCAGTCCGGTACCGCTCCGTTTGCGCGTGGCGGAACGGATCGTTTCATGTGTGATCTTCATCCAGCCGCCGCACTTGGGGCATTTATGTTCGTACCGGTTCACGGCGCTGGCGATTCCGATGACAAATGCGGCGATTCCGAATACGAACACCCACGGGAAAACGGGCGATCGATTGCCTCCATCGATCGGGATGGTTGATCCGTCCGACGGTTCCGCGCCGGTTTTGCCGTAAATGCGGTCGCGCAGGATGATCGCCGTGTCGTAAAGAGCATCGCCGTAGCGCCCTTCGCGCAGTTGCGGCCGGGCGTCGCGTGTGGCGCGCGCGGCGAACGAGTCGGTGATGTACGCTTCGGTGCCGCGTCCGGTGGCGATGAAGAACTTGCGGTCCTCGATGGCCAGCATCAGGATCAGGCCGGTGTCTTCGTTCTTCTTGCCGACCTTGAGTTCGTTGCCGTATCGCGTGGCCGCGTGGGCGATATCCTCGCCCTGCAGAGACCGCACGATTACGAATCCCATCTCGTAGCCGGTGTCGGCGCGCATCTGGCGGCCCAGAACCGTGAGGCGGTGGATGTCTTCCTTGCTGAGCACTCCCGCGGCGTCGTTGACGAAGTTGTCGGCTTTGGGAAGTTCGGGGTCCTGAGTACGCGCGATGTTGGCGCCGCAGGTTGCGGCGAGGATAAAAACCAGCAAAAATAGCAGATGGCGTCTCACCGGTGTTTCCATTTCGGGCGCGCGAAAATACGGCCTCCCCGCGATATTATACGTCGCCGGGGCCGCAAGGTTTCACTCTTGAACGTCGTGCCAGGCGATTTCGTCGGCCGGGAACACCGGTCCCTCGGTGCAGACCCGCCGGTAGCCGCCGCGGGTTGGGATGACGCAACTGAGGCAGGCGCCGACGCCGCAGGCCATCCGCGCCTCGAACGACGCCTGGCACGGAGTCCCGGCCCGACCGCACAGGTTCGCCACGGCTTTCAGCATCGGTGTCGGTCCGCACGTGTAAACCATTCCGACCGTGTTGCGCGAGAGCCTCAGGGAGAGCAGGTCGGTCACAAGCCCGTGGTGGCCCAGCGAACCGTCGTCGGTGGCGATTTCGGGAGGACAACCGATGGAGCGGAAGGCTTCGTCGCAGAGGATAAATTCCGCCGAACGTCCGCCGAGCAGAACGTGCACATCGGCACCCGGGTGTTCCTTGCGCAGTATCTCGGCCAGGAAGAGCAGGGGCGGGATGCCGACACCTCCGCCGACGATGACAGCGTCTCTCGCGTGTCCCGGTTCGGGAAGTTGGAACTTGGAGCCCAGTGGACCCATCACGTCGATGCGTTCACCGGGGCGCGCGCGGCTGAGGAGAGCGGTCCCTTCGCCGACCACGCGGAAGATCACTTCCAGCAGGCCGGACGCGGGATCGGCTCGGCAAATCGAAATGGGGCGGCGAAGCAGGGGAGCCGTTCCGGTGCCGCAGAGGATATGAAGAAATTGGCCGGGCCTGGAAATGCGCGCGATTTCAGGCGCGCAAATGCGCAGTGAATAATGGCCGGGCCGGACCTCACCAATCGAGACAACCTCGGTCAAGCCCTGCCATTTTTGTGCGTCCGGTTTCATCAGTGTACGCTCCTGTTGTATACGAACTCCCTTATGTAAGCCATTACCGGCAAGCGCCTAAAAACGCCGTCCCACGGCACTTACCGGGACATCGGGGCGCAACGAACGTCGGCGCCGCGGAGCCATATACCCGACCGGCAATGCGAACGACGCGTCGTATCCCTTTGTGTTATGGATGAGACTTGATGTATAATACGGTTGTATTGATTACCATCCCGTATAGACAAGGAGCCTGACAATCCATGCCCAACGAGCCGAAGACTCAAGCTAAAACGCCCCGGGTTTTTTCCGGTATCCAGCCGAGTGGTCAACTGACAATCGGCAATTATCTGGGTGCAATTCGAAACTGGGTTGCCGGGCAATTCAAGTCCGATCCAATTTTCTGTGTGGTCAACCAGCACGCCATCACCGTTCGCATCGATCCGAACGAATTGCGCCGGAACACCCTTCATGTCGCGGCCGCCTACATCGCGGCCGGCATCGATCCCAGACACAGTATCGTCTTCGTGCAGTCCGATGTCACCGAGCACACTGAACTGACATGGATATTGAACACCATCACCTATTACGGTGAACTCCACCGTATGACCCAGTTCAAGGACAAGACGAGCAAATTGAAGCAGGACGCCATCAGCGCGGGCCTGCTGAACTATCCGGTGCTGATGGCCGCCGACATCCTGCTGTACCAGGCGGACCAGGTGCCCGTGGGTGAGGACCAGAAACAGCACGTGGAACTCTGCCGCGACATCGCCATCCGTTTCAACCACCATTTCGGCGAGACGTTCGTGGTGCCGGAACCGGTGATCGCCAAGGTCGGAAAACGCATCATGGCGCTGGACGATCCGACGCGCAAGATGGCCAAATCCAGCGACAACCCGGGCTCCTACATCCTGCTGACCGACGAACCGGACACGATCCGCAAGAAGATCCGCAAGGCGGTGACGGACTCCGGTTCCGAGGTAGTGTACGACCCGAAACACAAGCCTGCCTTGGCGAACCTGCTGACCATTTACAGCCTTTTCTCCGACGAGGAGATCCCGGCGGTGCAGGAACGCTATGTCGGCAAGGGGTACGGGGCGTTCAAGACGGACCTGGCTGAAGCGGTTGTCGCCGGCCTGGCGCCCCTGCAGGCGCGGATGGCCGAACTGATGGAATCCGCCGAACTGACCAGCGTATTGACCGAAGGCGCGGACCGGGCGCGCGTGATCGCCCGCAAGACGATGGACGCCGTGAACGATCGTGTGGGGATGAACTGGAAATGAAACATATGGAATTGCACCAACTGAAACTGTTCCTCGACCTGGTGCGCGAGGGTTCCTTCACGCGCGTTGCCGAGATGAACCGGCTGACGCAACCCGCCGTTTCGTTGCAGATCCAGCGTCTGGAAGCCGACCTGGGGTGCAAGTTGCTGGAGCGGACAACGCGCCGGGTGCTTGTCACAGAAGAGGGGCGCATCCTGGCCGCTTACGCCCGCGACATCATCGCGCTTTCACAGGAAGCCCAACAAGCACTGCTGGAGCGGCGCGGCCAGATGGTCGGCTCCCTGCGGGTCGCGGCCATTCATTCCGTTGGTCTTTACGAACTGCCGGATTACCTGAAACGCTATATCCACCTGTACCCCGACGTGCACCTGCACATCGAGTACCACCGCTCGGAACTGGTGTATCAACTGGTTCTGCAGGGATCGGTGGACGTGGGCCTGGTGGCCTACCCGGAACCGCGCGACAGCATGGTGGTGATTCCGTTCCTGGAAGACGAGATGGTGGTGATTGTGAATCCGGAGCACCCGTTTGCCCTGCGCGACGGCGACGGCGTTTCCTTGCAGGAATTGAACGGGCAGGAGATGATCGGCTTCGACGGCAACATTCCCACCCGCCGGGCCACCGACTCCGTGCTGGCGCAGGCCGGCGTTCACGTGAACGTCAAGATGGAGTGCGACAACGTTGAGATCATGACGAAGATGGTCGAGGTGGGCCTCGGTATCGCCCTGGCGCCGCAGTACAGCGTTCAGGAACAGAGCCGGCGGGGAGTGCTGAAAGTTCTCCGACTGCGCGACTACCACTTCCTGCGCCCGCTTGCCATGATCCACCGCAAGGGCCAGCCGATATCGCGCCCGGTTCAGGCGTTCATCAACCTGCTGACCAACAAGGATCCGATGATGCCGACCAAACCCGCGGTCAACCTCGAGGAACCAGTGGACGTCTCGAAGGTGCAGTAGGGGGATTACGGGGCAACGCAGTTTTTCCGTGTCATTCCGAGCG
>JAKQQT010000518.1 GCA_029564025.1 Armatimonadota bacterium | reverse complement strand
ATTGCGACAGCGGTGCGTTTTATTACTGATGCAGGAATGCCGAGACGCTGGAGTGTTTTCTTCATTTCTGCGGAGGCGTTTCCCGCCCGTGAAAAGTCGTCGCCCGGAACCTCGTAGTGGTATTTCATCCCGCCGTCCGGATCCGTCAGTCTATTTTCCGCACTCCGCCCTGTCTGACGCCTGCTTCGTACAGTTTGCCGCAGGCGAGGAAGAGCGGGAGCCGGGAGCACATAAGGACGATGTCATTCTCCTTTGCCATGTCGATCATGTCCTGGGACGGCTTTTTGCCGCGTACAAAGCAGATTGCCTGTATGTCCATGAGATTTGCGGTTCTGATCACCTGTATGTTGATAAGCCCGGTCATGAGAAGGACCTGATCCTTTACAAAGGCCATGACGTCGCTCATAAGGTCGGCACCGCAGGCTGAAAGAATGGTCACGTCGGAACGTTCGGTTCCAGGGACGACTTCTGCCTCGATCGCGTGTTGTACTTCTTGGATTGTCATACACACAGAATACCACGGATTTGCACACTTATGTCAGAAGATTTGCATGATTGAGGGGGCGTGCAGGAACGAGGGGAATCCCGCGCACCCTGCAGCCTTAGCGAAGCGCCTTCTGTTGTAGCAACAAGTCGAGCACCGTGAGCGCAGCCATCGCTTCGATCACCGGCACGATGCGCGGGCACAGGCACACGTCGTGCCGTCCGCGCACTTCGATATCGCAGTCGCGGCCGTCGGTGTCGATTGTCTGTTGCTGTATGGAGATGGACGACACCGGCTTTACGGCCGCGCGGAAGACAACGTCGGCTCCGGTAGAAAGCCCGCCCAAAATGCCGCCGGCGTGGTTCGTCAGGAAGTCGGGTTTCCCCGATAACGGGGCTCCCGGTTCAGCACCGCCAGCCGATTCTGCACCGCCGGCCGGTTCAGCACCGCCGGCCGTTGCGGTGCCGCTTCTCATCGCGTCGTTGTGCTCGCTGCCGGTCATGCGCGCGGCTGCGAAGCCCGCACCGAATTCGATGCCCTTGATCGCGCCGACGGAAAGCACCGCGCGGGCAAGCAATGCATCCAGCTTGTCGAAGACCGGCTCGCCGAGTCCCGCGGGAAGTCCTGCTATTCTGCACGTTATAATGCCGCCGCCGGAATCCCCGGCAGCTTTCAGTTCTATGATGCGCGCGAGCATTTTGTCCGCAGCTGCTCCGTCGCAGGCGCGCATGGCGTTCTGCTCGATTGCCTCTTCGTCGAAGGTTTCACAGGAGATGCCGACCGCTTCGCTTGTCCAGGCGCGCACGGCAATGCCATCGCGTTCAAGCACAGCGCGGGCAACCGCGCCTGCCGCTACCCGGCCGATGGTTTCACGGCCCGAGGAGCGCCCTCCGCCGCGGTAGTCGCGGACGCCGTACTTCGCGCGGAATGGATAGTCCGCGTGGCCCGGCCGGTATTTGAACGCGATGTCGCCGTAGTCTTCCGACTTCTGGTTCGTGTTGCGCACGA
>JAKQQT010000483.1 GCA_029564025.1 Armatimonadota bacterium | reverse complement strand
CCCCCCCCCTTCTTCAAGGGGGGGGGGTTTCCCGCCGGCCAAGCGTTAGCCCACTGCAGGTTTGCCGCGTGATGCCGTGTGGTGCCGGTCGCTTGCTCTCTCTACGCGATGCGCCGCGCCCGGCACCACCCGGCGGGCGTTCCGCCCGGCGGGCGTTCCGCCCCGTGGTTCCCACTTCACGCGGCAAACATGTTTCTGGTGTGGTATCATGTCCATGTGGACATTACACCCGTTTCATTGCCATCATCCGGTACTGTACTGGCGTTGTGTGTAATCCACACAAAAAAGGTGCGCTTTAGCGCACACCAAAAAAAGGAGTCACTTCATGGCACTATTCCAACCGATCCTAGGCAACATCAGCGGTTCCGTAGGAGCCAACACATGGAGTCACAACAAAGGCGGCCCCTACATCCGACGGCGTACGGTCCCGACCAACCCGACCACGCTCCGACAAACGAGCGTTCGGTCGTACCTTGCAAACCTTTCAGCTCTCTGGCAGACTCTGACTACGTTGCAACAGTCCAGCTGGAGTGCATACGCAAACAACCATCCGGTGCTCAACCGTCAGGGCGTTTCCATCCGGCTTCCAAACATGTCTTGGTATATCGGCCTAAACAGCCGCCTGCTCGACATCGGCGCGGCGCCGCTTTCTTCGGCTCCCGTTTCGGCGAGCCCCCAGGCAGTCACATCCGCTTCCATGTCAGTCTCTTCCAACATTGCCACCGTCACTTTCGTTCCGCCGCTTCCCAGCGGATCTCGTATCCTGTTGAAAATGGCAAAGCCCGGCAGCCCGGCAACCTCGCCGAACGAGCACTCCGCGGCCCGAGTCGGTGTGAGTACCGCAAACGCTACAAGCCCCGCAACGATCGCCCTCACACGCAACCATCCCGCAGGACTAACGGCCAATTACTGGGTTTATGTCCAGGATACATTCGGTAGGTTGAGCGCAGGCGTCAGATGCCGCGTCGTCGCTACATAACCAGCTCTACTAATCAAAGGGGGTTCCTCAATGCCTATCTTCGATACTGTCTCAAGATGCTATCAGTTACCGTCAGGTTTCACCGTATGCGCGGAAATCGCACGAGGTGAAGTCATCTCTTCAACACCCGGCGCAACGCCCGTCATGTCGGATGCAGACATGGAGCGCGTGATGTGCGCGACCGACGCTACTCTTCCCGGCGATTGCTACATGGTTATCGAAAGCGGAATGTTCCTCGTGGTCTCTACAGAGTTCCCATCACTCCAAGAGCTTCAAGACTTCGCCACGTCAGCCGGGTCGCTGTTCGGGCCTGCCAACTTCACTGATGCAACATGGCCAGCAGGGGGCACACCTTACACCATCACCGCCGACGGTGTCATCAACTTCACAGAAACCGACCGTGAAAACATCGAAGTCGCAGTACAAAAGGCAATGCAGGCAACAGGACTTTACTACGATGTCGCATCCGTGGTCCGTAATGCTAATACCATCACCATCACGCTTGATGAAACCAACAAGCCATATGATGCAGGATGGGACAGCGTTTTGTCCCACGTTGCCGCTTGGTACGGCGGAGAGCTCCCATAATGCGACCAATATCAGCCGCTCTCTCTGCGCTTCTCCAAGCAATCGTCGATCTTCTGATGGAAGCATTCAACAATTGGCTTGACAAGCAAGAAGCCCGTAAGGAACCAGACCGTGAGTGAGATTTATACCGTCAGCCTTGTCATCCTCTTCGTCTTCCTCGTATACGTCGAGCTCCGTTTCGCCAACCGCAACGGCAAATCCTAAGTTCCCAGCATCACCGCGGCCCGGCCCCCGGCGACGTTCCGCCCGTGGCCGGGCCCCGGTCTCATATATGACCAAAAATGTCAGTACAAAACCGCTGTAAAACCGCCTACAATGGTTTCAGCGGGCAACGCTGGCGAGCGACCCGTTGACAGCCGATAGGAGCATTGCACGACAGTGTCTTCCAATCAACCGGGATTCTACACCTCTCGTTCGCGCAATGCTCCACGGTCTGTCAAGCACACGCCACGTTGATATCGGTTGTCGTAAACGCTCATGAAAACCCTCGACCACGCACCTTCACTTGATAAGCAAGAAACTTTTTGCATCGCACACCCGCGACAGGTTCAATCCTTGGAACTGGCACGCAGAATGATAGCGGCCAACACTTGGCGCCCTATGTCTCCAGCGGCAGACGGAGTAGAAACATCACGAGACCGACAGATGAGAGCACTGCAGGAATGCGGCGGCCATCTCTGGGTTGTATTCGTGGACGGCGAGCCCGCGCTCCGGTTCAAGTCCTGTCATCTACGGTTCTGCCCACGATGCTCGCGGGTCTTAGCATGGAAGCGATCCCAATTGTTTGAACAACGCATCAGCGAGATGCGGCGGCCCAGCTTTATAACGTTGACGATGAAGCACAACGACATGCCACTCCGTGACCAGATTCAGAGACTATCCCGTTGTTTCGGACGTCTCAAACGCCGGGCAGTGTGGAAGCAGGCCGTTTCGGGCGGTTTCCACGTGGTAGAAATCACGCGGAACAAGGTTACAGCGCAGTATCACGCACACATTCACGCTGTGATTGACGCTCGATATATGCCTCAAGACTGGTTGTCGGAACAGTGGCTTAGCATCACCGGAGACTCAAAGATCGTGCACATACGGCGCGCGCGCTCTGAAGATTCACGATATCTAGCCAAGTACGCCACCAAGTCGGGCGCGGAATTGGCACTTGATGCAGACGACATATGGCGGAACGTGGACGCACTACGCGGTTTAAGGCTTGTCGGCACTTTCGGAAATTGCCGTCCACTCTCCGACGACGGAGACATATTCCCGAAACAAGACCACGCCGACACGTTAGCCATTCCAATAGAAACGCTATACGACCAAGCCCGGACCGACCCCATCGCCTACGGGTACATCCAGAAACTACGGGCGCGACACCCATGGCTTCCAGACATCCCATCGCCTTGAAAAGGCAATGGTTAATCGGTTTGTTCTTGCGCCAATCGCCACGGCCTATTAAAGCACGACCGCGACCGCGGCGCACTCGGACCTTGTCAACGTTATTCGTCGTCGGAAGTTTCCCAGACGACCGCGACCGCGGCGCACTCGGACCGTGGCAACGTTATTCGTCGTCGGAAGTTTCCCAGACGGGCGCGCTCGGCGGGGGGGCGGCGCCGGGCATAGCCGCCCCTTGGGCACGCGGGGCCGGCCTGTGGTGTGCGCTAAAGCGCACCTTTTTTGTGTGGTCCGCGTGCCCTTTCGCCCGCCGGCGCGCCCATCCCCCCCCCCCCCCCCCCCCCCCCC
>JAKQQT010000443.1 GCA_029564025.1 Armatimonadota bacterium | reverse complement strand
CCGTGGGCTCCGCCTGGGATGGCGATCAGGTCGCAAGCGTTGCCGGCGGCTTTCATCTTTTCCTGGAAGAGCAGAGACTGCTCAAAGGGGACCGTGTGGTCTTTCGTGCCGTGGATCAGAAGATAGGGGGGCAGGCCCGGGCGGATGTGGTTGATGGGTGACGCGTCGCGCAGGGCCTGCCAAGCAGCATCGTTGATTTCAACGATACCGAACAGGGGCGTCACCCACGCCGGGACAGACGGGCTCTGCTGGACCCGCAGCGCCATGTCATGCGGCGCGTAGAACGGCACCACCGCGGCGACGCGGGTGTCGGCTTGCGCCCGCACACCGGCCAAGGACACGAGTTGGCCGCCGGCCGATTCGCCGATGAGCGCGATCCGCTGCGGGTCGGCCTTGTATTCCTTCGCGTGCGCCTTCACCCAGCGGATGGCGCTTTCAACGTCCTCGATGCAAGCTGGAAACCGGTGCTGCGGCGCGAGCCGGTAGTTGATCGTGAACCAGGCGAAGCCGGCCTTGCTCAGCGGTTCAAAGAGCGGTGTGATGTACGAGGCCTTGCTCCCGTTCATCCACGCACCGCCGTGGACAAGGATGCACGTCGGCAAGGGCCCCTCTCCCTGCGGGACAAAAGCGTCCAAGGTCAGGTTCGTTCCGCCGCACGTGGCGAACACGATGTCAGTCTTCATTTCCGTCCGTGCCGGCTTCTGCTCGGCAACGGCACTGTCCAGAGAGACGGCGAGGGCAAGGGCTATCGCTGCGGTGATTCTCATTGTCGGTTTCCTTCAGGGGTTGAGGTCAGGGATTACAGGGTGTAAGTGATTTTGTTGTCGGCAATGTTGATGTGGCCGGCTTTGGACATTGCGGCGATGAGATCGGAAACGTCGGCGTCTGACAGTTGTTTCTGGAACTGCGATTTGATGTGGCTGGCAAGGGTCTTGACTGTGCGGGGTTTGGTGGCCTTGGGCAGTCGTAGTTTTTCGAGAACGTTCTGGAGCCGTTCGTCGGGCGTTTTCGTCACGGTGGTCTTGACCAGCGGAATGTCGCTGACGGAAGTTTCGCGCGCGGCGAAGATCTTCTTCGCTTTCAGATGGGC
>JAKQQT010000431.1 GCA_029564025.1 Armatimonadota bacterium | reverse complement strand
ACGATGGAAAGCACAGCCGTGAACGCCGTCGTGATCGGTGACGGAATCGAGGCATTCGGTCTGACGATCGGCGCGGATGGGATTGTGCTCGGAAACGGTTCGGGCCCGCTGACGATCAATAGCAATGTTACGCTTGGCTCCGCACAGACCTGGACGAACGGGAACGCATCGGGCGGTAACCAATTGATCGTGAACGGCAACATCACGAACGGCGGGTTCACGCTGACTGTGGGCGGAACCGGCGACACGACACTTTCGGGCGCGATCAGCGGCGGGGGCGGTCTTACGAAAACGGATGACGGAACGCTTGAGCTAAACGGCAATACGGCCAACACCTATACCGGTCAGACATCCGTCAACGGCGGCACACTCAACCTGAATAAGACCGGCGTCAACGCGATCGCTGGGAATCTGTCCGTGAGCGGAACCGGGACGGTGTCGTTGCTTCAGTCGGATCAGATCGCGGACACCTCGTCCGTAGTTGTTTCAGGCGGGACGCTGGACATGAGAACCTCCGGCGACACGGTCGCCGGTGTTCAGCTTATCGACGGCATCATTGCCGGCACTACGGGAGTTTTGACCAGCACTTCCGATTTTGACATGCAGTCCGGGTTGGTCTCGGCGATCCTCGGTGGCAACGTTGGATTGACGAAAACAGGCAATGGCACCGTGACTTTGTCCGGCGCGAACACCTACACCGGCGCCACCACGATCAGCGCGGGGACATTGCAAGCCGGAAATAATAGCGCGTTGGGTACCGGCAACGTCACGAATAACGCGACGCTTGATCTCGGTTCGACGACGCTTGCGATCGGGGGCAATTATACGCAGGCCGCGACCGCGACGTTGAAGTTGACCATCAGCGGCGCGACCACCTGCGGTAATTCGGTGGTGACCGGAGCGGCGACCGTGGCGGCGGGTAGCGGCGTTCATGTTACCGTGCCTTCCGGGACTTCGATCGCGCCAGGGACTCAGTTCACGATTCTTACGGATAACAACGCCGCGGCGGCCGTCGGCCTGCCGGTGGT
>JAKQQT010000403.1 GCA_029564025.1 Armatimonadota bacterium | reverse complement strand
ATTCCCTTTAACAAACCAATACAGATTCGGACCGTCCACCGGTCCCGCCGGATCACAAGACACCCACCTTCCGACCCAGGGTGCGTAGTACCTTGCGCCGTAGTAGTAGAACCCGGTGCTGCTGTCGCGTTCCTTGCCGCTGTAGCGGTACTCCTTCAGACGTACCTCGGTCTGGCTGGTTCCGGCCACAAAGCTGGTGCCGCCGTACGGCAGGTATTCTTCGTATGAAATAACGCCGCCCGTATCGTCCAGTTCCAGGGATGCGGACCCAAGATGGTTTCCAAACTGGTACCGCATACGGTGGGTGTTCAACTGGTTGCTGTCCAGCTCCAGGCCGTTCGTATCCACGGTCCAGTGATGCACCAGCGCCACCCGTGACTTGTCGTCCATCACATGCACGCTGCTACGGTCCAGAACCTTCGTGGTGCTGATCGGGTCCCCGTACTCGTCGTAGGTCGTCAGGTAGATGCGCTTGATTTCAGCATCGCCCAGGTAAATCTTTTCCTCGGTGGTCACGACGTCGCCGCCGTACCCCACCGTTTCACGCACCTTGCGTACGCGCTGACCGGTCCCGTCGTACACGTACCACTCGGCATCGTCCTGGTCGTCTTCACGCGGAACCAGCACAACCTTCTGCAACCGGTCCTGGTAGTCCCACGCAAGGGAATCCACGTGACCCATCAGCACCTGGTTGCCGTTTGCGTCAAAGCTGTTTGTGAAGTCCGGACTGCCCTGGTCCGGGCGCTGAAGGCCGCGGTTGCTGTCAGTGGCGATGTCGATGTACCTGGTGTACGTCGATGCACCGGCGTGCTGTATCTGGGTCAGGTTGCCGGCAGCGTCGTAGACGTAGCCTTCCGTGAATGTGGTCAACTGCTGGGAGTTGTTCAGGTGGGCCCACGCACTGCGCAGGAATGCCGTGGCGTCCGTGTCAGCATTCTGACCAAGGGCCATGTGCTCGCGCCCCGCTGCCGCTGTCAGCCGGTACATCGCATCGTACGTGTAACCGCACGCGGCTTCCACCTGCTGGTTATTCGCAAACACGCAGTCGTGTGAGGCGTCCGTCAGCTTCACGATGTTGCCCACAGGGTCGTAAACGTACGTGATGTCCTGCAGGACCTTGCTGTCGCTTTCACGGGTCGTCACAAGCCCCGTCAGCCGGAACGTCGTCGGCTCGTATGAATACGTCGTGTGAACGCCGTTGCCGTAGTCGATGCGCTCCCGCTGGCCACGGGCGTTGTAGGTGATTTCGTCCACAAACGTACGCTCGGCCGTCTCGCCTTTCATGTGGACATGGAGTGCGCCAAGCCACCCCGCGGCAAGATACCTGGGCCGGATAGTGGAGCCGGTGCCCCCTGGGTTGTCTGCCGTTTCCCGCATCGCCACCCGCCCGAGCGCGTCGTACTGGGTTTCAGTCGCAAACGCCTCGATTTCCAGCAAAGCCACACGTTCAGCTTCTGTGGCCGGCCAGTCCGATTCCGTCATCGGGATCACGAAATCAGAGGCAACCTTCGACATGGATGTCGCTTCGTGCCTACTGTCCACGATCGCTCCCTATCCGGCAATACCGCCAACGGGTCCAGAATGATGTTCGCTCACGATTCTCGCCAGATCACGCCAAATTTCCAGATCCCAGGAACCGCAGGCAGCGCCTGACGTCGACGGTGCCACGAAAAACGTGATGCTTGGCAAGGCAGGATGTCCAGACTTGTATTTGCCGAATTCCACTTTCCTGATCCCGAAGAATCGCTTGGCGGCCGTCTTGCCGTTGAAACAGACAACCTTCGGTTTGATGTCCATAAGCTTGGCAACAAGGGCTTCTGGATCGAAAGCATGTTCAGGAATCTCAGGATCCCTGCCAGCGTGAGTCTTGGCAACGTCCGTCAACCCGATGCCGTATCTCAGCAGTTGTCTGTATTGCTCGGGCTTCAGAACTTCCTTGGTCAACCCCACCTTGTACAGCGTCGCCCAGAACTTGTTTCCTCGCCCGGCGTAGTAGGCGCCCCGCTCGGCCGACGCCCTACTGGCCGCCGTTCCGCATATGACTAGTGCAAGGCCATCCAGGAGCAAGTCTTGAAGTATGAGTTCTTGGGCCATTTCAGTCGCCGTGATTGGTGTGTTTATGGCATCAATATCCGATGTCCGTCAAGCGATTCCTACACTGAGTCATCCCCTCATAGTTGTCGAGTCACGGCCCTGCGGCTTGTACGGGCGGATGAGAATCCGCCCGCATCCGGATCGTCCGCACAGACTTTGGACGTAGTAGCGCCTGACCGGCGCGTCAGCGGGCCGCAAAGCCTCCGCCTTCGCTCCCGTTTTGCGGTCCCGCCTGTAACGC
>JAKQQT010000401.1 GCA_029564025.1 Armatimonadota bacterium | reverse complement strand
GCCCACGGCGTTGAACCGTTGCGGGTGTTCCACGTTGCTCCCGCTTCCGTCCACGGCGTCACCATCTCGTAAACCTTGTCGATGTGGTTGCCCCTATTGGCAGAAACCGTCATCGTCATAATCGCGGATTGAATCACCGCGCCGGCCGGCAGAGACGAGAGGTCAAACCGGATAAGCCCGTACTTCAGCCGGGTTGCGTTCGCCGGCCTGGTGAAAATCTCCGTTAAGGCCCCGTAGTTGGTGGTCGGCCTGTCGATATCGATGTATGTATCGACTACCGTCGTATCCGTGTTCAACACAAGCGGGGAACCGGGCGCCGGGCAGTAGGCGGTTCCCGGACCGGCCGTTTCCGCCGGAACCGGCGGGTCGTTGCTACCCAGCAACCACGTGATGGTGTTGGTGCCCAGGTCATAGGTGCCACCGGCGTTGGCGCTGTTCGCCACATAGGTCGTGTAGGTCGGCACGATGTCCGTGATGACGACGTTGTTCAGCGGCCAGACATCGTTGTACGTCGGCGTGATGGTGTACGTCAGCGTATTACCCGGGTTGGCCTCGGCGAGGTTCACCGTCTTGTTCAGGTCCATCGCCGGTTTCGTCACTTCCACCGTTGCGGTGGCCGTGGGACTGGTGAGCGTGGAACCGCCGGACTCGGTGCCGGAGAGCTTCACGGAGTTCGTGAATATCTCGTTACCGCCCGTAATCCGAGGGGTGTGTGCCACCAGGGTGATGGTTCCCGAGCCGCCGGAGTTTATGGTCCCGACCGACCAGCGCAACCGCAGTGAGCCGTCCGGAAGGGATGTGCTACTGGTGGGCAACGGTGTGGTCAACTCGGTGTCGATAGAGAATCCCGCGGGCAGGATGTCTTCCACCACGGCATTCAACAGGCTCGCAGGCCCGTTGTTCGCGTAGGTCAGCGTCCATTCCGCGTGGTCTCCGGAGAGCACCGGGCCCTGGGTCGGCGGAGTCTTCGTGATGGCCGGAACCGGCGCCGGAGTCACCGTAATGTCGCGGCAGTCCTTGGTCTTGAACGATTCCGCGAACACGTCGCCGTAAGTCGCGGTAACCTCCGCGATTTTGTAAACACCAACCGAGGCGTACGAGGCCGTGGTGTTGATCTGAAGAGCCGTCGTTTCGGCCGGAACGTCTCCAAGCGGTGCGAAGGTCAGAATCGTCTTGCCGCCGTCGTAACTGACGGTCGGAGTCGGACCGCTTGCCATGCCGAGGTACGTGACCCCGGGCTCCAGGGTAATCGCCAGGTTGTCCACAAAGGTGGCCGTGCTGGCGCCGGTGTTCCTCAGTTTGACGGTTACCGGAACCGTGTTGCCCATCGGTATCGTTGCCGGCGATGTTTCGAGGCCCACGTTTGCCACCGCCGCGCCGTTGAAGAAGAGGGCGTTGTAGAAGAATCTGAGATACGGCGCTTCGTAGTTGCCGGAATACGGCAACGAGGTGGCGAAACTGTGGCCGCCGATGAAGGTCATCTTGCCGCGGCCGTCTCCTCCGTGGTAAACCCCGTTGATGACGTGATCGTTAATGATTGCCCCGTTCTGGAACCAGGCGATGTTCTCAACGCCCGGCAGGTACGAGACGGTGCTTCTGTTCCAGGTCTGCACGGAACCGCCCGGCAGAGCCTGGGCGGGCACGGTGGGCACGGCCTGGCCGACGGGCTGTCTGGCCCCCTCCGGCGGAACTGTGTAGGTGCCGGCGCCGTTGGCGATGGTCGTAAAGCCCGCCTGGGTCAGGAAGCCGGAGTTGACGGAACTGGCGAACATCGCGCGGACAGCAGGGGTACTGTTGCGGTAAAGGTCCGCGATGGCGTTTTCGTTGCTCAGGATCGAGTGGCACAACGCGATCCAGCCGCCGCCCTGGAAAACAAAGTAGTCCAACTGCTGGTAGGTTTTCGTCCCCAGGTTGTTCGGGTCTGTCAGCGAATAGGCGTAGCCGCTGTTGTGCGGGGTCACGAATACGTCGAACTTGCGCGGAGAGCAGGCGCTGTTCAAGAAGAGGCCGCCGTTGGCGATGGACGTCTGGGTCATCACGTTCGGAGAAAGCGTTGACCAGGCGTTGCCGTTCATATCCGGGATGCCGGCCGCCGTGAAGTAGGCGGAGGCGATACTGAAATTCGTCGCCTCAACCGCGATCTCCGGCGCGCGCTTCAACACGATATCGATGTCTGCGGTGAAGGCGGCGGTGGCCCGGTGCACCGTCGGCTGGTTCGCCTGGGCGCCCCACCACGCCGAGATGATCGGCAGGGCGGCGGCGGCGTCCGCGGAATCGATGATAAACGGGCCTCCCCTGTAGTCATAGGGATTGCCACTATTTATCACCGCGCCGGTGCGCTGATCCACGGTGGTTGCGGTGAAATCAATGCCATTCCAGGACTTCGTTCGTGAAATAGCCCACCGGACCGGCACACCGCTTTTGTTGAGCCTGTACACCAGACCGTAGGCTTTCCACATGCCCATGTTCTGGTATGTGGTGTCCATGGGTATGATGAGCGATCCCGTGGCGAAGCTCGTTGGATGAGCCTTCGCGGAACCGCCCGCCAGCGCCAGCAGGAAGACCGGCAACAGCGCCAGCGTGCCCCACGTTCGTTTGATTTGACGTGATTTCATGATTTCACCCTCACCTGGGTAGACCCGGTTACCGCCGCGAACCCGCCGGAGAATGGATGGCGGGTCGTGCCCGGCGGTTCAACCGGAACGAGCCTGAATACGTATTCGAGCATATACCAAGGCAGACGCGCAAAAGCCGGCGTAACGGCATACGCTTCCGCCAGCGCCCACGACTGTGCTGATAATCCTATGTCTATACACTGTGCTGATAATCCTATGTCTATACGATGATACCTGTGTCTAAGCGATGACACACGCGACTACTAAGGTCGCCTACATTGTAACGAATGCTTGATAAAGCGTCAAGACATCACGCTTTGTTCATGGAACCCGTGCCAGTCCGGCTCTGTTGCCGACTGTTTAGAATTATTCCATGCAATGAAAGTATACCCCACAAGGCAATGAAAGTTGCACGGATTTGGTCCCTTCCGGACACGATTTCTCAGGGACTTTGGTACCCTGAAGGCGGCCTTCACGCTGGATGGCCGGTTGCCCGGGGTCCGCGGTCTGCCGGAAGATGCCTGCTTGCGGGAAAGGCCTCGGCCCGCGGCGCTCCTCGCCGACCAATCCTGTCCCGTATTGGATTGACGCACCGCCTTCCACCAATCCCGCCGCTATGATTGCCTGTAACCTGCCCTGCCCCGCTCTCGTAGAGCATACTGGATTCGAACCTTTCGGCTTAATGAGGAGACAGACTCGATGATCGCGACAGGCAGGAGATCAGGTAAAGGCGCGCTGACCGCACTGCTGGCTTTGATTCTTGCGTTGGAAATGGTGGTGGTGTTGCCGTACCGCCCCGTCCTGGTGCTCGGTTCTTCGATGCGTCCGTGCCTGGAGAGCGGGCAACTGGTGTGGCTGGACCGGTTCTGCCGCGGCACGGAAGTCCGCGCGGGGGATGTGGTCCTGTTTAAACATCACGGCGAAACGCTGGTGAAGCGGGTGGCCGGCGCACCGGGCGACCTTATTGAAATCGCCCAGTTCGACAACGGCCTTTGCCGTGTTCCGAAGGATGACGGAGACCGCCGCACCTGCCGACGACTGGCGCGCAATCATCCGGACAAGATACAGATTGCACCCTACCAGGTTCCATCCGGTTGTCTCTTCGTACTGGGTGACAACGAGACGGCTTCCATCGACAGCCGCGATTTTGGACCAATCCCCGCGTCGGAGGTCATCGGCCGCGTGCTTCCCGGAAACATCAATCCGTTGTGGGAAGCGCGCTATCGCGCCCAGAGACTCGTCCGCGGAATGCTGAACGCCCTGGCCTTCACGGGTTAGCCGGGTAACGTAACTCCGGTCCGATGGGTTATCATATTACCAGTGAATCTTATGGAAGGGGACCGGACCGATGATGACCCGCCG
The DNA here is from genome assembly GCA_029564025.1 of Armatimonadota bacterium. Lineage (GTDB taxonomy): Bacteria > Armatimonadota > DTGP01 > JAKQQT01 > JAKQQT01 > JAKQQT01. The sequence goes on along the minus strand of JAKQQT010000401.1, from coordinate 3,006 downwards.
CGTGCTCGTTCTGCACGGGCCGAACTTGAATATGCTGGGCCGCCGCGAAGCCGCCATCTACGGCGACGACACCCTGGACGACATCAACGCGGCGCTGACGTCACTGGCCCGCGAACTGCAATGCGAACTTCGATTCGCGCAGTCGAACTGCGAAGGGGCGCTGATTGACGCCATCCAGAAGTCGTTCGGCTGGGCGGAAGGCATCCTTATTAATCCCGGCGCCTTCACGCATTATTCCTATGCCCTGCGCGACGCCGTGGCGGATGCGCGCATTCCCACCGTGGAAGTCCACCTGAGCAATATCTACGCGCGCGAGGCCTTCCGCCACACGTCCGTCATCAGCCCCGTGGCTACCGGCCAGATCACGGGCCTCGGAATGGACTCGTACCTGCTTGGACTCCGGGCTGTTCGCGCTTTGCTCGACCGTCAGTAACGCTTCTTCAACACCACACCAAGGACATCAACAACCCATGACCTCCCGTATCAACCGTTTGCGCACCAGTTTGGCCTCGTCCGACATCGACGCCCTGTACGTGACGCACCTGGTGAATATCCGCTACCTCAGCGGATTCACGGGCAGTTCGGGTCTTCTTCTGGTAACGCCCGAGACGGCGCGTCTGTATGTCGACTCGCGCTACCACGTTCAGGCGGAACAGCAGACGAGCGGTGTGGAGGTCTGCAGATGTCAGTCGCGGCTGACGGCGGAAGCGTGGGACGACATCAAGACCCTTGCCCCGGAGCGTATCGGATTTGAAGCCACGCACATCACCGTCGCCGCACACGAAGACCTCGCCAAGGGCATTCCGGGCTCGACACTGGTTCCTGTGCGCAACCTTATTGAGGAACTGCGGCTTGTGAAGGACGAGGACGAGATTGCGATTACGCGTCGGGCGTGCGCGATGGCGGACGAGTTGTTCGAGTGGCTGTTGGGCTTCATCAAGCCCGGTATGTGCGAGCAGGATGTGGACGTAGAACTGGAATACCAGATGCGCAAACGCGGCGCCCAGGGACCGGCGTTCCCCAGCATCATCGTGAGCGGCGTGAACAGCTCGAAACCGCACGGAACTCCGTCATCGAAGGTCATCGAAACAGGCGACTTCATCACGATGGATTTCGGCGTTCGACTGGACGGCTACAACTCGGACATCACCCGCACTGTCGCGGTCGGCAAGGCGGACGACAAACAGCGCGAGGTTTACGAGGTGGTTCGCAAGGCGCAGGCCGCCGCGGTGGAGGCACTGAGACCCGGCATCGGTCACCTGGAAGCCGACGCGGTGGCTCGAGATATCATCACCGAGGCCGGATACGGTCCCAAATTCGGCCATGCGCTGGGCCACAGCCTCGGGCTGGACGTGCACGACGGCTACCGGCTTTCCAACGTCACCGATCCGGAAGGAAAGGTCCAGCAGGGCGAGATATGGACGGTTGAACCCGGAATCTACATCGAGGACTGGGGCGGCGTTCGCATCGAGGACGATGTGCTGGTCACGGCGGACGGTTCCGAGCGCTTGACGAAATCGACGCGCGAACTGATCATCATCTAATTCAGGACAACCCGAACACCCTGCCGTCGCAGTCGAGTCCCATTTTCACCGCCGCGGGCGCCTTGGGCAGTCCGGGCATCGTCATGATGTTTCCCGCGTAGAAGACAACAAAACCGGCCCCCGCGCTTACCTTCACGTCGCGAACGAACACCCAGAATCCCTTGGGCCTGCCGATTGCCTTCGCGTTGTCGGACAGCGAGTTTTGCGTCTTCGCCACGCAGATCGGCAGTTTTCCGAAGCCCAGTTTCTCGAGTTCGCGGATGCGTTTCGAGGCCGAGGGCTGGTATTCCACGCCGGCGGCGCCGTATACCTTCCACGCGATGGCGTCCATCTTGTCCTTAAGCGGGTCTTTCAGGTCGTACAACGGGTGGAAGTCCGACGGTTTGTCGCAGGCCTCCACCACCAGGCTCGCCAGTTCCTCGCCGCCCTCACCGCCGCGCGCCCACACATCGGAAAGCGCCCACTTTGTTCCCGTCCCGTCCAGCCACTTTGAGATAGCCTCAATTTCCTCTTCGGAATCACCCGAGAACCTGTTGACCGCCACAATCGGCTCCAGTCCGAACAGCCGGACGTTCTCGCAGTGCTTGGCAAGGTTTTCACAGCCCTTGAAAACGGCATCGGGATTCGAAGCTTCCAGGTCCTTGAGCGCCACGCCGCCGTGCAACTTCAAAGCGCGAATCGTCGCGACGACCACACAGGCCGACGGTTTCAGGTTTGCTGTGCGGCACTTGATGTCGAAGAACTTTTCGGCGCCGAGGTCGGTGGCGAAACCGGCCTCGGTAACCACGTAATCGGCCAGTTTCATCGCCAGTTTCGTGGCCAGGATTGAGTTGCAACCGTGCGCGATGTTGCCGAACGGTCCGCCGTGAACGAAGGCCGGCGTGCCCTCCAGCGTCTGGACGAGGTTCGGTTTCAGCGCGTCTTTCAGTAGAACCGTCATCGCTCCAACGGCCTGCAGGTGCTCCGCGGTAACCGGCTTCCCCTCGTGGGTGTAACCGACGATGATCCGGGAGAGCCTTTCCTCGAGGTCGGCTTGACTGGACGAAAGGCACAGGAGCGCCATGATTTCGGAGGCCGTCGTGATGTCGAAGCCGGACTGACGCGGATAACCGTTGGACTTGCCGCCCAGACCGACAACGATGTCGCGCAGGGATCGTTCGCTCAAGTCCACCACGCGGCGCCAGTCAATACTGTGCGGATCGATGTTGAGTTCGTTGCCGTGGTGCAGGTGGTTCTCCAGCATGGCGGCCAGAAGGTTGTGCGCCGAGGTTACCGCGTGGAAATCGCCCGTGAAATGCAGGTTGATATCCACCATCGGGACGACCTGCGCGTAGCCGCCGCCGGTTGCTCCGCCTTTCACGCCGAAACACGGACCCAGCGAAGGCTCCCGCAGGGCGATGCACACCCGCTTGCCGATACGCCGTATTGCATCGCCGAGTCCGATGGTGGTGGTGGTCTTGCC
>JAKQQT010000390.1 GCA_029564025.1 Armatimonadota bacterium | reverse complement strand
GGAAGAAATAAACGGCACCGAGGCGTGGCGGACGACGCTGCGCACTGACGACGACAGCGGAGACATGCTGTTTTACAACGCGGACGGAGATGCCTTCTGGTCGGTCGCAGCCGACGCGGCAGTCTGGTCGGCGGACTGGATTGCCCTGCTTCACAGTCTTGACGGCAAGGCCGGTAACTTCTATGACACCGGGCAGGTGTTGCGGACGCTGAGCGAAAAACAAACCCCAATATCCAGACGATCTCGCCGACAATCACGAACACGGATCCTGACCGGGACGGGCTGGGCAACACCTCAGAACTTCTCCTGTATGGAACCGACCCATTCTTGGCCGATACAGACGCCGATGGCTTACCCGACGCTGAGGAGGCGGCCTATGCGGACGCCAACGACAACGACCGAAAACGAGCCGGTTTTCCTTCCGCCTCTTCCGGGTTCAATTGGCTCGGCACGGTAGCGACGAGCGGTGCCGTTAATCTGCTGGTTCAGCCGGGAGCGCTATATGCGAATACCGCCACGGATGACGGACTCGTGACGGCCGAGCTGCCCTTCCCTGTCAGGATCGGAGGGCTGTCCGTCTCCAATTTCGCCGCCAGCGTCAACGGCGTCGCCTGGCTGCTCGCGCCGGGCTTCTCCCTTCCGACCGGCCTGTTCCGTCAAGGCGCGGACTTGAGCGCGACGACAGTCAACGCCCACCACATCACCGTCGCGCCGTGCTGGGGCGACCTGACCGCCCAGCCCTACGGGAGCGACACGAACGCGACCTCCTCGATCACGGTCGCGGGCGTGACTTACGGGGGCGTCGACTTCAACGTCATCGAGTGGCGCAACATGGGGTTCAAGGGCTGGGCGTTCCCAGCGAACCGTCACACGTTCCAACTCGTCATACCCGCCGTCCCGTTCGCGGATCTCTACGCCAACGCGCTGTTCGCACGGGGGTTGCCGACCTTCTCCGCCGGCAGCGGCCCTGCGAACTCGGCCACCTACGGGGCTCAAGGCCCGCGCGCCTGGCAGCGGCACATCCTCTGCTTCAACAACGTCACCCCGAGCTACAGTGCCGCCGCTGCTTACATTCTCGGCACCGGCACCGACCCGCTTGACCCCGCCGACCGCGGGCCGCGCGACACGCAGGCCATCTCCTTCTCGTACGGCGACCCCAGCGGCAGCCACTCCGAAAAATACCGCCTCACGGTGACGCCCCTTTCGGGCGACCCGTGCCCGGCCCAGAGGCGCCTGAACCGCGGCTACGGCGAGGTGGAGAGCGTCAGCCTCGTCCTGATCCGAGGCGCGAAGTACACCGTCACCCTCTCCCACGTCTCAACCGATCCCGAGTATCAGGACACACCCCGCCCCGACTACGACTATACGTTGACCATCTCGGGCAGTCCGTCGCTTCTCGCCGAAGACCCCGACGGTATGCTCGGCTCACATAACGAAGGAGACTTCTTCTATGCGGCCGGAAAGCACGCCACGCTCGCGCTGCTAAAGATCGAGACCCAAACCGTGGCCACCCAGCCCGCCGACCGCACACGCAAGACGGTCGGCGTCGGCGAGGAAGTCAACCTGACGCTGCTGCCTCCCGGCTTGGGACTCATCACGTGGAACATCCCCTCGGGTTCGGGGTGCTTGAGTCACTATTTCTCGAACGGGAGCATCCTTTTCACCGCGCCAGGCGAAGCCAGCGACACCACCGTCACCGCCAGCGTTCTTGGCGGGGGATGCGAGGTGGAGTTTGAGATTATCGAGCCGACGGCGTTCATATTCGAAAACACATCTCTCGTCCCGCCGGAACTCCATTTACCAATACCTACTGAGAATTGGCTACACATCCGTTATTATGCCGACATGTACCTTTCTCCCGATACAGTCAACTTCTATAACAGTCGCCTTTTCGAAGGAGAATCTGACCCCTACCCGGCAGGGTACTTCACATTGTATCGTCATGGAATGCAAAAGCATAATGCTAATGGGCCACATCCCATGACATCGAGTATTGTCCCCGGCAAAGGAACACTGTGTTCAAGTTCGGATATGGTTACGGGAGTCGTCGAACTTAATAAGTGGATGTGCAGGAGAGACCCTACTGCGAAAACAGTTGCATATGCGACATTCAATAATTATCTGCACTTGTTTGGCTTTGTTGGTCAATGCCCGGCCGCTAGACATCCGCTCGCCCAATCTTGATTCGGTTCGCGGCGGTCCGTCG
>JAKQQT010000374.1 GCA_029564025.1 Armatimonadota bacterium | reverse complement strand
GCGTTATCGCGTTCGATGGCGGCGGAGAGGTCGAAAGAGTCCGGCAATTTGTCCCATTCGGAAAGTTTACACGGATCGAAGCCGACCTCCCTGTCCATGTCTGCGGGCGAGAGCACGTTGAACCCTAAGCCATCCAGCCTTGCGGAAGCCGCGTCGAATTTCGGGAAGTTGTAGTACGGTACGCCGAGCATCTTGCCGGCGATGTAGACGGTTTTCTTCTCTTTTCTCATGGTCACCTCGGGGCAGATGTCCTCGCCCGGAAAGAGCAGGGAGGGGAGATCGTAGAACAAGATCGCCGACGGTCGGACAGCGGCCTTGTTCTGAAAGATGAAACGGCGGTGTGTCTTATCGTAAATCATAGCAGACCCATCTGCGCCGTGCGCTGTTTCTGAAGTTCGACGTATGCGGGGTTAAGCTCGATCAGAATTGAATTGCGCCCCTCCTCTTCGCAAACTTGCCCCGTCGTACCACTGCCGCCAAACGGGTCAATTACTGTGCCGCCTTTTTTGCATCCGGCGAGGATGCAGGGGCGCACGAGTTCGGGAGGGAAGGTGGCGAAATGCGCGCCCTTATAGGGTTTCGTGGCGATTGTCCACACGTCGCGGCGGTTGCGGCCATACGACCCGTCTTCCATCTTGCTCGTTGTGTGGTTGTCGCCCTTGAAAGCATAGTCGGACACATTTGCCTTGTTCGGATGCTTTCTGTTGGTTCCCCAAGATGTCGCCTTGTTGGCGTGTTGTTCGCCGTACTGCGCTGGTTCCATGATAGCCCTGTTGTCGTAGTAGTAGCGCGGCGATTTCGCCAAAAGGAAAATGTACTCGTGCGCCTTCGTGCAACGGTCGGTCACGCTCTCCGGCATGGGGTTCGGCTTGTGCCAAATGATATCCTGGCGGAGATACCAGCCGTCCGCCTGCAACGCAAAGGCCACGCGCCACGGGATGCCGATGAGGTCTTTGTGCTTGAGTCCTATCGACGAGGCGTTGCGGGCGGGCATGTATTGTGTGTGACGGTTGACCTCGTGCGCTTTCGCCCCTCCGGGTCTGCCTCTGTACGATTTCTCGTCACCCGTACCCGAAACCCCTCCTGCGAGTGTCTCCGCCGGCATACACGTACCGCCCCGCTGGGCCGCGTACGAGTCGCCGAGATTCAACCACAGCGTTCCGTCTTCGCGCAGCACGCGCCGCACCTCGCGGAAGACGGCGACCAACTCCGCCACATACGCGTCCGGCGTCTGTTCGAGGCCGATCTGTCCGTCCACTTTGTAATCGCGCAGGCCGAAATAAGGGGGAGACGTGACGCAGCAGTTCACGCTTCCATCCGGCAACGTCTTGAGCACCTCGCGGCAGTCGCCTTGAAGTAGTCTCACATTACTCATGGGCATACCTCCCGGTGAAGAACTCGCATCGCCACAAGATGCTCAACGGAATCCTCTGCACCACAATCTATACACACCATATACCCCTTTTTGCATGGGTGCATGTCAAGCGTCCCATATCGACAGATTGGGCAGTCTGGGAGGTTTTTGAAACCGCTCCCAGTTTCGGCAATCTCATGCCCTCCACCGCCTTTAATATCGCTACCTCGATGAATCGCCATGTCGCACCTCGTTTTACCTTTCCTGTTTCTGTCTTACGGGTTCACTCGCTGCCGACCGGGTACTCAAGAGGGATGACTTCCTGTTTGTGCGGCTGGTGGAAAGCCAGCGCGCGGTCGGTGAAATACGGGCATCCCTTGCACTCCTCCGGGCGTATCGGGCGCGGCTGCATGTCCGGCCTGTAGGCATTAGGAAGCGCGGGCATGACGACGCGGAAGCGGCACACGCCGGGCTTGGTCGGGTGCGGGCGGCGCGTGGCCGGGTCGCGCCACGGTGAGAAGTAGAGGCAGGTGTCACGCTTGGTCACGGCGCACCTCCTTCACCAGCCGATTCGCGATCCACATGGCCGGCGATGCGGAATCCGGCATGATCGAAGCCGCCGATGCCCGCGAACAGCGAAACCACAGAAGGTTGAACAACCGGGTGCATGGCTACCGTCCCTCCGCTGCGCTGCGGGCTGGATCATGGACCGTAGGGTTGGGAAAATACTGCTTCGCTCTCTCACAGATAGCCCGGCGCACATGAGTACGCTTGGGGCGTTCAACATCAATGTCGCACTGCCCGCGATCAAGCGGAGTACACTTGCATAGGTCGATGTCGGGAATCCAAAACGGACAATCGCCGCAAGACTTCCCAACCAGCGGCTCCACGCGACGCTCTACAACCCTTTTGCTCTTACCCATTGTCTACTCCTTTTCGCGCCGTGGCTGGCCTCACATGTTCAATGTACGGAGCAACGATTCACCAGCCATCGCACCTGCACGATATGACTTATACTGGGCGTCCTCGTGATACTTCACATACGGGTTGTCGTCGTCTTGCGATGTTTCATTTCTCGCCACGACATTATGAAATCCGTCCCACCATTCCGGCGAGTCTTCGTCAATGAGGTTGCGCGATGCTTTTCTGAGTCGATTTATCCATAGGTCTTCCATCTCATTCTCCTTTTTGATTCAGACATTGAATAACGCCTTGCATGGTACGGTCAACAAGGTGGCCCGCCCCATGAAGGCTTGTTTTCTGCAAATGCCCTACCTCTAATCTCAACCGTTTAATCTCTTCCTTCATCGCCTTCCAGTGTCTGGCAATACTTGCA
>JAKQQT010000367.1 GCA_029564025.1 Armatimonadota bacterium | reverse complement strand
TTTGTTCTTTCAGCAGCGGCGTTTGCAGCACGGAATAAAGGCGTCGGCCCCAAGACTGCGGAGGAATGGGGCCAGGCCGAAAGTCTTGCGGGGTTCGAGAAAGGTACTCTTGAGGAAAGGGAAAGGCCTTTGGGGTACCGTCCTGTTCCATATACCACGGCATCTACAGAAAGAGCACGACAAAAAGGGTACGAAACGTTCGTTTACCAAGAGGACAGGTTTCCTTCCTCGGCTGCCGACTGGGATCGTGTCGACACGCTTGGCGCGGTGCCCCGAGACGAATGGTGGGATACGCCGGGTGCTGGGGGGACACTCAGTCCCGACGAGGTCTCTGAGTTGGAAGACCAGAAAAAAGATTTGGAGTCGTCCACGAGAGTCGTTAGCAAGCGTATGTTAAATCCGGGCGAATGGGCGTATGTCGATTCTAAAGGTAAGGTGTACCGAGACATTGGCAATCGTTGGTCAGAGAATGCTCGCGCGGCTTCTTTAGCTGCTCGGATGGAGAAATACGGGAGTGGGTTTTCGCCGGCGGCGCGTGCTGCCGCTGCTCTATCTAAGGCTGGGCGTGCAATGAAAGGAGATTCCGTTTCTACGGGCGGACAGAAAGACGGAAAGACGAATGGGGGTCGGGGAAACGAAGCTGGCGGACCTAGCATGATGAAGCGTGCTGAGGATGGCGACAACGTAGTAGTGAAACCGTTTGAGGTGATCAAATCCTATGACGGCTACGTTTATCAATATGACCATCTTGGGAATTTGCAACGGGTTGGCAAGGCCGGCGTGATTAGACCCGGAACGGACGGGAATTGGGAGATTCGTCCGAAAGGAACTGAAGAGTGGGTGTCGGTGCCGGCGGGTTCACGAATAGTAACGGACGGTAAAGGAAGGAGAATGATTAGTATGCCCGATGGGTATGCGGTGGATCTTACGACGGGCGATAGAGTGCCGGGTGCCGTGGGTTTGATGGGTGCGGAAGGTTGGAAGTATTCGGGCGATAGAGTGCCGGGTGCCCCGGGTTTGATGGGGGTGGGAGTTTCGAAGTATTCGCCCGAATTTTATGAACGTGTTGGTGACTTTAGTGCTGTGAGGGACTTTGCACGTTTGACTTTTGACTACGGTCATCTAAACCCAGTTAGAAGGCGGAATGTGGGTGCGTGATGTTGGTTTTTCGGCTTATGTAGAGACGTGGTGGTGTTAAGCGCGCGACGCGCAAGGAGGTTTCAATGGACGGTGGACAGGACGTGTACGAAGTGATCGCGGCTCTCCAGAATGAGCTGGCGATGGAGCAGGCCAAGAACGCGGTGCTTCTTGAGAAGCTTCTGGGGTACGAGGACGAGATGAGCGATGCCCGCCTGGAAGAGTTCAGCGACGTGATTCCGAACGAGGACCGCAATTACTGGCGCGGCCAGTTTTTGGAGAATAGCAAGGCGGCGTCGGAGTTCCTCGGGCGTCTGCGTAACCGCATGCAGGCTGCTCCGGCGGCTGGCGAGGTGCCTGAGGCTGTCGCGGTTCCCGTGAAAACGGCCCCCCGGCCGCTTCACAACCGTGCTTCGGCGCCGATGCCGAAGGGCGCGCCGGGTGCCGGTGTCGCGCCTTCTGCCGATCCGGATCTGGCGGCGAGAATCCGTAACCGGGCCCAGGAGATCGCGAACCGTGACCGGGTTTCGTTCACGGCAGCTTTCTCCCGTGCGGAGCGTGAGCTGCGGGCGTAGCCCCAAAGGAAGAAGGATGAAGGAGGAAGGAAGAAGTCAGAGATCGGATGACAGGGGGAAAAGGAGGATGTTATGCAGACTGATACGAAGAGCGGGCTGATCCGCGTTCTTGCGGGAGCGAACCTGACGGGCAAGCGGGGTTATCTGGTGAAGATGACCCATGACACGGGCGTTCCGGAGGTGGTTTTACCTGCGGCGATTGCCGATCTGGCGGTGTACCTCGTGGATGACGAGAACGTGGACGCAGCGCTGGTGAGCGTCGAGCCTTTGACGGGCGAACGCAACGTGCGCGTGTGCCTGAAAGGCACCTGCAATCCGGGCGACGTGCTGGTCCTTGCGGACCCGGCTACGGCGGCGGACGCGGGCAAGGTCCGGGCGCTGCCGGCTTCGGCTGGGACTTACCGCGGTCTGGCGATCGCGGAAGAGAAGGGCGCGGACGGCCAGTTCGTGCTGTGCCGTCCTTACGCGGCCGGGAACATCGTCGTCAGCGGTTAACGTAATGCGTAAGGCCCTGCGGCGGCGATCCCGCCGCGGGGGCTGACGGGAGGATTGAACCATGTTGAACATGAATCAGACGGGCTGCCGCATGGGCGGCGTGGCGTTCGCGGCGGGCGAGGATTTGAGCCTCAAGGCAGGGTACCTTGTGAAGCTGAACGCGGGCGGGGATCTGGTGCTGCCGGAATCCGACCAGGAGTTAGCTCCGTATGTGGTTGTGCAGGGCGCGGATCAGGGTTATCTGTGCGGCGCGGTGCCCGTGAGTTCGGCCATGAACTGCCGGGTCAAGCTGGTGGGCTCGTGCAATGCCGGCGAACTGCTTGTCGCGAACGG
>JAKQQT010000330.1 GCA_029564025.1 Armatimonadota bacterium | reverse complement strand
GATCTGCCACGCCACGGGTCCAGGCCGATCGATTCGGCCTATTACACTTAGCCGACTACTCGGCCTGGACCTACACTCCACAACATACAAGAATGACAGGCCTTGACGCTCAACCGATGAAGTAGTTGGTACAGATGGTTCAGAATCCGCCCGATGAGATCCTTATGCGCCGGTCACGTTCCCCGCTTGCGATGCCCGATTCCGCTCGGATCAAGCGCGCCCAATTTGCTCGAATGCGCGTGGCAGATCGCCAATGCCAGCGCGTCGGCCACGTCGTCCGGTTTCGGCGGGGCGTCCAGGCCCAGGATGCGCGTCACCATAAACTGCACCTGCTGTTTCTCGGCGACTCCATAGCCCACAACCGCCATCTTCACCTGCATCGGGGTGTATTCCGTCACCGGTATCGACGCCCTCGCCGCGGCCAGCAACAGCACGCCGGACGCGCGGCTGACGTTCAGCATCGTGTTGACATTTCGCCCGAAAAAGAGATGCTCCACGGCAATCGCGTCCGGACGATGCTCGGCCAGCAGGGCTTCCGCCGCGTTGAACAGGCTGTTCAGGCGCGCCACCTCGGACTCGCGTTTGCTGGTCTCCAGCGTTCCCGAAGCCACCACCTCAAGCCGGCCGTTTTCGTATCGGATCAATCCGTAACCGGTGATGGCGGTACCGGGATCGAGACCCAACACGAGCATCAGCCGGCCTCGCCCGTTCCCGTCAGCGACACCCCGGACACAGACGTCAGCGTGCCGTCCATCGACGGTTGGTAAATGGTCGTTCCGTCCACTGTCGGCCAGGCGAACTGCAGGCCGGCGCCGGTTTTGTACTGGAACACGGGCTCGCCGTTCGCGGCGTTGTAGGCGCGCAGACCACCGAACAGGTTATTGCACACCACCAGCCGGTTCGTGTAGGTCGGGCGGCAGTCATACGTCGTCTCGCCCATCTTCGTTTTCCAGGCCAGCGAACCGTCGTTCAGGTTCAACGCAAACAGATCGCCGCTCAGGTTGGCCAGAAAAACGCGGCGCCCGTCGGAGGTCGGCGAAGCGTAGGCGGCGCTACCTTCTTCCATGCGGTGTCCCCACACGGTTTCGCCGGTTTCGGTGTCCAGCGCCAGAACATGGAAGGCGGCCTTGTCGGCGGGCACGATTGCCGCGGTTGTGATGACCTTGCCGTCCACCACACAAGGCGATGACACCGCCGGTGAGAAGAAGATGGAAGTGCCGATGCGCTTGCTCCACTTCAATGTTCCGGTAGCGGCGTTGACCGCATAGAACGTGTTGTCCCAAGCGCCGACATAAAC
>JAKQQT010000321.1 GCA_029564025.1 Armatimonadota bacterium | reverse complement strand
GAGATGTCCGGCGCGACCCTGCCCATCGTGGGCAAGCGCGGCAAGGGACCGTCCATCGTGATCAAGACCGACCGCAAGATGGCGGAGGAAGCGCTGTCAATCCGCACCACCGGTAAGATTGTGGAGATCAAGGGCGGCGGGAAGCGCGGCGCGATGTACGGCTGTTTCGCGTTCCTGGAGGACGTACTCGGCGTGCGTTGGTACAATACCCGTGTCTCGCATTATCCCGCGAAGAAAACCATCGAGGTGGCGGACTTGAATATCCGCCAGAAACCGGCGTTCGAATATCGCGAGCCGTTCTGGACGGAGGCGTTCGACGGGACGTGGGCGTCGCGCAACCGCACCAATGGGCACCATCAGCGCTTGACCGAGGAGATGGGCGGCCGGCTCATCTACCATCCGTTCGTCCACACGTTCAACAACCTGATCCCTCCGGACAAATACTTCGCGGAGCACCCGGAGTACTTCAGCATGGTCGGCGGCAAGCGCGTGCCGGACAAGCAGATCTGCCTCACGAATCCGGACGTTCTGCGCATTTCCATCGAGCAGGTTCGCAAGTGGATACGCAACCATCCGGATGCGACCATCTTCTCGGTATCACAGAACGACACCTACGGCCCGTGCGAGTGCCCCAACTGCCAGGCCGTGAAGGCGCAGGAAGAGGCGGAGAGCGGCGTGGTTCTGCGGTTCGTGAACGCCATCGCCAAGGAAATCGGCAAGGATCACCCGAAGGTTCTCGTCGACACACTGGCGTACCAGTATACGGAAAAGCCTCCGAAACTGGCGCGCCCGCTGAAGAACGTGCGCATCAGAATCGCCCCGATTTACGCGTGTTTCGGTCACGGACTGGATGCCTGCGACCTCAACAAGGACGCCCTGGGCAACCTTCAGACGTGGCACCGCATCACCGACCAGTTGTACGTGTGGCACTACTGCACGAACTTCGCGAACTACCTGCAACCCCTGCCCTGCCTTGATGAAATCGCGGCCGATATCCCGCTGTTTCACAAGCACGGGGTGGTGGGCCTGTTCTACGAGGGCGGATACGCTCCGGGCGGCGGCGGAGCGGAAATGGCCGAGTTGAAGGGCTGGATGACCGCCAAATTGATGTGGGACACAACGCTCTCAGCGCCAGCGCTGATTTCGGAATACGTCAACGCGGTCTACGGTCCCGCCGCTCCGATGATCCAGCAGTGGCTGGACCTGATCCACTCCGGCCCGCGCACCGACAAGTCCATGCCCGTGCGCATCTACGATCCGCCGACCGCGCCGTACTTGAGCGACGCCGTTCTGGACAAGGGCATCGAGTTGTTAAACGAAGCGGCGAAGGCCGCGTCCGGAAACGCCGTGGCGGCTGACGAGGTCGACCGGGCGAGACTGGCATTGGATTACGTGCTGTGCATGCGCCGGGGAACGGCTTACGTGCCGCCGGGCGCAACC
>JAKQQT010000421.1 GCA_029564025.1 Armatimonadota bacterium | reverse complement strand
ACGTACATCGTTCCGCCGTAGGTGTTCAGGAAGAACAGGTGGTCCGGAACAAAACCGGCATCGAACTTCAAGCCGGTCAACTCTTTCAACCCCGACGGAGGAGCGACCATCGTGGAGGTATTGATGGTAGATTGTCCGTTTGAACCAGACTGAACGAACAGCGCCAGAGCCCGGCCGTCGGTCGCCAGGTTGCCCGTGATGCCAATCAGCAAGCCGTCCGCGCGCGGTTTGAGCAACAACCGGTTCAGTTCACACGAGTTATCGCCCTGGTTGGTCGGCGTGTCCTGAAGCACATCAACGCCGGCGGGAGATAACGAGTTGATGATGTCCAGGCCGTCCACCACGTTCAGCTCCGGAGGCGTGCCCGAACTGACGCCGATAGACAGAACCCGGTATCCGTACCGCGGAACCGTGACGCTGTAGCCGCCCTTGTTCGCGTTGGTAAGCGTTGTTTGAAGTACACCATTGGTCACATCGCGCACTTCCGCGCCTGCGGACGGGACAACCAGGTGCGATATGTTGATATTCGTGGTGATATCCCAACCGCCGACATTAATGGCGACAAGAAGCGTCTGCCCGGTGCCTGCGTCGGGCGCGTACTGCCGCGTGAACGCCCAGATGTGTGTGTCACCCACGGTTGCCGAGGTGAAATCGCCGCGCCGCAGAGCCGCGTTCGCCTTCCGCAACGCAATCAGTTTGCGGTACGTTTCCAGCAGGGAACCGCTGACGCCCTGCTGTTCCTCCACCGATTTGCCGTCGTTGTCCCGCGAATACCGGGCGTTGTACGATTGGCTGTTCAGCACATAGTAGTTCGTCATCGGCGAACCGTTGTTCACGGCCTTCCACTTGAACGGCTCGCGCATCGGGATGTCGTTCGCGTCCGTTCCCCAGTCGCCCTTTTCGCCGGTCATTCCCAGTTCGTCGCCGAAGTAGATGATGGGCGGGAAGGCTTGCAACATCAGCATCGCGGCGGCGGCCTTGTTGCGGTCCGCCAGTCCCGAATGGTCGGCCTCGATGGCGGAGGAGAGGCGCTTCACGTCGTGGTCGCCCATGATGCACATGAAGGTGCCCTGGCCGGCCCGGTTGTAGGCGTCCAGTGTGCGGACCATCTCCGGATACATCTGCTCGGCGTTTTCGTGCAGGATGCTGTCGCGCGCGGCGGTTTCGTACGGCTTCATGAACGCCGCGTCGTGCACGCCTAGGAACTCGTCTCCGTAAAGGTGCCACAACGCCTGCTCCACGAACGTGACCACGTTGGGGTTGACGGTCTTCAGCGCGTCCTTCCACGGTGTCCAGAACGTGTCGAGATTGTAGCCCAGTCCTTCCGGTTCGGTCGGATAGCGCACCCACACGTGGTCAAGCCGGTAACCGGCAATCCCATCCGAAGGATCGCCGTCGCCGTTCGGATCCAGCCACTTTTTCGACCAGTCAATCACGGTTTGCTTCGCGCCAGGGTTGCGCAGGTCCCAGTTGATGAAGCCGACATTGGAGCCGTTCCACGTGGTAAACGTGTAGCCGTTGTAGGTGGTGTTGGCGCTGTTTGTGAACGAAAGCCACGCGTCGTACGGGCTGGAAGGATTGTTGTATGCCGATTGGAAGTAGACCGAGTTGTGCGAGATTCCGTAGCACACCAGGTCCACGTAGACCTTGATGCCGCGCGCCTTCGCCTGCGCCACGAAGTTCAGGAACTCCGCCTCGGTTCCGAACCACGGGTTCACAGTGTCGGCCGGTCCGTGCTGGTATCCGTGATACGCCGGTGACGGGAAAATCGGATTCATCCACACCGATGTAACGCCAAGGTACTGCAGGTAATCCAGCGAAGCCGTCATCCCGTTGAAGTCGCCGAACCGCTTGCCGGACGCCCCGCCGTCGTTGTCGGAGTCGCGCCATGCGATGGGCATGAAGTGGTAGAACACCTCGTCGGCGATGGGGCTGTTTGCCCAGGCGGGAACGGCGGACACCGCCGGTCCGGATTTCAATAGTATCAAGGCGATGATGAAGGCTGGCAAGCGCATAAAGAATCCTCTTTCGTAACCGTGACTCACAATCCAGCGAGGCACATTGAGCGAAATCATCATTACCATCCTGGTCGACTCACTCAGCGTCAATTTGCATTCTGAGACGTAACCGCTTTTCCTCCCCTCCTTTTCAAGGAGGGGGCGGGGGTGGTTTTTTGGAAAGTTCAGCACCGACAACCACCCCTACCCCTTCCTTAGAAAGGAGGGGAACCGAACCCGGCTTGTTCCTTAATCAGAAACCAGCCGCATCTCCCACAGCCGCCAGGGCTCGAACAATGTGACCCACGACGTTTCGGTCTCCAGAATCGCGTTGAAGCCCATCGTCTGTTCCATCTGCGGAGCAAGGCCTATTGAAGGAGTGCGCGGGAAGGCCACTTCCACCGTGGTCTTTCCGCCGACACGGCGAACAACCGCCCGCGCACCCTTGCCGTTCACCACGTCCACTTCCTTCGCTTCGGGTCCGGCTTGCCGGGCATTGATGCGGCATTCAATCTTGTCCGCCGTGAAAATACCCGTGTTCTTCGGCGTCAGGTGAACCTCGATGGTCGGCCCCGTGTCGGCGACCACTGCAAAGTACACGGCGTTCTCGTCCCACTGCAGATAGGTCTCCGCCTTCAGCCCGTCCTGGTTGACGGTTTTCAATGGAATCCACTCATCCGGCAGAACCGCTCCGTCGATGATGGGCGTACGGCGCGGACGGTTCTGCAGTTCCGGGTCGAGCGGCCACGGGTCGCGCGCATCCGGCACTCCGTCTCCGTCTGTGTCGGCCTTGCGGGGATTCGAGCCGCTGAAGATGGCTGCCATCACTTCCTTCCGATCGTCCAAACCGTCGCTGTCCGTGTCAGCGACCTTCGGATTCGAACCCATGCGCTTCTCGTCGATGGCGACCTTCGGCTCGTTGTCCGGTACACCGTCTTCGTCCGTGTCGTCGGTCACGTCCAGTCGGCCGACATGATTTGCGGTCAACCAGAACCAGTCGTTGTCCGGCCACTCGCGAAAAATCCAGGCATTGCAGTCATACTGGCCGCCGAAGCGTCCCGGATGAACCGTCTCATCCGGGTGATTCAGCCAGAATTCGGGGTAGCCCATGCGGTCGAAGAAGGCATCCACCTGGTGGTTGTACTCGTGAACCATCAGCCAGGCCACCATGCCGTCGGCCGCGAATGCGCTGTAACCGTAGGGTGTCAGTCCGCCGCCGCCCACGCGTCCCATCTGCTCCTTCTGGTCCTTGCTATACCTGGCGGTCGGCCACAGGGCGTTGATGCTGTCGTAGTTCGCCAGGTTGCGCCCCTCAAAGTCCACAGCCGACGAGATGTCATTGCGCACCTGCTCGAGCGGAGGGATGCCTTCCTTGATGTCCGCAACTGCTTCATCGATGACCACATAGTGCATCTCCAGGTTTAGCCGCAGACCGGTGTTGCGCCAGTAGAACTCCTTCGCGCGGTCCATCATCAGGCGGATGCGGTCGCCGATGTCCTCGCGTTTGGCCTCGTACTTCACGCCCTTGTTGTCCGTCTTGAGGTAGATTGCATTGAGCACCCGCAGAGTCACAAATTGCCGCTTCCCCTTCGGCGGCGCGGACAGGAAGGAGTAGGTCTTGGAGTACGTTGGATCGATGGTTTTCCTGAACCTGGCAACTTCACCGATCGCGGTCTCCGCCATCGGCGCTCCGGCCGGAATGGTGGTAATGGTGGGCGAGAACGTATAGAAATACATTGTGTTCGGCTTCAGGCCGGTAAGCGTTACGCGACGCGTTACCACCGGGCCGAAGTCCTTCGGTTCTTCATTTTTCGAAGCGGATACGGCCGCCGAGACGATAACCGCTTTGGTCGAAGCCCACGTATCGCCTTCCCTGTCCAGGCCGTAGCGGAACGAAACGGGCTGGACGGGCGTGTTCCACCCCGGCAGGCCTGGTGTTGCCCAGGTGATGGTCGCCTTGTCCCCGCTCACCTCGACATACGGACGGGGTTCGTTCAGGTCCGGCGGAATCATCACGATACGGTTGCGGTCGGTGTCGGCGTAGTAAACGACGTCGTTAGGCATCACCACAACGGCGCCTTCGCGCGACAGCCCGCCGATACAGTGCCCGGCGAAGTGCGACACCCGCTGTCCCTTCTGGGTGACAGCCCGTACGCACCCTCCGCTCTCGTAATAGCCCAGTCCGCCCGAGTATATGAGTTCTCCCTTGCTGTTGACGCGCAGGCTGGAACCGATCAGCCAGGCAGGAATCGTGCCGGCCTGGCGCAGTTGACCGTCGCTACCGTACGACAGCACCACGACGCGGTGGTTGCCGGTATCGCCCACGAGGATGCGCCCGCCGGAGTCAACCGTCACCGACTCGGGATTCTTGAAAACATTTCCACCGGCAAGCGATGCCAGTTGCTTGCCTTCGGGAGAAAACACCGCCACGGCGTTCGAGCCCGGGCTGACGACCACGACTTCTCCTCCCGGCGCCAGCGCCATGTCCGTTGGATTGAACAGGAAATATGTGCTGAACGCGCGCACAAACCGGCCGGTTCTGTCGAAGATATTGACGGAATTGCGCTGTCGGTCCAGCGCATAAAGATTGCCATCGCGGTCGAAGGCCAGTGCCACGGGGTCCAGCAGTTCGCCTTCGCCCTTGCCGCGCGGAGCAAATTCCTGCACCACGGAGCCGAACGAAATCGGAAGCGCCGACATCGCATCGCCTGTTGAAACGACGGTGATCGTGTTCGTGCCACGGTGGCCGACATACAGCCGGTCCAGTGGGCCAACCGCCAGCGCGCGCGGCGAGTTGAACGGCTTGACGACCTCCAAACCTTCCAACTCCTCCGGTCTGGCAGGCCGCACCTCGAAGTCGTCGAAAGAGTTCGCCAGGGACGACTGGATGCCGCAGTAGCCCTCATAGAACCGCAGGTCGGCGTTTTTGCCCACAATCTTGCCGTCCAGCAACACGTTGTACTTGCCGAGGTCGGTGTCCACGGCAATTGATAGAGTGTGCTCGGAGTCGGAGGTGACACCGGTGTTGTAAATGCCGGTCTGCTGGAAGGCGCCCGCGGTGTCTTCCCAGCCCCAGATGACAAACTCCGGGTCCACGCGGGCCATCTGGCAGTTGGCTCTGGTTTCGCGGTTCGTCATGTTCCAGAACAGGCCGCCGCCCGCCGGGCCGCCCTCGGCCCTCACTTTAACGGAGATGGTGTACCGTCCCGTCGGTCGCACGTCCAGCGAGGAGCCCTGGTCGTATTGGTCGTTCACCGTCTGAAAGTATCTGCCGTCCTTCATCTCCCACTTTCCGAGGAACGGCTTCCACACGGGTGACCCGTCGGCGCCTAGTGTGTAGCTTGAAAAGTCGTCGCGGAACGTCACCGGTTCCCGGGCAAATGCTGTGAGCGCGCCGAACCAGCACAAGGCCGCGACGGCGATGATAATCTGTTTCATGTACCTGCTGTCCTCCCGGCGACAAAGGTTCGGCCGGATAATCTCCCGCATGCTTCTGCCTTTACTGTATCACTCTTCACCGCGCGCGAAAACCCGGCCTGGACGGGCGTCCTCGATCTTCGATTGACACGCTCGGGAACACCGCCGGTAGACAATGAGTCTGATATCGATGTAGAATCATACTGGATTGGCGGCCAGAGCCGGGACGCTGATGTTGTCCCGCGCCGAATAATCCCGCTATTGGAGGCGATGTATTCATGAGAAAGCTAAGAGCTTTCACTCTGATCGAGCTGTTGGTGGTGATCGCGATCATCGCCATTCTTGCGGCGATCCTGTTCCCAGTGTTCGCAAAGGCACGCGAACGAGCCGTCACGACCACCTGTCTCAACAACCAGAAACAGATCGGGGTGGCTTTGATTCAGTACACCGAAGACTACGATGGTTACTATCCGCCGAACCGGTACACCGTGACCGGCAAGGGCGCGATGATCTGGAAAGACGCCCTGGTTGGCTACATTGACAAGGCCACGAAGAGTACCAAGGGCGCTTCCAGCATCTTCACCTGCCCCAGCAACAACGCCCTGGTCAAAAATATGGCATGGACGGACGAGTCCGGCCGGTGGGCCAGGTCCTACGCCTACAACGGCGGCGTGCTGTACGGCAAGTACGTCAAGTCTGGAGGAAAGACCGATATTCCCTCCAACACGGACGTCAAGAATCCGGCGGGGTTCATCCTG
>JAKQQT010000304.1 GCA_029564025.1 Armatimonadota bacterium | reverse complement strand
CATCCTGATTCGTTCGTGACCCATCTGTCAATCCACCATGGGCGTGGGCTGCCGAATTCCACCGGTTCATCGCCGCAGTTGACGATGCCGAACTCCACAACGTCCCCGATCCGGTAGACGTTTTTGTCCGTGAAGGCGTAGACGCCGTTCACCGGCTCCCCCGGGCAGACCCCGGGCGGGCCGCAAAAGTCTTCGGGGACGGTGCACGTTTCGCAGGGTTCCGGTGTCGGTTCCGGGGTGGCGTTTACGGCGGTTTTGGCTGGTTCCAGGCACCCGGCGGTCGCGAAGACGGCAATGAGAGTTATCATCGCGATGCATGGGTGAATTTGTGGTTTCATTGTGGTTTCTCCATTTGCGCGCACATCCTTGTGCCTCCGGTGGCCGGGGTTATTCCGCGTCACACAAACTCGAACTCCTTGGTGAAGTTGGGCCCATATCGCACCCGGTACGTCCCGGGTGTAAGGGGGTCGTCGTGAATCCGAATATCATATGGACATACAGGACTTCCGCTCGCCTCTGCAGTATCCCACCAGTTTGTAGTATTCCACTGCACTGTCCAGTTATCTCCGGGGTCGAGGAAGCACACCACGGTCGGAGCATATCCCCCATCGGCTATGGGCTCCCACGTGCCGCCGGTGCAATTGCCCGGCATGCATCCTGATTCGTTCGTGACCCATCTGTCAATCCACCATGGGCGTGGGCTGCCGAATTCCACCGGCTCATCGCCGCAGTTGACGATGCCGAACTCCACAACGTCCCCGATCCGGTAGACGTTTTTGTCCGTGAAGGCGTAGACGCCGTTCACCGGTTCCCCCGGGCAGACCCCGGGCGGGCCGCAAAAGTCCTCGGGCACGTTGCATGTCTCGCAGGGCTCCAGGGTGGGCTCCGGGGTGGCGTTTACGGCGGTTTTGGCCGGTTCCAGGCACCCTGCGCTGGCAAGGACGACGAGGATTATCGTTGCGATGCATGAGTAAATACATAATTTCATTGCAGTTCCTTCGTTAACGTGTATGCAAAAATAAGTGGGTTCAGGGGTCACTGATGCTGTAAGCCAGCGCGAGGCGCTCCGATGCGCCTTCGAACCGGTATTTAACAACCCTCGCCTGATAGTTCCCACTCATCTCAGTCGTGAACTGGCCGATCTCGTAGTTGTTGTCGTAGGACGACGAGACTTCAACCTGCTCGCCGTTCGGATCGTAGATGACAAGATCGAAATCGGATTGCAGCGGATCGTTGATCGTGCCGTAAGGGGGATGCAGATCCGGCGGATGCGAGTCCCACGCGGCAACGACCCTGACCTTCTTCCCGGCGGGGATGCCGCTCAGGACATAAGTCTTCGGGAAGTCGCCGTAGGTCACGGTGTTCGCCCACCAGCGGTTGTTCGCGATGGTGTCGTCGGCGATCGAACAGTCGATCCCGCCTGCACCGTCGCGGTCGCTCAACCTGCTGGCACCCTCGATGTTGTGGATCGCTCCTGCCATGATGGCCGCCTTGACGGCTTCCGGCCAGGACGTGAGCTGGCTCTGCCGGTGCATCAGCAGGGCGGCCTCGCCGGATACCACCGGTGTGGCGAAACTTGTTCCAAAGTCATTGCAATAACCGACCCAGGGGCTGGCAGTTGAAGTGGATATCATCCCGGCCCCAACGGCGGCTACTTCCGGCTTCTCCCGATCGCCGTGCTGTGATATCGGATCGTTATAGCCGGAGTTTCCCAGCATGGCATCATCCGTCCAGATCGGTGTGTCCCTATCATCAAAAGCGCCAACGGCAATGACATTATAGGCGAGGCCCGGGGACTCTACAATACCGTCGTTGCCTGCGGCGGCAACCACAGTCAGGTGATTGCTCCAGACGACATGATCGTAGTATTGGGCTAGACTGCCGAGTTCCCTCGATGTGTTTCTGCCGAGACTACAACTGAGAACGTTCGCACCCTGCGTTATCGCCCATTCCGTTGCAGGGACAATACTAGAATCATACCCTGTGTTGGCATTTGCAGAGAGTAGCGCCGGTACTCCGTAGGAGATGCCCTTGTACGTTGAGTGGGTACTTGCAACGATACCG
Source organism: Armatimonadota bacterium (assembly GCA_029564025.1). Lineage (GTDB taxonomy): Bacteria > Armatimonadota > DTGP01 > JAKQQT01 > JAKQQT01 > JAKQQT01. Next base: position 250 of record JAKQQT010000304.1, on the reverse strand, counting down.
GCCACCTGTGTTGCATGGGAACTCACGGGCAGATCGGGGCGGTACGACGATCCGTCAAGCAGGTAGGGGTTTGAGAATTCTACTCTCGAACTTGTACCCGACTCCGGCACTTCCACAATCGCGACCTTGATGCCGGTGCCGGTCTTCCCCCTCCCCCAGACAACATTTGCCTTCACGGTCGGCGCTGCGCTGCTGAGCGCAGGTTCGTAGCTCCGGGTAATGTCCAGCGATACGACGTCCGACCGCTTGC
>JAKQQT010000285.1 GCA_029564025.1 Armatimonadota bacterium | reverse complement strand
TATCTTCGCGGCGAGACCTGCCAGGGCATCTACGTCAACTTCAAAAACGTGGAGATGAACGGCCGGCGCAAGTTGCCGTTCGGCATCGCGCAAATCGGCAAGGCATTCCGCAACGAAATCACGCCCGGCAACTTCACGTTCCGAACGCGCGAATTTGAGCAGATGGAAATGCAGTACTTCGTGCGCGAGGACCAGGCCGAGAAGCACTACCACGCGTGGAAGTCGGCCCGTATGGCTTGGTATCTCGAACGTCTGGGTATCCGGTCGGAGAACCTTCGTTTCCGCAACCACGAAAAACTGGCGCACTACGCGAAAGCGGCCGTGGATATCGAATACAACTACCCGTTCGGATGGAAGGAACTGGCCGGCGTACACAACAGAAGCGACTGGGACCTGCGACGCCATTCAGAGTACAGCGGCAAGGACCTCAGCGTTTTCGAGGAAGCAACTAAAGAGCGGTTCATCCCGTGGATTATTGAGACCTCGGACGGCGCCGACCGCGCGGCGCTGGTGACCCTGCTGGACGCCTACGATGAGGACGTTCAGGACAAGGAAACGCGCGTCGTTCTGCGGTTCCACCCGGCCATCGCGCCTTTCAAAGTCGGGGTGCTTCCGCTAAGCAAGAAGCCGGAACTGATGGGCGTCGCGAAAGACATCGCCGCGGATCTGCGCACGCGGTTCTTCACGGATTATGACGAAAGCCAGAGTATCGGCAAGCGGTACCGCCGGCAGGACGAGATCGGGACGCCGTTCTGCGTGACGGTGGATTTCCAGACCCTCGAAGACCAGGCCGTGACGATCCGCGACCGTGATTCGCTTATGCAGGAACGCGTGCCTATTGCCGGTCTGGCGGAGCGATTGACGGAACGGTTGAACGCGCCGTGGAGCCCGGAAAGCGCCCGGGCGGTCAAATCGGAAAGAGCGTCATAGGACTTGATTTGGGCGATTTGCGAATCGCCTCTACGCCAGGTTTCGAGTGGTTGGTACGTAGGAGCACATCTTGCCGTGCCCCTACATTGTGCGATTGATTCACAACTGCCGTCTGACCCTGCCGGTAAACCAGGCCAGTTTCTCGTAGAAGTACCGGTGGAATGCGTCCCAGCGCTCCACCGGTTTTTTCATGGACGACATGGTGAACTTCCTCTCGGGGCAGGGCACGGAGACGACCTCAAGTTTCTGCTTCTCGAATATTCGGGTGGCACGTTTTGAGTGCGTCGGCGATGTGACGAGCAGTATCTTCTTCCAGTTGCGCTCTTCCGCCGCCTTGCTTACCAGTTTGGCTTCGTCCGCCGTGCTGTGAACCGGTCCAACGGAAACGATGTACGGCCTGTTGGGCAGGAGGCCGAACACCGTGTCGAGATCCTTCTTCGGTTCCGGATAGGAGTCATCCAACTCTGTCAGCACGATGGCGGGCGCGTAACCCTGGCGATAGAGCGAAGCGCCCTGAATCAGGCGGTCCAGCGCTTCGAGGCTCATCCGACCTTCCGCGTTCGTCGAGGATGAGAGAACCACGATGGCGTCGGCCTTCTGGGGGGGCGCGGTGAGGACCAGCGATTTCATCAACCGGGGCATCATCGGTGTGTATCCGATGATCAGCACCAGAACGGTTGTGAACCCCGCGGCCCACCAGGCATATCTTCGGCGCCTCGATAGGGAGAGTAGCGCCAGAAGAAGGGCGAAGATGAGCATAACAGAAGGCTTTCCCAGGCCCAGGGTGTGAGGGATTCCCAGGCGTAGCAGGCCCGTCCAGGCCAGGAAGCCGAGAGTGAAGCCTTCCAGGAAGCGGCCGAGCGGGCTGGTTCGCGGTTGCCGCCGGCGCGGCCGTTGTTCCCGTTCCGTGTAATGCTCGTTCATCGCACACCTCCGATTCTTTCGTCACGCTGAAACATACATAAATCGCGTAGTTTGCCAAAAGGTGTATATGTGTGTTCATTATGGGAATAGGATTCGGTGATTTTACTCATTTCGGTTGAGGGAATCCGGATCCCACCAACTTCCGCTCCACAGGAGACACTCATGCAACCTTCCTCGAAAAGCGACGGTTCTCTCTACTTCCGCCTGTCGCTGATGATGTTCCTTCAGTTCGCCGTCTGGGGAGCCTGGTCCGTTATGATTGCGGGCCATATGCAGGACAACCTGCACTTCGACGGCAAGCAGATCAGTTACGTGTTTGGAACCACGGCATTCGGCGCCATCATCTCGCCTCTGATTGCCGGTTGGATCGCCGACCGCCTTATGCCGAACCAGATTTTCACCGGTCTATGCCACCTGGTCGGCGCCGGTCTGCTGTTTTATGCGTGGAGCATCAGCCATCCGGTCGCCGCCGGTGAGGTGGCGCCGTTCTGGCCGCTCTGGACGACGATGATTGTCTATGCCTTCTTTTACTTCCCGACCATCTCCCTCACCAACGCCATTGCCTTCCACCACATGAAGGACTCCAACAAGTTCGGCACCATACGCGTCTGGGGCACGATTGGTTGGATCTGCGTTCAAACGGGATTGGCGTGGTATCTCAGCCGATGGTCCGCGAAAGGCGAAATCCTGGGCAAGATACATCAGCACGATTGTCTGATGTTTGCGGCGATTGCATCGATACTGATGGGAATCTACTGTTTCACACTGCCCAACACGCCACCGTCGAAGAACGCCAAGAATCCGTATGCATTCCTGGAAGCGTTGAAATTGATGGCAAACCGGAATTTTGCGGTTCTACTCATCATCTCCTTCATCGTCGCCATCGAATTGCCTTTCTACTACAACCTGACCTACCTCTTCCTGAGCGGATCCAAATTGCAGGGCGGCATTGGTCTGGAGCCCGGAACGGCGCAGTTGGCGATGACCATTGGCCAGTGGGGCGAGATTGCTTTGATGCTTCTCCTGTGGCCGATGATCCGGTACGGAGGGATGCGCTGGACGATTTTCCTTGGCATCCTTGCCTGGCCGGTTCGTTATGCAATTTTCGCGATCGGAACACCCTGGTGGCTGGTGGTCGGCGCGCAAGCCTTGCACGGCATCTGCTATTCATTCTTCTTCGCAGGCGGTATGATTGCCGTTGAGAGGTTGGCGCACAAGGACATCCGCGCGAGCGCCCAGGGCCTGATGGTATTCGCCACCAACGGCCTCGGTATGCTGGTCGGGCACTTCGTGTCGGGACAAGTGCATGACTACTTCAAGTACCCTGTTGTGGACGCGGCGGGTAAGGCCGTATTGGGTACCGACGGGCAACCGCTGATTGGTCAGCACTGGCCGAGTATCTTCATGGTTCCGATTGTCGTGACCGTCATCGCCGGTATCGCTTTCCTGTTGCTGTTCAACGAGAAACAGTTCCAGGCCGATTC
>JAKQQT010000231.1 GCA_029564025.1 Armatimonadota bacterium | reverse complement strand
TGCTTCCGTGTCCCGCGCCCTTCGTGCGCGGCTGTACCAAACGACCCATCTTTGAAGTTGATCTTTCACCCCGCTTCTTAGATCTACTGGCAATAAAGATTGATCAATGCTATTATTAGCATGATCTGTCTATTCTTTGGTTGTTCGTCGGCAACGACGAAAGCCCGTATTGCCTAAAGGAGGCGAGTGATGGAAATCGATGTGTGGCCCTTCCGACAAGAGGGCGTCCAAATGTACCAAGGCGTTCTGAACGCTGATGAACTTCTTGCTGTCGCCAGGGTCGATGAATGGCATGAGGCAGATGGTGAGGAACGGGGATATCAGAGAAAACTGAGCCCAACACGCACGGGTGATGTGGCGCGGTATCTGACCAAGGACAAATGCCCGCTTCTGCCAACCTCCATCCTGCTCAGTCACCGCGGAAAACTCAATGTGCTGGGTCGAACTGAAGGGGGTTTCGCGCGTGTCGAGCTACCAGAGGGCGAAACTCTTTGGGTTGTGGATGGCCAACACAGGCTCGAGGGGCTTCGGAAAGCCATCGATGAGTTTGGCCAGGAGCGCCTGAAAGACTACCCTCTACCAATTGTAATCGTCGAGTTCGCAGACGAAAGCCGAGAGGCCGACCAATTCCGAATTATCAACGAAACCATGAAGAAGGTGAGCACGGACCTTGCTAGGAGACTTCTGACCAATATGCGAGCTCGCGCTGATTCTGGTCAAAGACGTGCCATCAGAGACCAGTACTTTGGGCGAACGTGGGAGATGAACGCCGTCGACATTGTCAAGATACTGCGCACAAATGACGACTCTCCTTGGAAGGGGCGGATTGCTTCACCTCAAGAGAGGAAGCAGAAGGGGCAGATCAAGGAACTCTCCTTTGAGACTTCATTGAAGCCGATTCTTACTTTTTCGCCCTACAGCAGTCCTGCCTATTCGGCCGAACGGCTCGCAGGCATGCTGATGGCGTACTGGTCGGCGTGGCAACAACTGGTTCCGGAAGCGTTTGACGATCCTGATGACTACGTGTTGCTAAAAACGCCAGGCCTGTTCAGTCTGCACACAGTTGCGAGACACGTTTTTGAGATTCTGCGCGTAAACTCCATAATGAATCCAACAGCCAGCGACTTCCACGCGATACTCAGGGATCTTGGCGAGTACGCAGATGCATATTACTGGGCGTCTGACAATAGCAGGGGAGCGGCACTGGCTGGTAGTATGAAGGGTTTTGCTTTGCTTGCAGAAGAGATTGTTGAAGCACTTCAGCAGGCTGGGCATAGCGTCTGATCTGTGATCGGAGGCCGCCGTATGACCGATGTTGACGAGGTCGAATCACTATCGGAGTGTGACGATACATATGGCTTGGTGATTGCTTCCATTCCAAAAAGCAAAACACATCAATTACGAATCGCCCTCAATGAATACGAAGGGCATAGGTATATTGACATTCGTGAGTTTTACTGGAACGGTGACGAGTACCACCCAACCAAGAAAGGCGTCACGCTGAAAGTCTCCGCATATCCTGAACTTCTCCAGGCAATAGCCTCTTTAGGGGAGGCTTTGGGTTATGACGTGGAAGGTTGATCTCGCGCTCTAGACGGGGACGTGCCATTTATATCAGCGCACGTCCCCGTAGCGGGCTTACCCGAATCCTATACCCCCTCTGTGCCTCCCCACCTCCCCTCTTCGCCTCTGTGCCTCCGTGTCTCTGTGGTTCTTGCCCCAATTCCCTTGAGCCCCAGCCTGTCAACTCTTTTTAGCCAACAAATGGAACCTCGCGCCCCCCGACGCGTCTTTACATGATGAAAACATCATATCATGTGGTGCGTCCCACCCACCGATCATTCTTAATCCTTAATTTTTAATTCTTAATCGTAATCAACATGGCAGACAAACTCGACGAAACACAGATCAACCCCGAAAACGAAGGCGCGGAGGAAACCGAGGAGATTCCCGACGTTCTGAACCTACTGCCCTTGCGCGACACCGTGCTCTTCCCCGCCGCGGTTCTACCGCTCAACATCGGGCGCGAATCTTCGGTCAAACTCATCGATGACACCGTCACCGAGGGTACGCGCATCATCGCCACGGCCGCGTTGAAGGACGCGACGGTCGACGAACCGAAAGAGGGCGACCTCTATCCCGTCGGGTCCGCCGTGGTGATCCGGATGATGCTCAAGATGCCGGACGGCGTGCGCCTGATGGTGCAGGGCCTGCGGCGTTTCCGGATTCTGGAAGTCCTCCAGACCCAGCCGTTCCTGCGCGCCCGGATCGAACTCATCAACAACGACCAGGAGGTCGCGCCGGAGGATGCCACCCGCGTGGAAGCCTTGCGCCGTGCCGTCGGCGATGTATTCAAAAAGGTCGTCAGCCTCTCGCCGAACCTGCCGGACGAACTGGCTGGAATGGTGGAGGCAGTCGGTGAAGGCGGCGTGCTGGCCGATATGGTATCCGCGCACGTCCCGTTCGCGACCAACCAGAAGCAGGAACTCCTCGAAACCCTCAGCGTGCCCGACCGCCTGGCCAGACTGCTCAGCATCCTCAACCACGAGGCCGAGGTGCTGGAGTTGTCCTCGCGCATACAGGGCGAAGTCCGCGAGGAATTGAACAAAACCCAGCGGGAATACTTCCTGCGCGAGCAGATGAAAGCCATCCAGCGCGAACTGGGCGACACCGACGACCGCACCGAGGAGATCGAGGAACTGCGCGCGCGCATCGAGGAAAGCGGTATGCCCGCCGAAGCGCGCAAGGAAGCCGACCGGGAACTCGACCGCCTGAAACGGATGCCGCCCCAGGCGGCCGAATACACCGTCAGCCGCACGTACCTGGACTGGCTCGTTTCCATCCCGTGGCAAACGTCAACCGAGGACAACCTGGATATCCCGCACGTGAAGGAAGTCCTGGACGAGGATCACTACGGCCTCGAGAAAATCAAGGACCGCCTGCTGGAGTTCCTCGCCGTACGCAAGTTCAAACGCGACGGGCACGTTCGCCAGCCGATTCTGTGCTTCGTCGGCCCTCCCGGCGTCGGCAAAACCAGCCTCGCCAAGTCCATCGCGCGCGGTATCGGCCGCAAGTTTGTGCGTATGAGCCTTGGCGGTATGCGCGATGAAGCCGAAATCCGCGGCCACCGCCGCACGTATGTCGGCGCGCTTCCGGGCCAGATCATCCAGGGAATCCGCCGCGCGGAGTCCAACAACCCCGTGATGGTGCTGGACGAGGTCGACAAAATCGGAATGGACTTCCGCGGCGACCCCACGGCCGCGCTGTTGGAAGTGCTGGACCCCGAACAGAACAACGCCTTCCGTGACCACTACCTCGACGTTCCTTTCGACCTCAGTGAAACGCTGTTCATCACGACGGCGAATATGCTGGATCCCGTGCCGGGTCCCCTGCGCGACCGCATGGAGGTCATCGAACTGGCCGGCTACACGGAGGAGGAAAAGGTTCAGATCGCCGTCCGCCACCTGATCCCCAAGCAGATTGTTGAGCACGGATTGGAGCCTGGGGAAGAGGGCGATTCTGCGCGGGTAACCTTTGAACCGGACGCCATCCGCCACCTCGTTCAGGGCTACACGCGTGAAGCCGGAGTTCGAAACCTGGAACGCCAGATCGCCGCCGTCTGCCGGAAAGCCACGCGCCGCTTCGCCGAGGGTCTCGAAGACAATGTAAACGTCACCGTCAAGGTCGTGGAGGAATACCTGGGCGCGCCGGCCTTCGAACAGGAAGACCTTCGCGAGCGTGTCCGCACGCCCGGTGTTGCTACCGGACTCGCCTGGACTCCCGTTGGCGGCGAGGTCTTGTACGTCGAAGCACTCGCCATGCCCGGCGACAAGGGGCTTCAGATCACCGGGCAACTGGGCGATGTGATGCGTGAATCCGCTCAGGCCGCGCTGTCGTGGGTTCGCGCGCACCAGGCCGAACTGGGAATACCGGACACATTCTTCCAGAACCACGAACTGCACCTTCACGTCCCCGCCGGCGCCGTTCCGAAGGACGGCCCTTCCGCGGGCGTCACGATGGCCACCGCCATTGCCAGCCTTGCCACCGGCCGCCCCACTCACCCAATGCAGGCCATGACCGGTGAAATCAGCCTCACGGGACGTGTTCTTCCCATCGGCGGCGTAAAGGAAAAGGTCCTCGCCGCCCACCGCGCCGGCGTTAGAACGGTCATCCTGCCCGAACGAAACCGCAAGGACTACGACGAGGACGTTCCGGTCGAAATCCGCCGCGACTTGACCATTTATTACGCTCGTGAAATCCCCCAGGTCCTCGGCTGGGCCATCGAAACGCCTTCAGTGCTATAACTGTTATTCGTTTGATTTATATTTTAAGCCCTTCGGGGATGTTTCACGTGGAACATGGCCCGGGGGGCTTTATGTCGGCCATAATGACTAACAGATGAACCGAACCGCGTGGGATCGATTTGAGCGTATCGTGGCTGAGGGAGCCGAGTCTCTCGGCGTCGCTCTGTCGTCGCAGGCAGTATTGGATATCCGATGGCTGTCCGAACGCCTTGTCGAGTGGAACACGCGGATGAACCTCACGGCCGTTGTGTCCCCGGAAGGCATCGCGGTCAAGCACGTTCTCGACTCGCTTTCGTGTCTCGGCGCGTGCAGGTTCCCCCAGGGTGCAAGCTTCATCGACGTGGGCGCAGGCGCCGGATTTCCGGGGCTTGTGCTGAAGGCCGCCCGTCCGGACATTCGCCTCACGCTGTTGGACAGCACGAAGAAGAAGCTGGCCTACGCGGCGGACGTAGCGGAAGGGCTCGGTTGGGCGGATATGGAACTGCTTGCCGCGCGCGCCGAGGAGGCAGGACGCGATCCGGCCTGGCGCGAGCGCTATGATATCGTTGCGGCACGAGCGGTCGCGGCAATGCGCATCCTCTCGGAGTTCTGCCTGCCTTTTGCGAAGCCCGGCGGCGTGTTCCTGGCCATGAAAGGTCCCGATGTGTGCGTCGAGATGTCCCACGCGTCGTCGGCAATCGGGGTGCTTGGTGGTGACGTGGCAGAGCACAGGCGGTATTCCCTGCCGTACGACGGCGGAGAACGCTCGATCATCGTCATCCGCAAGTCCCGGCCCACTCCGGCACAATACCCGCGCTTGTTCCGGGACATCAAGCGCAAGCCTATCGATGGAAACGAAACGTGAATCCTGAACAACAAGACTCCAACCAGACGCTCCTACTGCCGGTAGTAGAGATTCGCACCAACCCTTATCAGCCAAGGCGGCTATTCAGCGACGTCGCACTTCAGGAACTGGCGGCTTCGATTCTGGAGCACGGCGTTCTGCAACCGATTATCGTGCGTAAGGCCGATAACGGATATCAATTGATCAGCGGCGAGAGGCGCCTCCAGGCCACGCGCCGGGCGGGATTAACGCAAATACCGGCGATCGTGCGTGACTACAGCGACCGGCAAGCGCTGGAAGTCGCGCTGGTTGAAAACCTTCAGCGTGAAGACATCAGCCCGGTGGAGGCGGCCGAGGCGTACAAGCGCCTCATGGACGAGTTCGGATTGACGCAGGAGCAGGTAGCCTTGCGCGTCGGCAAGAGCAGGCCGGCGGTTGCCAACACGCTACGGTTGTTGAAATTACCGGACCTGATACGCAACAGCCTGGCACGCGGAGACATCTCGGAAGGGCACGCTCGCAGTCTGCTGGCCATCGGCGATCCGGAATGGCAACAGCGGGTATTTCAACGTATCGTGCAGGACAGCCTGTCGGTTCGCGACACCGAGGCGCTTGTGTACGGCTCACCGGAAGATCGCGAGCAGGACAAGGATACCCCAGCGAGCACGGAGACGGTCGAGCCGCGCACACCGGCCGAGAAAGACCCGGATATCCAGGCGCTGGAGGGGCGGCTACGCCTGCTGACAGGGACACGCGTGCGCATCCGCGGATCGGTTAACCGGGGTTCACTAGTCATGGAGTACTATTCATCCGATGACCTGGAGCGGATTGTGAGCCTTTTGGGCGCTGTGTGAGGTCCACGGTATGGAGCTCAATGATCTTGCGCTGTGGTGGTTGACGGAATGCCCGAACCTGGGCTGGACCGGCTGGCGCCAGGTGCTTGACCGGTGCGGCGGAATCGTCAGCGCGAGCCTGTTTGGCAAGTCGGCCGAGTACTACGAAAACTCCCTCGGGCTCTCCGCCCGCGTCGCCCGATCTCTAGATTCGCACGGACCACTGACCCCGGCTGTATCCGCGAGCGTGTCCGGCCTGCCAATCCGGTTCATTTCGGATTCCAGCAAGGACTTTCCCCCAAAGATTCGGCTTATGAAAGAATTCCCTCCAATAATGAACATTTATGGAAACTTCGAAATTCTTAAGAGGCCGACAGCAGTGATTCTCTGCTCGCGCGGGCCTTCGAGAGATGATCTGGAGTTGGTGAAGACCGCCGTTGACGTGGCGCTCGATTCCGGTTATGCGCTTGCGGCCGGGCACAACAAGCCGGCGTACCAACTGGCCCTGCTGGCCGCCAAACGCCGCGCGGAACACAGCGTGATGGTGCTGGACCGCGGTATCCTGGCGACTTTTGATGACGACCTGCGCCGGGACCCCTTGCCGGCCGCACGCATCTGGGGATTCGGATTTGAGTCCGAGCGAAGTATCGTCATATCTCCGTTTCGGCTTCACGACGCCTGGATCGGCGCCAACAGCCGTATCCGGGATGCCCTGGCGATTGCACTTGCGGACGTCATAGTGGCCGTTCAGATACGACCTGGCGGCGTGATGGAAAGCCTGGTTCGCGAAGCCGCGGAGCGGGGGCAGAAGGTTCTGGCGGATGAAGCCTCAATGAAGGCGCTGGGTGATTGCGGAGCGAAGCCGTGGGCGGGTCGGATTGATCCGGAAACAGGTATTACAGGCACGAAATTCACAAGAATGTCATGAATGGAGATTACCGGAGCGATCAACTTATAGTTTTCCAACTTTACTCAAACATCCCATATAACAGCCCTTTCGAAGGAGAGAATACAACCAATTTAATCACCATGACCGCATGTCCTATATAACGCGACTAAAATACCTAAAGGCCACCGTAAGAACGCAGAGATATCTGGTCATAGATTTGGCGCATCCACGCTCAATTGTCGCGACAAGAGCATCACAATGGCGCGAGCCATTATTCATAATTAACCGAGGCAGGAGCCCGCAATAATACCTTGCCTCAAACATAGTATCATAAAGCCAATAAACGACGTAACAGCGCACACGACAATATTGTTATTGATTAGCGGTTAGATTTACCCTATTAAAGCGCAAAACAACTGAGAATAGATCTGTTATAGCCGTTGAGATGTCAAACCGGCTTTTTTTCGTCGAGGTTCAGCAACGTATCCAACAGCGCATTGACCTGGGCCAGTTCGTTATCGAGTCGGAGCACGGCTTCTTCGATGGCGGTCTTCCCGCGGGCCTGCTCGGCCATTGCGGACCGGACAGCCGCGGCGATGCTGTCGGCGGTGTCTTCCACCTTGGCATCCAGCATTTTGGCATATTCCTCGATGCTCGCTTGAAGGCGGCGCACAAAGTCATAGCGCATCTGCCCGCAGTGCATTCCGAACTGCTCCCAAAGCTTCATCCAGGCGGCCTTCACCAGGTGGCGCCGCACCCACCGGCCCGGCATCGCATACAGCGCCGGCATCACAGCCAGTTCGAAGTGAACCTGGATCTGCCAGTTTCGAACGAAGAAGCCGCTGAACCCGGCCAGTCGCTGGTCAGGCGCGAAGTGCTCCAGCCGCACATCGAACACGTCCTCGGAGATAGCGTGCACCTGGTCGATCAGGCCGTTCACTTTCTCCGTGAAAGGTTGCAGGCGTTCGTCCAGGGCCGCGGCAAGCCGGTCTGCTTCCTCCGCACGCCACGGCATCAAAATATCCTCGACAAGCCCGGGCAACCTGGCATTGATGTGGGCCAGCAACGACGCTCCATTCCTGTCAGCGCCTTCCTCTGCCACGTGCTCCAGCCGCTCCCTCAGGGGCTTCCTCTGACTTTCCTGTAGCAATTCGAGATCGGCGTCCAGTAACTCAACCACGCGCTGGTTCAGGAGTTTGCGCAGAAGGAACAAATCCTCCTCTTTCTGATGGCGGACGTCCTTCAGGCGATCCTGGAAAAGTTGCAACCGTTCTTCCAGCATCTCGGCGGGTGTCTGCACAGCCCGGCGTTGCAACTCGATAGCCAACCGCAGATCCGATGCCGCCTTGATAGCGCCATTTGCGGCAGATTGCAAAGCGACGGTGCCGCGTTCACGCATAAGGAAGTCGCCCAGCGCCTGTTCGAAGACCGCAATCCGGCTGGATGCCGTAACCGTTGCGTCGCCGCCGGTTTTCCCATCCAGAGCGAGACGGGCCGATACCGGGAAAATCGTCACGGAATCGTGTCCCAGTTCCTCTTCGATCACGTGCCGGTTGAACGCAAGCGACTGGGTCAACTCATCGGGAGAAAGATGGTCGATCTTGTTCTGCACGAAGAACACCTTGGAGACGTACTGCCGGATCTGGTGCAGGAATTCGCGCTCATTCTTACTCATCGGCGGATCGGCGGCAACGAGGAAAATGGCCGCGTCGGCATTCGGCAGAAACTCGGTAGTCGTGTCCGTATTATGCTCGTACACGGAGCCCACCCCGGGCGTGTCGACAAGCTGAACGCCGTCCTTCAACAGCGGGTCGGGCAACAGCACCTCAACGCGGGCAACACCTTTCGTGTTGTTGGGGTTTCCCCGCTCAGTGATGAAGGCCGGAAGCTCGCTTACCGGCGATTCGGTGCAATGGCCGTCTTTGAAGAGGACGATTGCCTTCTCTACCGAACCGTAGCGGACAAGGGTGACGATGGACGTGAGGGGCACAACCGCGCGCGGCAGAAGATCCCGGCCGAGAAGCGCGTTTACAAAGGTGCTTTTACCGCGTTTGAATTCGCCGAAAACGACGAGGTTGAAGCGGTTCTTCTCCAACCGTTCGCGCGCCAGGGCAGTCGAGGAATTCACTCGGTCTGCACCGCGCCCGGACGCGAGTCGGTTCAGGGTATCGAACGCCGAGAGGATCTCCCCGCGCGTCGAAGCGTAGGTGTCGAGCATCGTCTGGTCTCCTTCTTACACTTAATGGCCCCTGCCACACCTTCGCGCGGAAGCGCTGAAGTGCGCAACAGGAGCCATCAGTCTGTAAGGGGCTAGACGGTTCTCCCCGACGGGGACGGTGGCCTCCATCACCTTTAATTCCGTTTTCATGGTCAGGATAGCACGCTGGAAATCGCCGGCCCAAACGAAATGCCCGCTTGTCCCATCGGGCTGACGCACGTTTCGTGCGGATGCGGTCGGCGGCAGGGTGGCTACTGCAACGATCGACGCAACCACCAATCGCCACCGAGCGGTTGTGACCTGTTGCCGTTAAGCTATGAAACTGAATTTGCCCCTGAATTGCCGCGATCGACAGGTGTTCACCTCGCCTCCGTCCGAGGGGCGTGCACGTACTTGATGATCTCGCAGTCGTGCATCGTGATGAGGCCCTCGGTCACCATTTCGTCCAGTATCGGCAAGACCTTGCGGATGCGCTCCTCCGTGTCCACGACTTCAATCTTCACCGGCAGGTCTTCCGAAAGGCGGAGGATGGCGGCGGTATGGATTCGGCTGTTGGCTCCGAAGCCTTCAATACCGCGCGTTACCGTCGCTCCCGCGATACCTTCCGCTTTCATACGCGCCACGATGGCGTTGTACAGGGCTTGCCCGTGATATTGATCGCTTTCCCCGATATAAATGCGGACAAGTTTACCCGTCCCTTCGATTTTCATGCGTCACTTCCTTATCGATGGATCTTCTGCGTGTCGGCGGCAAGTGAATGATCTTGATGTTAAGAACCCCGACGTTCCGTTCTCAAAGCGGTTTCCCTTTGCGCCGCCTACTCAACCCCTCCCGGCGATCCGGCGATGATACCGGCGGCCCTTTGCGGGGCATCCCGCTCATCACCCCAGGGCTCACCGTTGAAGCGGTAGTCGTTCTTTCGGATAACTTCATCAAGTTCGGCCTTGAGACTCTCCAGGTGACGGCGGGCGGCGTCCATAAGAAACTGGCGTTCGTCGCCGTTCGCCAAGGCGCGCGCCCGTGCCGTGTGAAGCCGGCACAGCCCTTTTGATGCGAGGAATTGATCCCTCCAGTCCGGTTCATTGAGGTGGGCGACAAACGTGGTCAGATACCGTTGTGCCGCCATTTCGCGCACACGGCATGCCGGGCATTGGGAGGCCGACGGGCGTTTGTGCGGGAGCAGACGCGGCGCAGGGCTTGAGTCAGGGAGGTCATCGATCATCGTCTCAACCAGATCCCGGGCGATGATTGCCAGCGAAAGACTGCCGGCCAACATAACCATCTGGCGCATATGGACGTTACAGTAACCCCGCGCCGCCCGGATCTTCTCCCGCACTCCGGCGTCATTCACCGACTCCCACAGCAACCCGGAGAAGTAAGAAGTCACCGCGCGAACCGCCAGATGACAAATGGGGCATTCCCGCGTTTCCATCGCCTCGCGCAGTTCATAATAAGTCATGTGCCGTTTCTCAGCGGATTTCGCATCTCCCTTCATCAAACAGGTTCCTCCAGGCGAACAGACGGCTTTGGCACAAACGACAGCCCGATGACGGCGGCGACAGCCAGGGCGGCGCCAAACGCGAACGGCGCGGCAGGTGACACCCGGCTCCACAGGAATCCGGCGATCAGGCTGGCCGGCAATGCCATGACTCCGATCGCGGCATTGTACAAACCGAACGCGGTGCCGCGGGTGGCGTTCGGGACCAGTTCCGCCACCATCGCCTTTGCGCTACCCTCGGTAAGCGCGTAGAAAAGCCCGTAGAAAGCATACACAAACCAGATGACCCATGAGGCGCGGGCCAGGGCGAACCCAATGTAAGCGAGTGCGTACACGGTCCAGCCCGCCGCAATGACACGTCGGCGACCCACTCTGTCGGAAAGGGCGCCCGCCGGAATCGCCGCAAGTGCCGAGATCAGGTTGAACACGGCGTAGACGATTGGTATCTGGACGCCCGGAACGCCGACATTCTGTGCGCGGAGGATGAGGAAGGCATCTGACGAGTTTCCGAGCGTAAAGAGCAACATCACCGTGAGGAAACCGGCGAACGGCCCTCGCATCACGCTCAGTGAAATGGGCTGTTTCCTGACCGGAGCCTTCTGCTCGCGCACAACCAGTCCGATGATGACGAGCGGTACCGTGGCGAGAAGTCCTGCGACGAGAAACACCTCCCGATACCTGTTGGGATGGTTCAGCCAGAGTCTCAGGAGCCCGTAAGTAATCAGCGGGCCGACCACCGAGCCGAGGGTGTCCAGGGCGCGCTGTATACCGAAGGCGAATCCGAGCCGCCGGTTACCGGCGGAACCGGCGACCAGGGCATCGCGTGGAGCATCCTTCAGCCCCTTGCCCACACCGTCCGTAACGCGCATCCCGAAAGCGCCCGCTCCGGAGCCAACGAATCCGAGCCCGAATCGGCCGACAGCCGAGAGCGCATAACCGGCGAAGACCACCGCCTTGCGCATACCGAGAGCGTCGGACAAGTAACCCGCGCCGATTTTCATAAGGCTGACGACTGTCATCAGCGAACCTTCAATCAGCCCTATGAATTCCTTGCTCAAGCCGAGAACAGAGGCATAGAACAGCGGAAGCACCGGTTGGATCATATCCTGGGCAAGGCCGCCGAAGAAGGCGACCCAGCCCAGGGCGACCACGTTACGCTCGAGATTCTGCGCCTCGGAGCCCGCTTGTTCTATGGTCTGGTTTGTCACGAACGCACCGTCACTTCGCGAATGCCTCGGCGATGCGGAGGTTATAGAAGGCGCCAAAGCCCGCGTAACGCGCGGCGGTTCCCAGTTCCTCTTCGATGCGGACGAGCTGGTTGTACTTCGCCACACGTTCGGAACGCGCCGGCGCACCGGTCTTGATCTGCCCAGTCCCCATCGCCACCACGAAGTCCGCGATGACGGCATCCTCTGTCTCTCCGGAACGGTGCGACACGACAGCGGTCCAACCGGCTTCACGAGCCATCTCGATTGCCTCGATGGTTTCCGTGAGCGTGCCAATCTGGTTCAGTTTGATAAGGACGGAGTTCGCGGCACACTGTTCGATGCCCTTCCTGAGGATTTCGGTGTTGGTAACGAAGATATCGTCGCCCATGATCTGAATCCGGCTTCCCAGGCGCTCCCGCAACATCCGGAAGCCGTCCCAGTCATACTCGCCGAGTCCGTCCTCCAGCGAGACGATGGGGTACTTGTCCACCAGGCGCGCGTAATAGTCCACCATTTCTTCGCTGGTGCGGGTTACGCCCTCTCCCTTGAGAACGTACTTTCCGTCCTCCCACAACTCACTGGCGGCCGGGTCCAGGGCGATGGCCACCTGCTCGCCGGGGCGGTAGCCGGCCTTGCCGATCGCCTCGACGATGCACTCGATGGCTTCTTCGTTACTGCCAAGGTTCGGAGCAAAACCGCCTTCGTCACCGACGGCGGTTCCCAGGCCCCTTCCCTTCAACACGGATTTGAGCGCGTGGTAGACGGTGGCGCCCATTTCCAGCGCTTCCTCGAACGAACCGGCGCCGACCGGCATAGCCATGAACTCTTGAAGGTCCACACTGCTGTCGGCGTGCTTTCCACCGTTCAGGATATTCATCATCGGAACGGGCAGTGTCCGCGCGGAAACGCCGCCCAGGTACCGATAAAGCGGCAGGCCCGCGGAGTCGGCGGCGGCTTTTGCGACAGCCAGAGACACGCCGAGGATTGCGTTTGCACCGAACTTCGCCTTGTTCGGCGTGCCGTCCAGCGCGATGAGCCTCTGGTCCAGCGCTACCTGCTCCCGGGCGTCGAAACCGACAATCTCCGGAGCGATGATGTCATTCACGTTGGCTACGGCCTTTCGCACGGACTTCCCGCCGAAATGAGCCTTGTCGCCGTCGCGCAATTCAACGGCTTCGTTGCTACCGGTGGAGGCGCCGGAGGGTATCGCCGCGCGGCCCCAGGCGCCATCGTCCAGTTGAACCTCAACCTCCACTGTGGGATTGCCGCGCGAATCCAGTATCTGACGCGCGTGCACCGAGATGATCGTTGATTCCATTTTCTTTTGTTTCCTTTCAGGACAAGGCGGCGCTTGGAGGCCGCGGAAGAGACTTTACTTGACGACCAGCACACTGCAGGGAGCGTGCAGAACCAGACTTGCGGTCGTGCTACCGAAGAGGCGCTCCGTGACGGCACTGCGGCCGTGGTAACCGACCAGTAACACATCGAAGCCGTGCGCCTTGGTGTACTCCACCAGGCTCGCGACCTCGTGTCCGGCGATGACGTTGGTATGCAGGGTTACGCCTTCGCCGCGGGCGATGGCTTCTGCCTCGCGGCAAATCTGACCATAAAAGGAATCCGCCTGTTGTTTGACCGCGTCGATTTCATCGAGCGTTGCGGCGTAGCGGGGCAACTCCTCTTCAATGGTGACGGCGTGAAGGTCCACTCCCATCGCCTTTGCCAGTTCCAGTCCTGTGCGCAAGGCGCGGTTCGCTCCTTCGGAGCCGTCATAAGCCACCAGTAATTTCCTTATCATCACTCCAACCTCATGCTTTCTGCGTTTGCGGAGCCGGTACCGGAGCCCGCATATCGTCTTCAGGCGGAATTTCCACACGGGGCCGGAAGAAGGACTGGGCAATCATGGTCGGCACCACGGCGCTTCCGATCACGACGGCCACAAGAACCGTGTACTGACCCTGGGTGATGTAGTTGTGCGTCAGACCGAACAGCGCGGAGATTGTGCCAAACGTCAGCCCGGTGGACATCAGGAGTGTGGTATACGCACCCACCCTGTGGTCCATACCGAAGGCGCGGCAAACCGGGTAGGTACCCACAATCTTCGTCGCTAGTTTCACCAGCAACAGAACTGCCGTCAGGCTGAAACCTGTCCAGGTGATGAGCGTCGGCAACGAGACAAAGGAGCCGGCCTTCAGGAAGTAGAATGGCGTCAGCAATGTGAACACAGTGGCCCGCATGTTCATCACAACTTCCTTGTGCTGTACCAGCACCGAGGCCACAACCACCCCGAGCAAATAAGCGGTAAGCACCGCCTCGCTGTTTGCCTGGGACGCGAGCCCCCCCAGGAAGAACAGCATAAGAAACAGCAGTTTCATCTCGGGCTGGCTGACGTGATGGCCGAACTGACCGAAGAACCAGCGTGTGAAGCGCGGAGTAACCAGAAGCACCCCGGCGGTTACGATGGCGAACAGCGCCAACCAGACGTTCGCATTGGCAAAGAGGACGCCAAGCGCCAGCACGGTGCCAAGGTCGGTGATGAAACAGGCGGCGAGAATCAGTTTACCGAGATGGGTCCGGTTCAACCCGCTCTCAATCATCACGGCGTAAACGACGGCAACGGACGTAGTGGAGAGGGCGACACCGCAGATTTTGGCCCCTTCCGGCGACCAACCCGCCACATACAGCGCGAAGAGCCAGGCTCCCGCGAACGGCAACAGAAAGGAGACCAAACCGATGGCCAGAACCGGCTTCCAGTGGTGGCGCATCACGTCCACTTCAATTTCCGCTCCGGCGAGGAACGTGAGCAGAACACTGCCGAATCCCGCGAGGAAGTTCACCCAGTCGGTGACCTGAAGGTGCAGGAAGTTGCCGCCGATGACCCCGAACATAATCTCGGTCAGCGCCACCGAAATGGCGAACCGTATCGAGACGACCGAGGCCGCCAGGGCGAGAGCCATCCACAGCGCCGCGGTAAGCCACTGGTTCATTCGGCATCCCCCATATCCGGCCAGCGCCTTCGCGCCGAGTTCACCAGGATATCGACAACGCCGTCCATCCCCAGGCGTGAGGTGTTCAGCACCATGTCATAGTGCAACGGGTCGTTCAAATCGGCCTGGAAGAAGCGCCGAACGAAGGAGACGCGGTCGAGGTCGCTCTGGCGGATAATATCGCGGGCCGGCCCTTCATTCACCCACCGAATCTCCATCACCCTCTGAATACGGAACGCCATGTCCGCCACCAACCGAACGTGGATGGCGTCGGCGCCGCCCACCAGGAAGTTACCGCCGCGTCCGACCAGGACCACATTTCCGCGCGCGGCCTGCGCCTGCATCACGCGTTTCAGGGCTTCGAAGTACTTCCGGGCTTCCAGGGGGTGCCGCCACGCCTCAATAACACCCGGCGCGCGCTCATCATAGTGTTCGATCCGGGGAAGCGTCGCGCCTGCTTCCTCCACCTGGGCGTCCAGAATCTTGTGGTCAAGCGCCTCCCATCCGAGTCGTTGGGCGACGGCGGGCGCAATTGTGGTCTCGCCGGCCCCGATCTGGCGCGAGATGGTGATGATGCCCATCGCGTTCTCCTTAAGGGTGTCGTGGGATATCAGAGCGCGAAGAGGCAACCAAAACGGCAAAATGGCTCTTCACTCCGCGCTCAACGCATCGTGAGGAGCCATCAGCTCGGACTGAGCGGTTCAGCCCGGATGGGCTCGGCGGTCTCCATCGCCGTTCAACCGTGTATCACTTACCGGATAGCACGCAATTCTTCTCCACGGCAACCGCCTCAGGGATTGGGGCTGATCACGAAAGGCAGGACCCACCCGGCGAAAAGGGACAACAGGACGAATACCACGAAGACGATGCCCGCCGTTTCAAGGCTCATCAACAAGGGCATGCGACGATCGGCGTAATGCCTCGCATACTCTCCATACGAAATGGCAAAGCCCATCAGGGCGGCCAACGGCGCAAAAATGAGTGCAACGACCAGGGCGGCTTTCATGGAGTGCGCTCTTTCGCGGCAGGCATCGGGCGACAGCCCTCTGCCATGTGTGTCCATAGCGATACCATCACCGCCATGATAGGAATCACGATGTGGAAGAGGAACATAACGACGCTCAGGACTATGAGGACACGCGTAAGAAGCGCCCCCAGTTCGATGAAAACAAGCGCTGAATGCTCGAATGAGCCGGTATGATAATGTGGGGAGCCCGGGCGGGCTCCCCACATTGTCAGTCAGCAGGTGTCAGTAGGAAGGTAAACGATAGATGAATCCGCCGTCGGCCCCGATATGCACGGTCTGCGAGGTCCGATCGATTGCCGGCGTGGTTCGGAAGGGACTGCCGAAATCCGTCGCCAGATAGTCCGCCGGGTTGGCAAGATTCACCTGATACACACTGTTGTCGGTGCTTCCGAAGACGATACTGCCTTTACAGCACGGATCGATGGCGACGCTTCCGACGATGGAGAAACCGGCGCCGGCATCGAAGAACACCTTCGAACCGCCCGGCCCCGCCCCGGAGCCCGTCAGCGAATCCAGACTGTAGACCTTGTTGTCCATGCCTCCGATGTAGATCCGGTTGTTGTAGGCAAACAGGTTACCCGAGACCTTCTTCCCAGAACCGACGATGATACCCAGGTCCACCGTTCCGGTTCCTCCGAACTCCGTATTAATCGTTCCGTTGAACGCGTTACAGCAGGTTACCAGACCGCTGTCGGTAACCACATACGCGCGCGGCGACGGGTTGGGATTGGCTACGGTGCCGGTGGAAGCCACGAACGGGGATCCGGTGGAGGCCGACGTGGCGATTGTGTTCGCAATGGTACCGTCGGCAAGCACCCGATACGCTCCGGTGGTCGTTCCCAGGAAGATACTGCTTCCGAACACGGAAAGCGATCCCGGTTCGCCCGTCGTAGGTCCCATATTCGTGGTGGTCATCGATCCGGCCGTATCCCGTTTTACAAGCCAGGTATCCGTGCCGTCCCACACGGCGACTCACAACACATCGTCCTGCGCCATGGGCACGGCCGTGACGGACGACAGGCTGAGCGGAATTTTCTCGAAGAACGTCGTGGAACCGTCCAGGCCGAAGCATCCGAGGTATCCGTCGTCAGTGACGCAGAAAACCTTCTCAACGCCTTGCCACGGTCGCCGAATCGGCCTTCCCAGGAGTTGGCGCGCGCCGTTGAATGCTCCGAGCAGTCTCGTGTCCACATAAAACACCGAGGCCCCCGTGGAGGCGGAAACTCCGTGCAGAACACCGTCGGTTGCGCCGTAATACACCGTTCCGTCCGATGAGGCGGACGGAGAGGTTACGGTCTTCCCGGGCACGCCGGAGAAGGCGATGTTGAACGGCGTTGTATCCGCGGGAGTGATACCGCCTGACGTTGCGGTGAGCACGTAGCCGATACCGGCGGAGTCGATGCTCAGATCGCTGAACGTCGCCACACCGTTGACGGCATTGACGGTTGTGGTTCCGTTCAGCACGGCTCCCGCCGTACCAGTTCCGGACTTGATGGCAAGGGTAATCGGGCCCGTGTATCCGCTCGCGGTGGAACCGTCGCCGTATTGGGCCACGACGGCCGGAAACGGAGAGAGGGTTGTGTTCGCGACGCCGTTACCCGGTTGTGTAGCGATTGCCAGCTTCACGGGCGGCGGCGGTGCGGTCCACGACGTAGTGGTCATCACGTACGGTTCCGCCATCCCCGTGTTCAGCCAGGCGTTCAACAGGTTTGTCCCCTCGTTTGCCAGGAAGGTGTTCGTTTTGTTGTTGGCAAGGTACAGGAACTGGATATATTCCCACGAGGTCGGCTGGTACATCAGCGATATCTGCGCCGTGGCGGCGCCGGTGGGCGGATTCAGCGTGACTGCGTCCCAGTAGTTGAACGTTCCGCCCGGCCCCGCGTTGCCGTACTGCGTCGCCGGAACCGGAAGGGCGTTCCGCTTCCGCGCTTCGTCATACGCGAAACCGTACGGCGGAATGCGGTTGTCCATCGTCACCTTGTTGTTCAGCACGAAGTGGAATGTGTTGTGATAGGTTCCGGCGTCCTGCGCGGCCAGTTGGCCCAGCGTCTTCGTCACCGCCCCGGTAACCCGGTCGTAACTGAGCGCGAGGCTTGACGAATACCCGAGCGATATCAGCTGGCTTGCCCATTCCTTCGTCATGCCGTAATGAGCCTCGTAAACCCTGGTGTTCGGATCGTCGGGATTCAGGATTGTCTTAACCTGTGTCGGCGATCCGTTGACCGTGGCCGTTATCGGGCCGTAAGCACCGTCCTCCCGCAACAAAGAATTGTCCGGGCCGTACCATTTGATATTCAGCCACATCCTCCGGCCTTCCGGGTAACCGCTGATGAGTTTGTGACCGGTGAGGTTGACAACCTTCAGCGTGTTTCCGTTGACCGACATGGACGCCGCCAGTTGCAGTTGCTGTTGCGCCCGGGTTTTGCCGGCGTTGACGGCGGCGATCTGTCCGGCCGTCATCCCGCCGCCCAGCCGCAGAGTGTTCTGGGTATTCTGGTACAGGATTGCGTCGGCCGCCCAGTAGTTTCCGCCGGTCATGTCGTGGTGGGGAAGGTCGGTCCTCGTCGGAGTGCCGGACTTGTTGGCTCCGACGCCGGTGACTGGTGGAACGTGGCACGTTTGACAACTGAAGTAGCGCGTGGTCCCGTCCGCGTATTTGTTGCCTGCGACGTCCGTTGCGGTTTTCGCCTTCAGGATGGCGCCGGCCTTCAGGTCAGCGGGCAGGCTGGCGTAGCTCGTGATGGGAGTTTTCGACAGGCTACCCGCCTTGTACTCGCTGAACGTGCGCTCCACGATGCCGTACTGGAACGGGAAGTTGTTGAAAGCGGCCTTTCCCGCCACCGGGGAACCGGGCGTGCCGTTTGCCGTCACGGGATCCGAAGTCGGTTGACGGCCGTTGTTATGCGCCAGGTCGCCCACGGCCGGATTCGAGACATCGTGGCACGAACCGCAGAAATCGACCGAACGGTGGTAATTCGACTTCGCGAACTGGTGCTTGGCCGCCGCGTCGCTGTAAGGACCGAGTTTGGCGTTGCCGTTCGACAAGGCGAGCATACCGGAACCGTGGTATCCCGTTGCCGGAGTCTGCTCGTCGTTGGCGATATACGGCGCATTCATCACGCCGGCGTGCTCGGTTCTGTCCGGATTGGTCATTTTGTGGCATGTGTCGCAATCCACGCCGTCGGCGTCGCCGGCCGCCAGGCCGGAGCCGTCCGTTGGGGTTGATCGTCCACCGTACCACCCGCCGGTGCTGTGGCACCGGATGCAGAGGTCGCCGGAGCCGTCGAAGTCCTGTTCGGCGACGGCCACGGTGGCCCAGAAGACGGGGTCGCGACCGGCATTGGCCATCATACCGCCGCGCCAGTTGTGGGCCGGTTCCACGGCTGTGTTGTAACCGCCGTGGCAGTTGTCGCACTTGTCCGGTGATTCCAGATTGCCGACCTCGCCAGGCTGAGTGCCGGGTTGTTCGATGTCGGTCGGCACCACAAGGGCCGCCAGGGCAACGCCCGAGAAGAGAAGGATCAGATAAAGAACAGAGGTTGGGAAAGCCTTGCGCATCACAATGCTCCTTCCGGCGCAAGCACGTGAACGTGAAACGCCGGGAACCGAAAATTGGTATTGCTCTAATCTGATGATACCACCAAATCGTGGTGTCAACCACTGAATGAGCATTCCCTTACCTTTTTTCCAGTGTTTGAAGCCTTGTTTTGGAGATTATGCGCGCCAATCACGCCGGGCGATTCGCGGGCGATTACCCGGGACGTAGATCACGATTACAACGACGGCGGGTATATACCGGTTCGCGCACACATGAACGCACCATCGCCCATCCCGGAGCCAGGTACCGCCGCTCTTGTAGCCCTTGGCCTGGCCGGATTGACACTCAAACTGAGAACGAGGCAGACACAGTCCAGGAAGACCAGTTGAAGGATACAGAGGAAACGGGGGAAGCGGCAATGGTCGCTTCCCCCGTTCGCTGTTGGTAACAAACACAAGGGCCGCCCTCACCGGGCGACCCTCCATTTTCTATTCTCTATCTTCCATCGTTAATAATCCTGGCGCCCTCGATAGGAGTCGAACCTACGACCTACCGCTTAGGAGGCGGTCGCTCTATCCACTGAGCTACGAGGGCGTGGCGCAACCAAATACTACAATACCGTCCCGCAAACGGTCAATCCGCGTTGCGCCCGGCGGAAAACGGTATATCATACGAGCGGTGTTTATCCGGCCTTTTTCACCGCATAGGTTTTGTCCACCTTGGACCAAGTCAACCCGGCGGCATCGGTCACGGCTTTCAGGGCGCCTTCGAAGGACTCGCCGTCCACTTTCACCGTCACCAGCGGCGCGGCTGAAACTGTTTCAGCGTCAATCGTGTAGTTCAGGTCTGTGTCCTTGAACAGGGTTTCGAGGGCTTCCTTGATTCGCACGTTCTTGTAGTCGAGGCTGAAGGTCCGCTGGCGGGTTTCCACCACGGCTTCCACCGGCGCTACCGGCACAACGGGGGCCGGGGCAACGGCCGGTTCCGGCGTAACGGGCGCGGGGGTGGGCGGCACGGGTGTTGGCGCAGGCGCTACCGCGGGCTTCTCCGGAGCCAGTGTCGGAACCTTGTAGGCTCCCGTCGGCGCTGTGTCGGGCATACCGCTTTGCGGAATGATCGGCGGCACGGCGATCGGCGGCGGCGCGGGCGCGCCGGCGAACGTCACTTTGCCGAATGTGTCCAGCAAGTGCGGCCAGCCGACACGGTAGTACGGCGACCAGGCCGTGGCGTCCAGCGTTCCGGGAACCTTGTCCGCCCGGTTGTACCGGTTGAACTGAACGCGCCATGTTTCACCGGCCTGCACCGGCTCATTCCCGCGGGTGGCAATCGACGACAGCGGCAAAGACATTTCCACGCTCCAGCGGCCGTCCGGCGTCAAGGCGCCCAGTTTGTCCGGGCGGTAGAGAACCGGCCGCACCCACGAGGAAGTGTCCAATTTCGGGCTCCAGTCCACCAGGGTCAGGTCCGGCGCGTCCTTGGTGGCGCGGGTGATGAGGAACGCATCATAGGTGACACCGCGAGGATTGACGTCTATCTGGTAGTAGAACGGCTGGTTCTCACGCGGCCAGATAAAAAGTTCCATAACGTCATCGCGCTCGAAAATCCGTCCGTCGCGGGGAAGGCGGTCGGCAACAATCTGGTCGTCCGGCACATCGTATGCGACATACAGGTTGTTCCTGTCCCAGGCCATCCGAATGATGGCGCCGTTCAGAACCGGAGCGCCCTCAGCGGTCAAACCAAGCTGAATAGAGGTCGCTTCCGCCCAAACCTTATCGTCCAGTTTGCCGTCCAGTTTCGGCGGAATTTGTGCATACTGGATTGTCATGCCGGGCACGGACTGCGCGTACACGGCGGCACTCGACAACAACATCACAAATACGGTCTTCAGCGTTCTCATGGTGTCTGCACCTCGCTTTTTCTGCGGTCTGAAAGATAACCTGACTCTCTTTGAGTGTGAACTTTCTCCGCGTTCCGTTTCAACATGCGAAGGGCGCCTGTTCATTTGTCCATCACACGGGGATTGCGCACAGAATCACACAAGATTGTCTGTATTCTGGCCAGGAGGTGTGTGATGTCATCCAGCGATCCCTGGAAGCCTGTGATCAAAGGTAGTCTACCCGGTCCCGCCGGCGCCGCGATTGTGGCCAGAGACCACAACCTGATGTCGCCTTCCTACACGCGGGATTATCCCGTGGTGGTGGACTACGGCCTCGGTTGCCGCCTGTGGGACCCCGACGGCAACGAGTTCCTCGACTTCAATGCCGGCATTGCCGTTTGCTCCACGGGACACTGCCACCCGGAAGTTGTCGCCGCCATCGAACAGCAGGCGCGGCGGCTGATTCACATGAGCGGAACGGACTTTTACTACTCCCCTATGCCGGACCTGGCCGAGAGGCTAGCCGACACCGTGTCCTGGGGACGCGAGAACACCCGCGTTTTCTTCTCCAACAGCGGCACCGAAGCCGTTGAGGCGGCCATCAAACTGGCGCGCCACGCCACCGGCCGGCCGCGGTTCATCGCCTTCAAGGGCTCGTTCCACGGGCGCACCATGGGAAGCCTCAGCCTCACCGCCAGCAAGGTCGCGCAACGCCGAGGTTTCTTCCCGGATATCCCCGGCGTAACGCATATCCCTTACGGCGACTGCTTCCGTTGCCCCTACCACCTACAACGTGAAGACTGCGAGATCCACTGCCTGAAGGTCATCGAAGAGGATTTGTTCACAGCCACGATTCCAGCCGATGAAGTTGCCGCCGTGGTTGTGGAACCGATTCAGGGAGAAGGCGGATACGTTGTCCCGCCGGAGGGTTGGTTGCAGGCGCTGAGAGACATAACGCGCAAGCACGGCATTCTGCTGATCTTCGATG
>JAKQQT010000220.1 GCA_029564025.1 Armatimonadota bacterium | reverse complement strand
CGAACACGCTGTTCTATCTAAATTTGACCGCGCCGACATGGATCGACATTTCCTCAGACATTACGAAGTCGGCCCTGTGGTCCTCATTCCTGCTGGCCATACGCGGGACGAACGAACTGACGATCACGGCCTCCGGTGGCTCCGTTACTGGCTTCCCGGAGCGGGTATGGATGCGGACCAACCGGACGGTGCGGACGATATGGGACAAGGCTCCGGGAGAAACGATATGGCAATGCGACGAGCTGTAGCAATCATCGGGCTCTTGCTTTCGTCTGCCGCTCACGCGCAGAAGGCGCTCTACGTCTCCACGAACGGGGCGCACCAAGCCCCGTATACGAACTGGACGATGGCGGCGACGAACATCCATTCCGCGCTGAACTCCTCCGTAGCCGGGGATACCATCATGCTGTCGAACGGCGTCCACTATCTGCCGGAACAAGCACGCCTCGGATACACCGGAGGCATGACGACGAACGCGAACAAGAATATCCGGTTCACGAGTCTAAACGGGGCGGAATTCACTTCGATTCAACTTATTCCAACCAACCAGAACTTCTTTCCGATTGCCGCAAACGCCGCGGCTACCGGGGGAAGGTATATGTTCGACAATTTGACCTTCGGCCCTACTGCGCTTGCCGGAGATAACCTGGTTGTAATCCAGCCGTGCGGCGGATTCACGACGATCTCGAATTGCGTTTTCGACCGCATAACCAACAGCGGAAAACCGAGCGCGATCGGGTTTCGGTGGAACTATTTAGGTTTCCACGCGACGGTGCAGGTTGTGAATTGCGTGTTCGACCGCGTCGGGAACGTCCCGATTGGCGACATCGGCTACAGCGGCGTCCCAAACGCGCACAGTTTCGTTTCCAACTGCGTTTTCAGAGCATGTTACTCCGGCGTATATGGCGGGTCAGTCCGGTACATGAACGTGTTCAACAGCGAGTTCATCACCTGCTCGAACAGCGGAGGCTGGGGGGCGGCGACTACACAATCGTCAAACATCGCAAACTGCATCGCCTACTATTGCAAGGGTTCGTCCGTTTTTTACCTTTTGAACACCGCGTCGAATTGCGTGACGATAGGCGGAAGTGGTGGCCAGGCCGCTTTCTATGGGGGACAAACTCCAAAGGCGTACAACTGCATCTCCGTTGGGTGGCACACGCCTGGATTTAGCGGGTTCAACGTGGATGCCCGCAACTGTCTCAACCTCTTCGGGAATATCTACGGGTTTTATGGAAACGGCATCAACTCCGCGTTCGCTTATTGTGCAGCGGACGTACCCTCCTGGGAGCGCGTAAAGCAAACGAATCTGTTTCGCGGAACGTTCGCGACCGTCACCAACTCTCCGCGCTTGGTTGACTCCGACTACTACGACGCGAACTGGCATCCCGGTCTTACCGGAACCAACTTCGTTCTCGGCCCGCGAGGGTTGCGCGGGTTGATGCCACGGGCGGACTCTCCGCTCCGGAACATGGGCCTTGCGGACTTCGCGCCGTTTGGCAACGCGCTTGCGCTTGACGCAGTCGACGGCAATCCGGGGCTGCCGCGCATCAACGAGGGCGCCGTGGACATCGGCCCATTCGAGTTTTACCCGGCACAGAAAAGAGCAAGGGCGCACATGGCGTCCGGAAGGAGATAGGCATGAG
>JAKQQT010000217.1 GCA_029564025.1 Armatimonadota bacterium | reverse complement strand
AGAAACGCATGGACCTGCAGGCACTGAGCCGGATTCACGCCGCTGAAGAGGACGACCGGCGCGAACTGGTGACCGCGCTCGGGCGAATGGCCTGAACTTCGCGCTGTGTGGCCTAACCTTGGGCCCGCACGCTGAATCAGGTATCAGCAGACCCGCGCATACGTGGGCACGGCACACGGAGCGTATAACAGAGACAGGGGGAAACGATCATGGCAAGGCCGGTGAAGGTGATAGATACGGGCACTGTTGAAGCGATGGCCGCCATCGGATGCACGACAAGCGAAATTGCATCCGTGGTAGGGTGTTCACCGCGGCTACTGGAAACCCGTTATTACGCACACATGGAAAGCGGGCGCGTCCGAAGGAATGAGGGACTGAGGCGCCTTCAGTGGAAAGCCGCGAAGGCCGGCAACGTCGCCATGCTCATCTGGTTAGGCAAGCAATACCTGGGACAATCCGATAAACAGGACGTGAATCATGGGAACACAGACAGCGGCGCCTTGCAAATCGAAGTCATACACACGACCGAAGGCACGCCGGGCAACCGTTCGGATTCCTGAACTGTATCCGGCACAGAAGACGATAGCCGAGCGACCCGAGCGCTTCATTGTCGTCTGTGAAGGACGCCGCGCCGGTAAGACGATCCTGGGTATGGACCGCCTGATATCCGCGGCACTGAGCGGCAAACCGTGTGCCTGGTTCAGTCCGTCCTATCGCATGCTGTCGGATGTGTGGCGTGATCTGAACAACGCGCTTGCCGACGTGACGACCCGAGTGAGTGTACAAGATCACAGAATCGAACTCGTGACCGGTGGCCTGATAGATATGTGGAGCCTGGACAACGCAGACAGCGCGCGCGGGCGAAAATATGGGCTTGCCGTCATTGATGAAGCCGCGATGGTTCCCGATCTGGAAAACTCATGGCAAGCCGTCATCAGACCGACGCTAACCGATCTGCAGGGGGGCGCGTGGTTCCTGTCCACACCGCGCGGGCACAACTTCTTCAAGGTTCTGTATGACCGCGGGCAAGACCCGGAGCGCCCGGACTGGTTCAGCATCCAGTTACCTACCGTGGTCAATCCCTACATATCGCCATTGGAGATAGAAGCCGCCCGCCTGGATATGACAGAGCGCCGATACGCACAAGAACACATGGCACAATTCATGGAAGGTGAAGGGTATGTGTTCAGGCACGTGACGGCCTGTAGCACCGGCACACCCGAGCCGTATATCGAAGGCCATGAGTATGTGGCCGGGTGTGACTTCGGACGCTCCAATGATTACACCGTGGTGAGCGTCTGGGACGTGAAGGAACGGCGCGAAGTGTACCTGGATAGATTCAAAGGCGAATCATGGCCGTTACAACGCACCCGCATAAAGGCGACGTTTGAACGCTACCACGTGTTTTCGGCACTGTGTGAAGAGAACTCATTCGGGGGTCCGAACATTGAGGAACTGAGACGCGACCGGCTACCGGTGCAAGCGTTCACGACTACCAACGCCACAAAGCGGACGATTGTAGAAGGGCTTGCCCTTGCCCTGGAAAACAAGAACATCACGCTGATAAACGATCCAGTCGGAAACGCGGAACTGATGGCATTTGAAGAAACGACGTTACCATCCGGGATGATCCGATATGCCGCGCCTGAAGGTAGCGGTCATGACGATACGGTAATGGCGCGGTGCCTTGCCTACCACGCCGCGAAGCC
>JAKQQT010000172.1 GCA_029564025.1 Armatimonadota bacterium | reverse complement strand
GGAAGCCGCGCGCGGGCGTATGCGTTGACCCGCGACCCGCTGGGTTCCGATCCGGACTGCGTGTATATTCCGGCCCAATGGGCTACCAGGGAAGCGGAGGTGACTGCGTGCTGAGTGTCAGTAATCTACTGTGCGATCATCAGGCGGGCAACGAACGCCTGCGATACGGCCATACATCCTGCCCGCTGGCAAATGAAGATCCATACCACGGCGCGCCGAGGCCGGTGGTCGTCTGGGCCGTGACACGCGCCTGCAACCTCCGGTGTGTGCACTGTTACGCCTCGGCGGACGCGAATCCCGCGCCGAACGAACTGTCCCACGACGAAGGGAAAGCCCTGCTGGACGATCTGGCGGAGTTCGGTGTGCCCGCTGTGCTGTTCAGCGGAGGGGAACCGCTGGTTCGGCCCGATACGCCGGAACTCATCGAATACGGAATGTCCCTGGGGCTTTCGTGCACCTTGTCGACGAACGGACTGCTGATTGACGACGCGATGGCGGACCGCCTGGCGGAACTGGGAGTGAAATACGCCGGCATCAGTCTCGACGGACTGCGCGCGCGCCACGACAAACTTCGCGGCCTGAGCGGCGCCTTCGACGGGACGATGGCGGCGATTGACCGGTGCCGGGCACGCGGCATCAAGGTCGGCGTCCGGTTCACCGTGCACGCGCTGAATGAAATGGACCTGGATGCGTTGTTCGATATCTGCATTGATCACGATGTCCAGCGCCTCTGCATCTACCACCTGGCTTACGCCGGCCGGGGAGGAAAACTGGCGAAGGTGGATCTGACGGCAGAGCAAACCCGAAGTGTGGTGGACCGCATCTTCGAGCGCACCCGCCTGTGCCACGAGCAGGGCGTGCCGTTGGAAGTCCTGACGGTGGGGAATCACACGGATGCGGCCTACATTCTACTGGCGTTGGAGCAGGCCGGCGACCCGCGCTTGGAACGGATTCGAGCGCGCCTGGAGGGAACCGGGGGCAACCGCTCCGGATCGAATATTTCGGCGGTGGATCCGACCGGCGATGTTCACTACGATCAGTTCTCGTGGCACTACACAGTCGGCAATGTGCGCGAGCAACCGTTCAGCCGCATCTGGTCGGAGGCAACCGACGAGCGCTTGTCGATTATGCGTGACCGGCGTTCCAGGCTTCCGGACCGGTGCCAATCGTGCCGTTTCGTGGGCGTGTGCAACGGGAATCTCCGGACGCGGGCCGAGTACGCCACGGGCGACTGGCTGGGCTTCGATCCCAGTTGCTACCTGACCGACGAAGAGATCGGAATCACTGCCTGAACCCCATTCATAATCCCATCCCTTCCATTTCCGGTTCACTGATAACATACTGGAAAGGGAAAGGCTCCCTTCATGGTTCCGTTCGCTTGCTGGCGCTTCAGGCTGATGCAGGTGACCGGTTGTTCGCACCGGTTTGCCGCAAGTTTGTGCATCATCCCGCGCCCTGCGCGCTTGACTAAGAAGTTGGCCGCTTCCCCGCCGCTTTGTACCACCGACAATCTGTTCGGGGCGACGTGCTCACCAGTCGTCCCTTTTTTGTTGACTCCCAAAGCCGGCCCGATCAGAGATGGACAGGGCCGGACAGCGAAAGGATGGACCGTTCATGAAGCGCAGCCAGATAACCATTGACGGGAACGAGGCCACCGCGCTCGTTGCGTACAAAACCAGCGAGGTTATCGCCATCTATCCTATCACGCCGTCCACATCCATGGGCGAACTGAGTGATGCGTGGATGGCGAAGGGCGAGCAGAATATCTGGGGCACCGTGCCGTTGGTCGTTGAAATGCAGTCGGAAGGCGGCGCCTCGGCCGCCTGCCACGGCGCTCTTCAGACCGGCGCGATGACCACCACGTTCACCGCCAGCCAGGGTCTGCTGTTGATGATTCCCACGATGTTCAAAATCGCCGGGGAACTCACCAGCACAGTATTCCATATCACCGCCCGATCCATCGCCTGCCAGGCGCTGTCGATTTTCGGCGACCACAGCGATATCATGGCCACCCGTTCCACGGGTTGGGGCATCATCATGTCCAACAGCGTTCAGGAAGCGCACGACACGGCGCTGATCGCGACAGCCGCCAGTCTGAAGTCGCGCGTTCCGTTCCTGCATGCGTTCGACGGATTCCGCACCTCCAGTGAGGTCCAGAAGATCGAGCAACTGACCGACGAAGATATCCGCTCGATGATCAGCGAGGAACTCGTCGACGAGCACCGCAAGCGCGGCCTGAATCCCGACAAACCCGTGATGCGCGGCACTGCCCAGAATCCCGATGTGTACTTCCAGGGACGCGAGACGGTCAATCCGTTCTACCTCGCCGCGCCGGATCTGGTTCAGCAGACGATGGACGAATTCGCCGCCCTAACGGGGCGCGAGTACAAGCTTTATCAATACGTTGGCGCCCCGGACGCCGAGCGTGTGATCATCCTGATGGGTTCCGGCGCGGAAGCGGCCGAGGAAACCGTCGAGCACCTGACCGCGAAGGGCGAAAAGGTCGGCGTGTTGAAGGTCCGCCTGTTCCGCCCGTTCTCCGTGAAGCATTTTCTTTCCGCTCTTCCCGCCACCGTCAAGAGCATCGCGGTTCTTGACCGGACGAAGGAACCCGGCGGCGCCGGCGAGCCCCTGTACCAGGACGTCATAACGGCCATCGGCGAGGGTTTGTCCGACGGAACAGCCCCGTTCAAGGCATTCCCGAAAATCATCGGCGGACGCTACGGTCTGTCCTCCAAGGAATTCACGCCTGCCATGGTGAAGTCCGTTTTCGACGAACTGGCGAAACCGAGCCCGAAGAACCACTTCGTGGTTGGTATCGTCGAGGACGTCACGAACTCCAGCTTGGACTACGACCCGTCGTTCAGCACGGAACCGGACGACGTGGTTCGCGGCGTGTTCTACGGACTCGGTTCGGACGGAACCGTCGGAGCGAACAAGAATTCCATCAAGATTATAGGCGAAGAGACCGACTTCTACGCCCAGGGCTATTTCGTTTACGACTCGAAGAAATCGGGTTCGGTGACGACGTCGCACCTGCGCTTCGGCCCCCGGCCGATCAAGAGCACCTACCTCATCAACCGCGCGAACTTCGTGGCTGTCCACCAGTTCGGCTTCGTTGAGAAGTACCCGGTGCTGGACGTGGCCGTCGACGGCGCCACCTTCCTGCTGAACAGCCCGTTCGGGCCGGACGAGGTGTGGGACAAATTGCCCCGCCTGGTGCAGGAAACCATCATCGCCAAGAAATTGAAATTCTACGTGCTGGACGGTTACGAGGTCGGCCGCAAGACGAAGATGGGCGTGCGCATCAACACGATTATGCAGACCGCCTTTTTCGCCCTGAGCGGTGTTCTTCCGCGTGACGAAGCCATTGCGCAGATTAAGAAAGCCATCCAGAAGACCTACGGCAAACGCGGCGAAGCCGTTGTGGCTCAAAACTTCGCCGCCGTCGACGCCGCCCTGGAGCACCTGTTTGAAGTGAAGGTGCCCGACCGCGTGACCAGCACAATGGAACTGGAGCCGCCCGGTTCAGGGAACGCGCCGGAATTCGTTCAGTCCGTAACCGCCGAGATGATCGCCGGCCGCGGCGACCAGATTCCGGTCAGCAAGATGCCGGTGGACGGCACTTATCCAACGGCCACGACGCAGTGGGAGAAGCGGAACATCGCGCAGGACGTTCCCGTCTGGGAACCCGATGTCTGCATACAGTGCGGCAAGTGCGTTCTGGTTTGCCCGCACGCCGTTATCCGCTCGAAGGTGGTTCCGGCGGAAGCCCTGGCCGGTGCTCCGGAAGGCTACAAGACGCTGGACGCCAAGTTCCGCGAGTTGCCGAACCAGAAGTACACACTTCAGATCGCAGTGGAAGACTGCACCGGTTGCGAGCTGTGCGTTGAGGTTTGCCCGGCGAAGGACAAGTCCAACGCCTCGCGCAAGGCTCTGAACATGGCTCCGCAGAGACCGATCCGCGAGTCCGAAAGGGAGAAGTGGAACTTCTTCCTCGGCCTTCCGGAAGTCGACCGCACCAGCGAAATGAAGTTCAACCAGGTGAAGAACGTTCAGTTGCTTCAACCGCTGTTCGAGTTCAGCGGCGCCTGCGCCGGTTGCGGTGAAACGCCGTACGTCAAGTTGCTGACTCAGCTGTTCGGCGACCGGGCCGTCATCGCGAACGCAACGGGTTGCTCCAGCATCTACGGCGGTAACCTGCCGACCACTCCGTACGCGAAGAACAAGGACGGGCGCGGACCGGCGTGGAGCAATTCCCTGTTTGAGGACGCGGCCGAATTCGGATTCGGGTTCCGGCTGACCGCCATCCAACAGCGGGCTTACGCCGAATCGCTGTTGAAGCAGATGCAGGAAACGGTTGGCATCGACCTGGCCGAGCAACTGTTGAACGCGGATCAGAGCGACGAAACGGGCATCGACGCCCAGCGCCGCCGGGTGGAAGAACTGAAGAGCCGCCTGGCCGGCAAGAGCGATCCAGCCGCGAAGGCGCTGTCGAAGATGGCCGATTCACTGGTGCACCGCTCGGTCTGGATGATCGGCGGCGACGGTTGGGCTTACGACATCGGATACGGCGGTCTGGACCACGTTCTGGCGACCGGCTTGAACGTGAACGTTCTGGTTCTGGATACCGAAGTGTACTCCAATACCGGCGGCCAGGCGTCGAAGTCCACAGCCCGCGGCGCGGTTGCCAAATTCGCCGCCGGCGGCAAGCCCCGCCCGAAGAAGGACCTGGGCCGGATGGCGATGACCTACGGAAGTATCTACGTCGCGCAGGTCGCGATGGGCGCCAGCGATGCCCAGACGGTGAAGGCGTTCCTGGAAGCGGAAGCTTACGAAGGACCGTCGCTTATCATCGCTTACAGCCACTGCATCGCGCACGGTATCAACATGGCCAAGGGGATGACCCAGCAAAAGATGGCCGTCGATTCCGGTTACTGGCCGCTGTACCGTTACAATCCGGCTCTTGTCGAACAGGGCAAGAATCCGTTCCAGCTGGACAGCAAGGCACCGACGCTCGCGCTGAAGGATTACATCTACACCGAAACCCGGTACCGGATGCTCACTCAGAGCGATCCCGCCGCCGCGGCGGAACTTCTAACCCTGGCTCAGGAGGACGTTCAGTCCCGATGGGCGCTTTATGAGAAGATGGCCGCCGCTGTCTGACCTTTCCCCTGCCGGCTTCCCTCTTGAGTGAGGGGAGTCGGCATACGGGGGTGGTCCGTACGGGCGGCCCCCTCACAGGAGCGAATAACAATGGACCTTAGCACACGATATCTGGGCCTTGCGCTGAAGAATCCGGTCGTTGCATCCGCCTCGCCGCTGTCCTACAAGGCCGACGGAATCAAGCGTCTGGAAGATGCGGGCGCCTCCGCCGTGGTGATGCATTCACTGTTCGAGGAGCAGTTGACCCTGGAAAGCCAGATACTCGATCACTATCTCGGTTACGGAGCAGAAAGCTACGCCGAAGCCGTGACGTACTTCCCGGAGAAGGAATCCTACAACCTCGGACCGGACGAATACCTCGGCCTGATCCGAACCGCCAAGGAAGAATGCGCGATTCCTATCATCGGCAGTCTGAACGGTGTTTCCAGCGGTGGTTGGACGCGTTTCGCGAAACAGATGCAGGACGCCGGCGCCGACGCCCTGGAACTGAACATCTACTATATTCCGACCGACGTGATGATGACCGGTCTGGAAGTGGAACAGATGTACACGGATGTCGTGAAGGAAGTGAAAGACACCGTCACGATTCCCGTTGCGGTCAAACTGAGCCCGTACTTCTCGTCGCTTGCGCATATGGCGAAGCGTCTGTCCGACGCCGGAGCCGACGGACTGGTTCTCTTCAACCGGTTCTATCAACCGGACTTCGACCTGGAGAACCTGGAGGTCGTCCCGGACCTGGTGCTCAGCCGAAGCGCCGAACTGCTGTTGCCCCTCCGCTGGACGGCCATTCTGTACGGGCGCGTGCCCGCCGACATCGCCGTCACCAGCGGCGTCCATACGTACCGCGACGTGCTGAAGTCGATGATGGCCGGCGCTAACGTGGCGATGATGGCGTCCGAACTGCTCCAGAACGGCCTGACCCGCATCGAGCAGATTCTGTGGGACATGACCCGCTGGATGGAGGAGTACGAGTACGAATCCGTCAACCAGATGCAGGGCAGTCTCAGCCAGCGTCACGTCAAGGAACCGGCGGCATTCGAGCGCGCCAACTACATGAAGGTTCTTCAGTCCTGGCAACAGGACAAGAACGGACAGGTTGCCTGACGCGCCGTTTCGACAGCGGGGTTCGTGGCGCCCGTTGCGTCCCGGACCCCGCTTTTTCATGTCACGATTATCCAGGATAATCGCCGTGTATTCCGGTGGCGCGATACCGGATATGGATTTCGGCGGTGAGGGCGGGGAAGGAGGCCGGAGTTGTGGAGAATGTACAATCTGTGACCGAAGGCCGACAGGTTGCCGTGATCGGGTGCGGATACGTGGGCCTCGTGACCGGCGTCGCTCTGGCGCATATCGGGCACAGCGTCATCTGCGTGGATGTGGACCAGGACCGCATCACCCGCCTTCAGCGAGGGGAATGCCCCATCTATGAACCCGGGCTCGAGGCGATGCTGTCCCCCCTGATGTCGGCCGGACGACTGGCCTTCACAACCGACCTGGTCGAAGCCGTGGACCGGTCCGGTATCATCTTCATCTGCGTCGGCACTCCCATGTCCGACACCGGCGCGGCGGACATGAGCGCCGTGGAAAAGGTGGCGGACGAAATCGGGCATTGTATAGACGGTTCCTACCGCATCATCATCGACAAATCGACTGTGCCGGTCGGCACGGCGGATATGGTAACCCAGAGGATTCACGAGGCGGCCAGGGAGAATGCCCGGCGCCACGGATTCGTGCCCGATATCGATGTGGTGAGCAGTCCGGAGTTTCTGCGCGAGGGATCGGCGTTGCTCGACACGTTGTACCCGTCGCGTATTGTCATCGGCGCGCGCAGTGAACGGGCGGCTCTGGATGTTGAGGCTCTGTACGCGCGGATCATCGACGGCGATTTTGAGTTGCCGGGCCTTCCACGACCGTCGGACCACCGCCTTCCGGGCATCATGCGCCCGGTGAATTC
>JAKQQT010000148.1 GCA_029564025.1 Armatimonadota bacterium | reverse complement strand
AATGAATTGCTTTGCCAAATCGGACGGATCGAATTTTTCACCATATTCCAGCCGTTTTCTTTCAATATATTGTTCGTATTTGTTCATCGTGTGCCTTCTTTCCTTTTGCGTTGTGCCTTCTTTTCCGTCTCAACTCTCGAAGCGTGTGCTTCGTGGTCGTGGGGTGCCGTTCGGCGTCGAGGATCGCGCTACTTATCGAATTCGGCGGTATTCCGTGGCGTTCGCTTGGGAGCATTTTTGTCGGGTTCATGGTCTGCTTCCTTTCGGGCTATTCGCCTGCCGCGCAATAGCGGTCAAAGCTGATTCGGCCTTTCAAATAGTCCGCAGTCGCGCGGGCCATGGGTTCGGCCATGTAGTCCCGCGCGTGTTTGTAGATTTTCTCCCAGGTGATAAACCGGGCCGCCTTTTTCGCCTTCACCGCCGCGAGGAGGCGTGGCAGCTGCTCCGTGCAGTGTGTTTCCAGCTTATCCATCATCGCGTACTCTTCTCCGCTGTATCCTTGCGGGAATGGGCGGGCGAGAATGATTTTGCGCGCCTCGATCAGCTCGTCGAAGGTGCTATACTCGTCGACGTTGTTCATTAGTGTTCCTTTGCTATGCCCTGCGGCACTTGACGACCTCTTCGCACCAGCCCGAGTCGAGCATGAATCCCGGGCGGTCTGGGCTGTACATCTTGCGGCCGACTATGGTGAATACATCTCCGCCCTCGCCGCTGACCTTGCACCTGTCGCCTACGCGCAGCCCGTCAAGCGGGTACCGACACGCAATATCGACGGCGCCATACTGCGCCTGCAGCTGTGGAAGCGTATCGCGAATCCAGTTGTCGGCCGCGGCTTCGTCCGCAAACGCGTACGCGCTATGTAGATTTCCACTGGTGCGTATCGCCACGAAGTAAGCAACCGGCGGGTCAACCAGCGCGTTGTCGCTGGGGGCCATGGCCTTCTGCTTTTCAGCGATTTTTCTGTTCAGCATTTGTTCCGCGCGCTGGAGCGCTAGTTTCGTGACGGTTTTCATTTTCGGTTCCTTTCTTTATCGTGCCTCTTTCGACATCCATCCGAGGATGTCGCTTTTATGCTTGGCGGTCCACGCACAGATGTGCAGGGTAGGCCACCACGTGCCATCCGTGCAGTATCCTCTCGACGCGTAGACGTACGAATACGGGTACCGCTTGCGCGCCGGCCACTGCAACTTCAGCCGGTTGTCTGGGTTGGTCGCGATGATCTCGACGTCATGCAGAAACCGGTGTTTCCCGATGGCGCATTCGTATGGTTCCTTTGGGTCCCGGCCCATAAACAGCTCTTCAGCCGATTCGGGGGCTAGGAACACCGCGGACTCCAGATCCCGCATCTTCGTGGAATGCCCATACCCGACGAACTCGATGTCCAGCGCCGCGCCGCGCCACCCGGGCGGCAGGCCGACCAGCCCCGGCCACTGCACTTGGCGCATGGCGGCGCGATCGCTTTGTGCCGGGGTAGGGCCATTGTGCATGCGGTTCCAGTGCGAGCGCAGGAACATAAGCCCGCCGTACACGCCTTTGTGCTTGCCGCATTTCGGGCACCGCACGCAGAGTGCGGACGTCCCATCCGAATATATTTCAGGCGAAACGCCGCAACACTCCACGAATCCAAACAAGTTCATCTTCGGTGCCTCACTACCTTTCCCGCGATCAGGTCGCAGCGCTCGGCCGCCGTGAGATTCTTCTTGCTCATTCTTCCTTCTCCTCCGGCGCCGGTGCGCGCCGCTCGTTCTTGTGTTTCCGATTCTTTTTGCACCAAGGGCAGTCGCCGTGGTTGCGGCACGAAGGGTCCACCGCCTTCGCGCCGCTCCACGGCTTCCGCTTATGTTCCTGTTATTCCTTCCAACAACGCCATCCAGCCTACCGCTTCTATTCGAAACGACAAAAGGGAACCTGCGAAGTTGCACTCCGGGCAAATTGCCGGCGAGTCGTCGTCCCAGTTCACCTCGCCCATTTTCAGTTCATCGTCGTACGGGTCCGTGCCGTCGTCGGTCACGGCCACCCAGCA
>JAKQQT010000089.1 GCA_029564025.1 Armatimonadota bacterium | reverse complement strand
GTTGTTCTTGTTTATCGGTACCGTGTTTGTGGCGCTGGGCGACAGGTAGCGCGCCGGTGGAAAACAAGTAACGCCGCAGCGGGTGCTGTAACACCCGCCACGGCATAGCCAATCACAAAATGGAGGTTCCGCGAATGGCTGAGAAAGAGAATAACGCAGCTCAGTGTGTTGGAACAACACGAATTATTCCGTCAGAATCTGCATTCCATCCGGTGGCTGACATTTTCCCGGCGATGTCTGACACGGAATTCCGTGAGCTTGTCGAGGACATACGCGAGCACGGCCAGCGTGAGCCGGTGTGGATTCTCGATGATGGGCGCGTCATTGACGGCAAGCACCGCGTCAAGGCGTGCGTTGAGCTGGGCCGGAGCGTTGATGCGCGCGTCTACCACGGCGACGAGGCGAGCGTCGAGGCATTCGTCGTAAGCCTGAACTTGAAGCGACGGCACCTGAACGAGTCTCAGCGGGCGTCTGTTGCTTCCAGATTGGCAAATCTTAAAAAGGGAGGTGACAGACGTTCCGAGATTTTCAAAGGATCAATTGATCTTTTGAAATCCCAATCCGACGCCGCCGAACTCATGGGCGTCTCCGTACCTTCCGTGAAGCGCGCCGTTGCTGTCCAACGCGACGGCACACCGGAACTCATAGCTGCTGTTGACGCTGGCCAGGTGTCCGTATCGGCGGCGGCCGAGGTGGCGACACTGCCCGAGGACGAGCAGCGGGAAGTAGTGGCGGCCGGGCCTGACGCCGTGAAGAACGCGGCAAAGGCCGTGCGCGAGGGCAAGCGGCCGCACGTCGCAAACAACAGCGGCAACATGGAGTGGTACACGCCGCCTGAAATCATCGAGCGCGCGCGCCTTGTCATGGGTGTTATTGATTGCGATCCGGCATCGACAGCGCAGGCCAACGAGATTATACGGGCCGACTGTTTCTACACCATCGAGGACGACGGGCTTACGAAGCCGTGGAATGGGTGCGTGTGGCTTAATCCGCCGTACGGCCAGCCGGAGATTGCGCAGTTCGCTGAGGCCGTTGTTGCAAAGAACGCCGCGCGCGAATTCGATCAGGCGTGCGTGCTGGTGAACAACGCCACGGAAACGAACTGGTTCCAGTCCATGCTCAGGGACTGCACGGCCGTCTGCTTCCTTAAGGGCCGCGTCAAGTTCATCGACTGCGACGGCAACGCCACGGGCGCGCCGCTGCAGGGGCAGGCGCTTCTCTACTTCGGCGACGACGCATCGGTGCTGCAGGAGCACTTCGGCGACCTTGGCGTGGTGATGTCATGACGGAGCGCGGCACAATACGCAATCGTGAGAGTGCGGCGCAAATCAGGGATTTCGGTGGGTTGAGGTGGGGGACAATTACTCCAACGGATATTGATGGTGCCGTTGAATTTCAAGACAAAGCGTATGTCCTGTTCGAACTGAAGTATGGCGAGTCTACCGTTCCGTACGGCCAGCGCCTCGCCATAGAGCGCATGTGCAGGGACTTGCACAAGGCGGGCAAGCCCGTGCTTGGAATGATAGCACGGCATAACACGAATCCGTCAGACGACATACGCGCCGCTGATGCTGACGTTGTGGAGGTTTGGGTTGATTGGGGCAGTGGCCCAGTGCAGTGGCGCAGGCCCAACAAACAACTCACAGTGAAGGAGGCGATTGACATCTTTCTAAAGAACTATGGGATTGTCTGCTAATGCCGTTCGCACCTCCCTGGGCAACTGACGGTACGGCCGTGCGCGACGACTACGCTGCCGGCTTGTGGGCTTACGCGCTGGGCCGTCATGCGCGCGAGCACCCGCGCTACGCCGACGCCGTGCGCATGGCTGAGGCGGCAGGCTGGAATCCGTGGTGGTTGCGCTCGTGGGGCGACGTGCCCGCGACGCTGGACGGTTGCTACCTGGACGAGGCCACGGGCCGCCGCGCGTGCGACTTCTTCCCGCGCTTCCTTCGCCACTCGAAAGGCCGCTGGGCAGGC
>JAKQQT010000072.1 GCA_029564025.1 Armatimonadota bacterium | reverse complement strand
GCCAGGCGCTCCGCCGGGACATCCTGCATTCGGTGAACGTCGGCTGTGGGAATGCCCAGTATGGCGAGCAGGCGCTCCGCGTTGCGGACAGCGGTCTCACGCTCCACCAGCCGAACCGCTACTCCACTCTGCGCAACGGCCCGGTGGAACAGCCCTTTCGCGGACGGCATCGCCAGCAGTGTTTCCACCTTCCGACCGCCGCCGGACTGGCCGATGATGGTCACGTTCGCCGGATCTCCGCCAAACCGGGTGATGTTCCTCCGAACCCATTTCAGGGCGTGAACGATGTCCAGCATCCCGTTTATCCCGGACGCGGCGAAATCCTCGCTGAACTCGCTCAGGTTGGCGAAACCGAACACGTTCAGTCGGTGGTTGATGGTGATGATAACCACATCACCCCGAATCGCCAGGTTGGTGCCGTCCACCGCGCGACTCGAACCCGAGCCCCCGTTGAAACCGCCGCCGTGCAACCACACCAACACAGGACGTTTCACACCGTCCTCAAGGCCCGGGGTCCAAACGTTCAACACAAGGCAGTCTTCGCCCTCCGGCGGCGGAACCTCGCCCGGTATGGCGAGCGCCTTGTAGATGGAGGGCCCCTCTTCATCGGCAACGGCAACGGGACAGGGATCGGTTTGCGGACAGCTGAAACCGTACTCCACGGCATCGCGCACACCGGCCCAGGGCCCGGGATCAACCGGCGGCATGAACCGGTTCGCTCCTTCCGTGCTCGCGGCATACGGAATGCCTCTGAACACCTTGATCCCCCGATGTTCGATTCCCCGAACCCGCCCGAATTCCGTCTCCGCTATCAATGCTTACCGTTACCTTTCGTGTGTCTCTGGTGTGATGATGTACCGTGCCGGCCGGCCTGCCACCTCGGTAGCGCTTGTTTTCTAATGGAGACCACGTGCTTGAAGGCAATGTCCTTCGACCTTGCATCAACTCCATCAGGAAGGCGTCGGACATCGGGGCTCATCTTCCACTCCATCTTATTAATCTTCCCCTGCATCACATCCAACACGCTAAGAGCAATGACTTTATTTCCCGGTATTATTTGACTTCACGAATATTATCAGGATATTATACAGTGTCATTACCGATCGGGAGGAGATCAATGGATACCACACAACACACCCAATGCACCGCGTTTGAAGGATACCGTCGTATTGCCTCCGGCACGCTCGCCGACGTTGCCGTCCAGGCAAAGACAGCGATGGACAAAGGCCCTTCCGCCCCTGTTCTTATCTTCGACGACACAACCGGTGAGCACATCGAGGTCGACTACCGGGGTACGGTCGCGGACGTCCGGGCCAGGCTGATGCCCGCCGAAGGCACGTTGTCAGACGAGTCCACCGAAGCCGAAGCGGAAGGTCCCCGCGGTCCCGGAAGGCCGAAATTGGGGGTCGTGGCCCACGAAGTCACACTGCTTCCCCGGCACTGGGACTGGTTGTACAGTCAACCGGGCGGCGCCTCTGTCGCTTTGCGCAAACTGGTGGAGCAGGCCCGTAAGGACAACGAGGAAAAGGACCGTCTGAGGATCGCTCAGGAAGCGGCTTACCGGTTTA
>JAKQQT010000055.1 GCA_029564025.1 Armatimonadota bacterium | reverse complement strand
CGTATGTCCGCAGCGCCAAAGACCTTTACCACCTGAAAATCGCCTACAGCGATGGTCCGATTGGGGGGGTCGTTGACGGGACCGAGCAGCTTAACGGCAAGGCGGTGGAGCAGTACGACGACTCGGATGATTTCGTTATTGAGCACTTCGTCGGCAACAGCGACCAGGCGGCATCGAGTGTTCTCGATGGGTTCGAGATTTCCGTCAACAAGCTCTGCTACGATACGGCTGTTTCCCCGAATGAAGTGACCAAGACGTTTACAGCGGTCAAGTGTGATAGGGCGGCGGCGGTATTGCGATTCCCCAACGGATTCACGAACTACACCGCCGACGGCGACGTCGGCATGACGTACGTCTCTGTGACTTTTCGCATCCGGCCATCAGGGGGCAGTTGGCACACAATCTTTGACGGCAAGAT
Source organism: Armatimonadota bacterium (assembly GCA_029564025.1). Classification (GTDB taxonomy): domain Bacteria; phylum Armatimonadota; class DTGP01; order JAKQQT01; family JAKQQT01; genus JAKQQT01. The sequence continues at coordinate 2,113 of JAKQQT010000055.1, read as the reverse complement.
TCACGGCAAGACAAGAAAACCTGTCCGCCTTCACCTGTGGTTTGACGGCACATACGATGGTGCTTCCGACCCCTGCACGAAGTTCAGCGGTACGCCATACACACTGGTAGTGGGTACAACCTACGAAGTTAGTGTCACGCGAAACAACTCTCGGCACAAAGACCATGGGGATGACTTCTACTTCGATTGCATTCAGTGTTCGTTTACAACGGCACAGAAGCATCCTGGCCTTGCTTACACCGCGATCGGGGCGGCGGCGTCCAAGGACATCTCCGGCGCGATTGACTACTACGTCAAGATCAAGGGCAAGCTGATCCGGGTGTACGACGATGCGACGGAGACGTGGAGCATCGAGTGGTCGGACAATCCGGCCTGGGTGGCGTATGACATCCTGACCCGTCCGATCATCAAGGGCAATGGGGGTTCGGTGCCGTATGCGGTGGAGTCCTACCGGAGACTGGACCCGAGCTATCTGGTGCTCGATGACTTTGTGGCCCTGGCGGACTGGTGCGACACGATGGTGTCCGACGAGAACGGGGGGACGGAGAAGCGGTTTGTCTTCAACGGCGTCTTCGACGAAGAAGGGTCTACGTGGGAGCAGGCGATTCGCGTGTTGCGGAGTGCCTGCGCCATGCCCTACTTCCGGGGCAACAAGATCGGGGTGGTGATCGACAAGCCGGGCACGCCGGTGCAGATGTTCAACGTCAGCAACCTGCGGGAGGGGTTCAGTGAGACGTGGATCGACACGTCGGAGGCGGCGACGGTCTACGATGCGGAGTTCTACGACGAAACGGGTGACTACGGCGCAGAGTCGTGGCCGGTGCCTCTGCTGGGGGCCGAGAACGACATCCCGGCCAGCCTGGACTGCTTTGGACACACAAAGCGGTCGAGGGTCTGGCGGTACGCCAGCCGGCAGCTTCGCGTCAACCAGTACATGAAGCGAACGGTGGAAGTTCCGGCGTGCCTGGACGCGATCTACACGAATCTGGGCGACATCGTGTACGTGCAGCATCCGAGCCTCCAGCGGGCTACGGGCGGGCGGATCGTGGCGGTGTACGCGGACGGCGTGAAGGTCGACAAGCCGTTGACGATGGGGTCCGGGGACTATGGGTTGCTGATCCGCACGCACGATGGGACGGCGGAACGGCTGACGTTGTACGAGGTGGCGTCGGTGTCGGGGGACGACAACGATATCGTGACGATCTCCGGCACGTGGGAGTACACGCCCGACGTCAATGACCTGTTCACCTTCGGCGAAGAGGTCAAGGTGATCGACCTGTACCGCGTCAAGGGCTTCGAGCGTTCCGGCAGCGGGCAGGTGTTGATCCAGGCGGCGCAGTACACGACGGATTACTACACCGACGACGAAGAGGCCCCGACGATCGAGGCCAAGACCTACAGCCAGACCAAAGGGGGGATTGCGCCGAGCCTGCTGCCCACTACGGCACAGGCGGTAGCGGCGGAGAGGCTGGAGGCGGCCAGTGCGGTCGATTCACTGGCTTGGGAGGGTTTGAGCTTCACCGGGGACGCGGTGGATTCGGTGACGTGGACGTGTACGGGGGCGGGGATCAAGTATCAGGGGACGTGGTGCCCGATCTATTCCGATGCCACCGGGACCACGGACAAGTACGTCTACTTCGACCCGGCCATCGGCGACCCGCGCTACCTGCAACACACGAACAACCTGGCGGATCTGGCGGGCTACGAGCGATACGTCTTCTGCATCAACGATGGGGGCGTGGCGTACTTCCAGCCGGGCAAACTGATGAGTTCGCAGGATGTCAAGCTCGACGCCATCGACCACGTGGTGCAGTTCTACTATCAGGCCACCGAACCGACGAGCGGCATGGCGGAAGGCGACTACTGGCAGGATTCGGACGACAAGAAGTGGTATCGGTATTCCGGTTCGGCGTGGGTGGATGTCCAGGACACAGACATTGTGGCGGCGCTGAACGCCGCGACTACGGCCGAGGCGATAGCGGACGGTCGGATCGTCACGCATCGCGGATCGGCTCCGCCTCTGGTGGGGCATTGGAAGCTCAACGACAATGCCGCCAGTACCACGGTCGTCGACGCGACCGGCAACGGTCACGATGGCACCGCCACAGAGAAC
>JAKQQT010000045.1 GCA_029564025.1 Armatimonadota bacterium | reverse complement strand
GGCAGCGGACGGGAAGGTGTCTGATGCTTCGTCCGGTTCGGCGCAGGGCGTGTCGATCGTTGCGGGCGTTACCGACGGCGACGTTATCGAAGTCGCTGTGTGGGGCGTTAAGTCAACCTCGGCGGCAAACGTAACCGTGGCCGATACCAACTCCAACATGACCGGGGCAACGGTGGAAGCAGTCCTGGACGAGATTGAGAAGGCGTTGAAAACGGCACAGTACACCATCACACCGGATTGGATCACGGCGGAGGATGGCACCGCGCTGACCAAGGCGGTCGATTCCCCGGCTGGCGTCGGTTACGCCCAGCTCTCGAACAAATCCCAGGTCATCAAGTGGGAGGCTTCTGCGACGCCTGCCGATCTGGTGGCGCATTTCACGCTGCCCCAGGATCTCGATGACACCAAAGACGTGTACGTCCATCTGCTCGGTGCGTTGGGAGCCGCTTCCCCGGCGAACACTCCGGTGTTCACCATCGAGGCGTATTTCGACGTTGCCGGTGCCGCTCCGAGCGCGGACACCAACTGCGGCGGGGAATCCGGGGAGTTTTCGGCAAGCACGGATCTCCAGGAGAAAACATTGAAGCTCGCAGCTGCGGATGTTCCGGCGTCCCCCAGCGCCCTGACCCTGGTGCTGCATCCCAAGGACACGGAATTGGGCGATGTCGATTTCTACCTGTGCGGCATCTGGCTGGAAGCAACCCGGAAGGCCCTTACGACATAACGGCTCATTAAAAATTGGGGTTCGCCCGAGGACTGATCATCCGGAGGCGACGAAAAGAAACAACAAGGCGGGCTGTATGGAGCCATACCTCCATCGGTTCGCCTTTTTGTTTGCCCCATCAACAACAAGAGGAGGTAACACAAAATGCCAAGACCTACATCAGCGACAACCTTACAGCGCCCGGACCTGTCGGCGCTGGCGTATGAGTATATGCTCGATGCCGATCGCAGGGGCTTCATCGGCTTGAGCATCCTTCCGATCTTCGAGGTCCCGCAGCAGTCGGCGGACTATCCGAAGATCCCCCTGGAGGCCCTGCTGAAGCTCCAGGATCTGAAGCGAGCGCCCAGGGCCGCGTATCCCCGGTCCGATTGGGAGTTCGAGACGGGAACCTACTCCTGCGAAGAGTACGGTTGGGAAGAGGCCGTGGACGACGTGGAAGCGGCCCTTTACCGGCGGTATTTCGATGCGGAGACGGTGGCGAACATGAGGGCGGTGGACATTCTGCTCCGCGCCCAGGAGAAGCGCATTGCGGCGGCGGTGTTCAATACATCGAACATCACCAACACGGCGGACGTCACTACGGAGTGGAGCACGGCCGCGAGCTGTACGCCCCATGCGGACGTGGAGACGGCGAAAGAGGCCATGAGGGCGGCAACCGGCCTTCTGCCGAATGCGATGGCGATCACCTATAAGGTCTTCACCAACATCCTGAAATCGAAGGAGCTGAAGGATGCCTTCCGCTACACCAACCCCATCGAGATCGGCGGACA
>JAKQQT010000709.1 GCA_029564025.1 Armatimonadota bacterium | reverse complement strand
CGCAGGACGGCGAGACAATTGGTGCCGTGATAGGAGCCGGTGCTGCCGATGTAGAGAGACTTTCCCGTCGGAACGACGTACAGCCCGTCGACCAGATTGACGATGCCGGTGGAACAGATTCTGCCGCCGGAGGTGGGTGCCGTAAACACCATCCCCTGCTGATTGGTCACCGTTCCTCCCAGGATGTTCAGTGCGGCGGTGTTGCGTGAGGTCCGCGCAAAGATAAACGACGCTTGGGAAACGAACGTGGCGTTCGACTGAACCTCGATAACCGTGTCGCCGTACACGTCATTCCGAGAGCTTGACGTCATGAAAAAACCGCCCTGCAAAATCAGGCGCGAATGGAGATTCAGATTCAGCGTCGCCGCCGAGTCCATCACGAACGAACCGGCCGTCATCCGCAGGGAGAACCCCTCCTCACACGGATTGATCAGGCTCAGTCCGGCGCACGCATGCTCACCGCCGCGGATATCCAGCGCCCCGCCGCTCGCAATCGATAAGCCGCCCAAGAAAGAGGCCGCGCCACCCTCCAGAATCAATCGCCGCCCGGTTCCCAGCGTGGTGACCTGCGCTCCGACCTGTAGCGCGCCGCCGTTGAAACGCGCGACGGCGCTGTTTTGGAAGGAAAGTATCCCGATCTGCCAACTGTTGCCTGCCAGGTCAAAGATCGCCTCGGTGCCGTCGGAGGAGCCGGCGATGACGTTGGTGTTCACGGCACTCCCGGTGAACACCACCGGATAGCTTCCCGCGGTCGTGAAACGCGCGGTGTCCTCCGCCCCCGGCACGCCCTCGGGCAACCAGTTCCCTCCAGCCTGAAACACCGTGCCGGTGGCTTCGAATGGGGTCCACTCCTTTTCGTCCGCCATCACCGCCATGATCGACAAGACAACCGTCGCCACACACGTCCCTGTCTTCATCGCATTACCCTCCGTAGCACAACACAGTGACTACCCTGCGTTCCCTCCTCACCCGGAAAGCACTAATTCTGAAGCTCTAACCCGTTAGGAAAATAACACATGCGGAACATGCGTATACAGTTTTTTCTTCTGAATCTTTCTTTGCGGTCCAGGGCTTATTCCTTTGGCCCCGCAGGCGGTCGGGGAAATGACCCTGCCTGAACATGTTGTTTTGCCCGTTCTTTGTGATCCTCCGGTAGGGACGGTTCCCCGAACCGTCCGTTCAGATGTGGCTTCAAGCCAAAGGAATAAGCTGTGCCTTTGCACTCTTCCGCAACGCGGAACCGCATCCGGGCAGGAACGCCCGCGCCTCTGTGGCTCAGCGCAAACCACGCGTTCCCTTCGCAACCCCGGCCACTTGCCGATACTGTACCGCCTCGCACGCCTCCACTTTGAAAACCGGCGTGCCGCCGTCTTCTGTCGTCACATCCTCAAACGTAACCTCCCGGCAGGAACGCAACGAAACCGACGCGTTGGGGGGCAGCCGGATGTTTCGGAACAGAAGGGGGCCGATCCTGCCGGAATGCCCCTCATAGCCGTCGATCAAAATCGCGGGCCTACCGGCCTGGTTGGGACGGGGATCGCCTTGCCGCATGTCGAGATTGGCAAACGATATCTCTCCAAGATACGGCATCTCCGGCGCGGCTTCGTAATTCTGGTTATAACTGAGTTTTGTGAATATCCGGATTTTATTAACCCGGCTGTCCTCCACCCGGATATCGCGCACGTACCCGCCGCGCTCTT
>JAKQQT010000701.1 GCA_029564025.1 Armatimonadota bacterium | reverse complement strand
TCCCGCACCGTCAAAGCGGGCTTGCACCGCCGTGAGTCGTAGTGGATCTACGGCATGTCGGGGGTTACCGGTGCGCCGCTGTGATCTTTCTTCACGGCACTTCTCCTGGCGGTAGCAGCCGATCGGGCTTCTGCATATTCCGGCATTATATCGATCGTTGATATCCATAGTCGGTAAATAACGGCATGTTTATGTCGGCCCACACGAGATAGAAATCTGCGCACAGGAGGGCAGGCTCCAGCCGGTTTAGCGTTCTTCCGTTCAAACCACCCGCAGGCGATACCCTGCGTAGATCCGGCCTCCTCCAGTAATGCATTATGGAGATTGTATCATGATTCGAGATCGAACGGAACTCTCGACGGTTATCGCCGTGGCCCTCCTGGCCGCGTTGATCGTTACACCGGCCGCGGCGGCGAGGACGATCAGCACTAACGGCGCCAATGTCTTTGTGGGTGAAGAGAACCTTGCCCTCGCGGGTGACTTTGCCGGTACTACCCAGCTGGTTCACTATACCGGCGTGGTCGGCAATAGCCCGATCGATAAGAGCATCGCAGTTACTGGTGGCATTGTCAGCGAACTGGTCAGAGGCATACCGACGGGAGCTTACTATGCAATAGGCTCGATGAATCCCACGGCGGCTTATGTCATCGTACAGAACCCCGAAACGACGCTGGACGTTGTCCTGAATTCGTCCCTGAAAGATTCCGTAAACGGCAAATCCGTTACCCGGGATACGATGCTGAACTTCAAGTTTTACAGCAACGTGGATACGGGCGCCGCGGCAAATGTGGAGATCACCCTGCCCGGCGGCGGTGTTGTGACAACCTACGATGGCATTGCCCTGGCGTTTAATGCCAATGGACAGACCCAGTACCTGGGCGGCGTCAGCCTGGCGAATGCGGGTGCCGGAACCTACACCGCCCGGGCGAAGTGGGCCCGGAGTGCCGATTTCTTCGGCAAAGGCTTTGACTCCAATTTCGTGACCTTCGAGGTCGTCACGCGGATGCTCGGGATATCGGTCAACAAGGATAGTGTCATCCGCGGGAACAGCTTTGCCGTGACCATCAGCGGGGAGTCAAGGATGGACTATCGGCTCTACGTCAAAGCGATCAGCGGCGTTGCCCCCGGGGCGTACCCGGTTATCGCGCCCGGCCAGACCGCGGTTAACTATGCTACCGGTGATGACACGAACAGGACTGTCAGGACCAACATTGACGGTACCGCGACTGTCCAGTTCAACACCAACCAGAACACCGGTGAATGGCGGTTCACGATCCGCGTCGAGGATCCGTTTGCCCCGGGGATCTACGATGAGGCGAGGGTACAGGTCGAGAAGGGTGCTGTCACCATCACCGCATCCGGCACCGGTACCTACTACATCGGCGAGGAGATCACTCTCTCCGGTACCAACACCGAGAGTAACAGGGTCTATCTCTTCATGACCGGCCCGAACCTCGCAGCCAACGGCGTCACCCTGACCACGCTGGAGAGGGTAGAAACTCTAAATCCTGCGTCCTTCAACATTGCAGGTGTTAATGCTGACGACACCTGGTCCTTCAGGTGGAACACCGCCAAATTGGCAGAGAGCGGGAAATACCTTGATGCCGGCGGCTACACAATCTACGCCGTCTCGGCCCCCGTGAACAAGGCCGACCTCTCCAACGCCAGGTACGCCACGACCTCCATCAACCTCCGATCCGGGTTCGTCACCGCGACCGCGAGCGGCGCCACCCTGGCAAAGGGCGACGCCCTGACGATTTCCGGGACCGCAACGGGCAACCCGTCCAACGTCTGCATCTGGATCTTTGGTAAGAACTACTCCAGGCTCCAGCAACCGGTCCTCCTCAGGCCCGATGGCGGGTTCGAGTACAGGATTGCGCCCGGGGATACCGCAAACCTGGCCTCCGGTCAGTACTTCGTCGTTGTCCAACACCCGATGAACAATGTGTTCGACGTCTGGGCTTCCGGGACCATGCTTATGGGCAACGGCATAACGCCGGTCGACCTCGCCAGCCTGCCGGCCGCGGATGCAGCGAACGCTCTGATTGC
>JAKQQT010000691.1 GCA_029564025.1 Armatimonadota bacterium | reverse complement strand
TGAACGGCCTGGAGCAGTACTGGGATTCGATGGTACCAAGCGTGGACTGGGCCGCGAAGCGCCAACTGATCGAGATCTATCGCGAAGTGGAAGGCCTCGAATGGGATCATCCTTTCCTGCGAAGCCTGGACCTGGCGTATTCGGACGTCAATCCGGAAACGGGTTTGTTTCGCGCGCTGGAACAGGAGGGAACCGCCCGGAGTTTGGTCAGTGAAGCCGACATCGTCCGTGCGATGGCAGAACCGCCGACCGACACCCGCGCGGCCGTTCGCGGAGCGCTGGTTGACCGGTTCGGCGCGGAGATCGCCGCATTGTCCTGGGGCGGTGTATGGCTCGGCGCCGACGGATCCCGCTCCTATCTCGACCTCGGCATGCCGAACGAAGCGGATGCCGAAGCCGCCGCGGTGAAAGTTCGAAACGCCTCGTCGCTGAACGAGGCCCTTCGTTCCCTGTCGGCGATATCGTGAAAACACAATGAACCGGTTCTGTCGAATCGGTATTGTCAGGAGGTATGGCATGGCACTTCAGATGGAAGAACGTCCGCGAGCGCCGCTGTCGCCGGAACCCGAACGCAAAATCGGAGACGACGGCCCGCGCCGGCCGGACGTGTCGCGTCCGGACAGCAAGCGCCTTCTGGAACGCATGAAGCGCGTGGATCCCGAGCAGGCAAAGCGCTACCGTCAGCGAAGCGGCGAATAAGAAACACAACAGAAACGAAAGAGACCAGTGAATACCGAAACGACCGTAAATCACCCCGCGCGAGGGGACTTTTTCGCGCTTCTACAGCGTGCGGACCACCCGATCACGCGCCCGATGGGCGCATCGGGACCGGCGCCCGTGGCTGAGGTACACGGCACCACTGTCATCGCGGTCAAGTACAACGGCGGCGTGCTGAACGTCGGCGACCGGCGCGCCACCGGCGGCACGGCGGTTATGTACGACCGCGCCGAGAAGATCCTGGCACTGGACGAACACACCCTGCTCGCCGTGTCCGGCTCCTACGCGACGGCGCTCAATATCGTCCGCTACCTCCAGCACGCCTTCAAGTACTACCGGCGCACGCAACTTCAGGAAATGAGCCTGGAAGGCAAACTGCAGGAAATCGGGCGGATGATTGCAAACAACCTGCCGAACGCGATGTCCGGTTTCGGCGCGTTCCTGCCGGTCCTTTCGGCGTGGGACACGGTTGCAGACGAGGGACGCATTTACTTTTACGACGGTATGGGCGCGCGGTTTGAGCAGGCGGAACACGGCGCGGCAGGCTCGGGAAGCGCACCAATCCGCGGCGTCTTCGAGTATGTCACCCGGACGAAAGGCCCGTTCCACAAGATGCCTCTCAAAGCCGCACTGCGCGAGTGCCTCGAAATGCTGGATATTGCCGCCGACCTGGATTCCGCAACGGGCGGGTACGACAAGGTTTTGCCGAGCGCGATGGCAGTGGGACCGTCCGGAATTGTGAAGATCACCGATGAGCAACTGAACACAGCCATCCGCCAGGTTCGGGGCAAGGAGTAAACCGACGTCATGATGACACCCTACGACTGGAACGAATCGGTCCGCAACCGGATGGAATTCGTGGAAGAGCGGCTGAGGAGCGGAAGCCCGGTCATCGGAATCCGCTATTCCGGCGGCTTGCTTCTTGTCACGTTGCGCGGCACACAGAGCAAGACATTCGAGATATACGACCGCATCGCCATGTCGGCCATCGGAGCCCCGTCCGACGTGGAGGCTGTGCGCATTGCCGCGCTCGACTTCGCCCATCAAGAGGGTTTTGCCCGCAGTCCCGACGACGTCACCGTGAACCGCCTGGTCAGCTTCGCCATCAGTCCCGCTTTGAAGAAAGCCTTCGGCGACGCCTGGTCCGCCCCGCTCGTTTTTCGGGGCGTGTTTGCCGAAGCCGGATCCGCGCCGGAACACGACCGCTTCGCCACGCTTAACTTCGACGGGAACTTCGCCTATTCGTCCTCATTCGCCGTTGCCGCCGGAACCACACCGGCGGAAGAGGCGATGCGGGACGTCCTGACCGCGCTTTCACCGGACGTGCCCCTGCAGGAAGCCTTGCGCGCATCCCTGGAAGCCTGGGCCCTGGGTCGAAAACTCGCCCTGTCGGGAGTCGATCCGGATTCTGAAGAAGAGGAAACCAGTGCAAATCCGGCCGTATCGCCGTGGGGGGAAATGGAAGACGATCGCGCCCAACTGACAACGGAAGCCGCTGTGCTGGAGCGAAACACATTGGGTGAAGTCGGATTCAGGTTCCTCACGGAAGACGAGATTGCACTCTCTCTGCCCCATTGAGTCTCCTCCGGTGCGCCATAATAAGTGAAACAGCACGAAAGGAGATTCACATGGCCGGTTTACTGGAGGGCAGGAACGCGCTGGTGATGGGCGCGCGCAACAAGTGGTCCATCGCCTGGGAAATCGCCGAACGTTTCGCCGGGCAGGGCGCCCGCGTAGCCTTGACTTACCAGGGTGAGCGCGAGGAAAACGTGGTCCGCGAACTGGCGGACAAGATAAACGCCACGATGACACCGTGCGACGTCACCGATTCCGATCAGATGGAATCCGCCTTCCGGCGCATCGGGCAGGAGTTTGGAACGCTCGATATTCTGGTTCACGCGATTGCGCACGCCAAACGCGAGGAACTGGCGGGCTCCTACTCCGATACCTCCCGCGACGGTTTCGCGATGGCTCAGAACATCAGCGTCTACTCGCTGGTCGAGGCTGCGCGCCTGGCCGCTCCGTTGATGACCAACGGCGGCAGTATCCAGACGTTGACGTATCTGGGCGCCGAGAGGGTTGTCCAGAACTACAACGTGATGGGCGTGGCGAAGGCCGCTTTGGAGGCATCGGTGCGGTACCTGGCCAACGATCTCGGCCCGAAGAATATCCGGGTGAACGCCCTCAGCGCCGGACCCGTGAAGACTCTCGCGGCGCGCGGCATCTCGGACTTTGACGTCGTCCTGCAGGCTGTCGCCGCCAAGGCCCCGTTGCGGCGGAATGTCAATCAGAGTGATGTCGCCGACGTGGCGCTATTCCTGGCCAGCGACCTCAGCCGGGCTGTCACCGGGGAAACATTGCACGTGGACAACGGGTATAACATCATGGGGCTGTGAAGACAGTTACACCTTCGGAATTGCGCAAGCCCGGCCCACAACGCCGGGCTTGACGCATTTGGAACAGGCTGGAATACCATGTGGCCCAATGCTCCAACAACCCAACGGCAACGAAAACCGTTTCCGGGGCGTATCGCCGGAATCGAAACCGAGTACGGCTGTTTCGTGCGCGATGAAAGCCTCGGACAGCCGGAAGCAATCGTGGAAGCGGTCAAGGACTACGCGTTTCAGAATCTGCGCCTGGGTCTGATTGATATCCACGACCGCAGTTCGGCTTTCGAGCCGGCTTATTCCGGTGGTTTCCTGCTGAACGGTGGGCGCCTGTATGTTGATGAAGTCGGCAGTCACGAGGAATACGCCACCCCGGAATGCCGTAGCGTGTTCGACCTGGTCGCCCATGAACGCGCGGGCCGGCTCATTCTTCAACGGATCCTGAATGATATGGGCCTGGCCGATTCCGTTTCGTTCCACAACAACAGCGTCGACCATTTCGGCGGCCACACGTTCGGCTGTCACGAGAACTATCTTTTCGCCGCCGATGATGCGTTTTTTCGCAGATCCCTGCAGTTGCTGTTGCCGTTCCTCGTCACGCGCCAGATATTCGCCGGCGCTGGACGCGTGGCAGGTCACCGCCTTAACCGCCGCGACTTAAAGAGAAACGTAATGCAACTCGGCGAATACCCGGTTGATTACGTGTGGGTAGACAACTTCTACGGCGTGGAACTGGACAACAGTGTTGATTTCCAGTTGTCACAACGGGCGGACCACATTGTCCGTGCGGTCTCGGGACGCGTACGCTTCAACCGCGCCATCATCAATCCCAAGCACGACTCGTTCTTTGATTACGGCGAGTATCAGCGACTGCATCTTCTCTTCGGAGAGGCGAATATGAATGAATACGCCACGGCGCTGAAAATCGGCACGACGATGCTCGTACTGGACCTTCTTGAGGTAGCGGCCGTTCCGGACGAAGTGATGCTCGGCGATCCCCTGCAATCGCTGAAGTCGGTATCCCGAGATCCAACGTGGAAATGGCCGGTGGAACGGGCGGCGGGCGGCTCCATCGGTTCCGTCGATCTGCAGAGAATCTACCTTGCAAGGGCCAGGGACCTTTTTCAAAACCGTGATCCCGACACCGACTGGATTCTCCGTGAATGGGAAGCAACCCTGAACGCGCTGGAACACGATCCGCAATCGCTGGGTGATCGTTTGGACTGGGTAGCCAAACGAAACATGATGGAACTCTACATCGAAGATCAGGGCACCTCGTGGCGGGACGACGCTCTGCACAGCCTCGATATGGCATACCACGACATCAATAGCGAAACGGGTCTTTTCCACGATCTGGAAAGAGATGGATACGCGCGGAAAGTGATTCCAAACGAGAAGGTCCGGAAGGCTGTGACGAACGCTCCCGTCAATACGCGGGCCTGGGGACGCGCCCGGGCGATCAGACGCCTCATGAAGGACGGTGTGAGGGAATACATCATTGACTGGGACGGCGTATATGCGAGCGGCGATCGCGTGCTGGAGATGGTGAATCCGTTCGCAAACTATGATCTGGAGACGGAACAGTTCTAGCGTTTTTCCGGTGTTCCACCCTCCAATATCATCGTTCAATCACGCTTGTCCAAGCGTGGTCTGTCCGGCAGTCAAGCCCGGTTGTCAAATACAGGTTTTCGCCGGAGGGAAGTATCTTCTGGTGCGGATTTACGTGATGTGCGATAAATCCTTCCTTCTAACGGGGGAAATGAAGGTAACGCTTAGTGACACCGATTGTCATTGCACCCGGTTCTTACCTGCAGGTGGAAATGACTTGGATTTTGAGAAATATGTGATTTTCTTTCAGGTTTCAGTTGCCTTTACTGGCAAGGTATTGCATCATGGTATCGGACCGTCAATGACGACGGAATCCTGATATGGAGGTGCCGGATGGCTCGTACAAAAGCGATGACGACGCATGCGAAGGAACTTGCGAAGTCGTTTACTCCTCAGCAGTTGAAGAAGCTGGCCGATGCGCTGGCGCAGGAAGCTGAGAAGCCGAGATTGGATCGAAAGGAAGTCTCCAGACTTCACCGCGAAATCCGCGGAGCGTACGTCCGGATGAAGACGTCAGAAGCGTCTCTCTCGAAAATGCTTGCGGGCATCGGCCGCACGCAGGAACAAATCGAAAACGAACTGGCCGCCATTCAGCGGGAAGCGGAAAAAGATGCCGCGGCCGCCGCAAACAAGCCGGTTCGCCCGCGCGGACGCCCGCGCAAGACCGTCTAACGGCTCACGCGCGAGTTCTGTTCGCAAGCCCCGTTCGGATACGTTGGCACGAACGCGGATTGACGCCTGAACAACGTTGCGCGAACCCTAAGTAATACCAATGAACAAGGGCCGGGGAAATCTCCCCGGCCCTTGTTGCTTTCTTCCACGAATCGCTCGTTCCGCGATTGCTATTTCTTGGTGCTCACCGGCTTCTTGGGAGCCGGTTTCGCCGGGGCGGGCTTTGCCGGCGCCGGTTTGGCGACTTCCATCGGCGTGTTCGCCGCCACGGGGGTCATCTTCGTCGCGACGTTCATGCTCATATCCATGTTCATCTGTTCTCCGTTGCCCGCCGGATTCGGCATCTGCATTTTCATCTGCATGTCCACGTTTCCGTTGGAATCGGAGATCTGACCCGTTCCGAGGTTGATCCGGTTCGTCGTCGTTCCCTTGATCGTTCCGGTCATGGACATCGGCATCGGCTGGGTCAGGTTGATTGTCAGCGGCCCTTCCATTGTGGAAAGCACCGTGGCAATCGTCTTGCCGTTGGCGGTGGAGACTTCGGTCAGCGTATTTGTCTGCTTGATGACCGACTTGCCGGACGCGTCATAGGGCATCGGAACCTCGGTGGTCCAAACATCGCCGACCTTGGCTCCCTCGGGCGGGAAGATGACGTTGTTTCGGATCATCGAGTTGACGGTTGTCGCCGGATCAACGCTCATCATGCCGCCATTGCCGGCGAGGGCCTCAAGCCCCTGAACGTTGGATACCTTGCCCTCCTTGCTCATGGTGGCTTTCAGCTCCATGGTTCCGGTTTCCTTGGGCACGGGGAAGTCCACCCCGTTCATCGTCATCTTCATGGCGCCGACCTTGTAGCGCACGGCATAGTTGCCATCCGGATTGACCTTGTCGATAATCGTCTTGTTGATGAACGACATCGTCACGTTCACCGGCATCGACTGAGTGCTTCCCGGCATCGTCACGGCGCCGTCGATAGTGGACGTTGTTTTATAGGCGAAGACGTCCATCGGCTTGACGTTCACGGTCAATTTGTAAACACCGGCGCCGGGAGGTGTCAGCCCCTGTTCCGCAGGGGGCGCGGTAGTCTGGGCGCTCAACGGCGCGACGCACACAACGACGGCTGTCAGGGCCGACGCGATTCCTGATTTCATGTTTCCTCCTGTTGACGACCGCGACGTGTCGCGGAAAAACTCTGCACAATTAACTTTACGAGGCGCATACCGAGAGAGTTTCATCCTGTATGCCCAAATCCACCGTCACCCCGCTCCGTGGCGGGCAGTTCGTCCATTTCCTGCCATTCGACGCGCGTTACCGGCGCAATCACCAGTTGCGCAATCCGGTCACCTCTATGTATGACGTACGGTTCGTGACCGAGGTTTGCCAGAATCACGCGTACGATGCCCCGATAATCCGCGTCGATTGTTCCCGGGCTGTTCAGACACGCAATGCCGTGTTTCAGAGCAAGGCCACTGCGAGGCCGGATCTGACCCTCGTAACCAGAGGGAATCGCAATACGCAAACCGGTGGTGACAAGCGTACGGTCGCCGGGGTGCAACACCACATTTTCTTCACAGGCCGCGAAAAGGTCCATGCCCGCCGAATCCCCGGTTGCATAAACGGGAAGGGGCAATCCGGCGCTGTCCGGTTCCCGCGTAATGGATATCCTCAACGGCAGGTCACGGCTCATTGGCGTTTCCCTTTCCCGGCCAGGGCATTCAACGCCACGCCGATGGCGCCGCGCACACCGACATGGTCGCCCAGTTTCGCTTTTTCGATGGTAAACGAACCCTGGTAGTCCTTCATCACCCGTTCGTTAACCGTCCGCTGAACGGGCTTGAAAAGCAGGCTTCCCACATTCGTAACGCCGCCGCCCAGAATCACGATGTTTGGATTGAACATCTGGATCACGTTGACAATACCGAGCCCCAGGAAAAAGCCGGCTTCCTCGAAACACGACAGAGCGAACGGATCGCGTTTCCTTGCGGCGATGGCAAGCTCCCTGGTTGTTACTTCGTCCACATCGACCAGGTCACGAACCAGGGATTGTGCGCCCTTGCGCAGACGCTCGCGGGCCCGCCGTTGGATGGCCGTGCCGCTGGCGTAGGATTCCACGTGCCCGGCGCCGCCGCAACCGCAGATATCACCGCCCACGGGAACGACAACCGTGTGCCCGAATTCCGCGGCATTGCCCTGTGCTCCGTGCAGAACCTTCCCGTTTTCCACGAAACCGCCGCCCACGCCCGTGCTGACCGTGAAATACGCCACAAACTCCTTACCCGATCCGGCGCCGTACAGCGCTTCGCCCAGGCCGGCCGCGTTGGCATCATTCTCCAATCTGGCTTCTATGCCAAGCGCTTCCTCCACCCTGGCCACCACCGGATAATTTTCCCAGTTCGTCATATTGGGGGTCGAAAGAACGATTCCCTTTTTCTGATCGAGCGGACCCGGACAGGCAATTCCGGCGAACAGCGGGCGGGCTTTGGGCCCTCCGACCTCTTCCAACGCTTTCTTAACCATCGACACGGCGTCTGCCACCATCGGGTCCGGCCCGCGCTCCTCGTGCGACTTGCACCGGTGCGTCTTGAGAAGCCGGCCTTCCATGTCCGCCACACCGACGGCAATCTTGGTTCCGCCGATATCGATTCCAACCACCAATCCGGGATTCATGCCTTGGCTACCTTCAACTCGGCCATGGCTTTTTCCCAGTCCGCCAGGAACCGCTCCAGGCCGATGTCGGTCAACGGGTGCTCGAACATCTGCTTTATAACCTTGTAAGGTACTGTGGAGATGTGCGCTCCGGCCTCGGCGGCCTGCACAACGTGCAGTGGGTGCCGGATGCTGGCGGCCAGAACCTGGCTGTCGAAACCGTAGTTCTCGAACACGTCCACACACTGGCGAACAACCGCCATCCCGTCGCCGCCGATATCGTCCACGCGGCCGAGGAACACACTGACGAAAGTCGCCCCGTTCTTTGCGGCCAGCAGAGCCTGGTTCAGCGAGAAAACAAGCGTGACGTTCGTCTTGATACCCTCGGCGCTCAGAACCTTCAACGCTTTCATGCCTTCGCGGGTCATCGGTATCTTGACGTGAACGTTCGGGTGCCAGGCGGCAATCTCGCGGGCCTCCGGAACCATTTCTTCAGCGCGCAACTGAACGGTTTCCGCGCTGATCGGCCCGTCCACGATATCACATATTTCGAGGATGCGCGTTTTGAAGTCCACGCCTTCCTTCGCGACCAGGCTGGGATTGGTGGTCACCCCGTCGATGACTCCCCAGGAATGCGCTTCGCGGATTTCGGCGACGCTGGCGGTATCTACAAACAGTTTCATACGTGCTTATCCTTTATTCGTGTCGATCAACCGGTGGGTTTTCGGAAACTCCCGTGCAAGGCTTCGGTACAGTGAACGGTACAGGGAAACGGCTTCCGCATATCGGTCTGCTCTGGCCGGATTGGGCTCCACGGAATCCGTTCGGCGTATGAACCGGTCCGTTGCCTCCGGAACCGACTGGAACGTCCCGGCCATCACACCGGCCAGGATCGCCGCCCCGTACGCCGGACCTTCGTCCACGTTCAGCCGGTGATGCGGCAATCCCGTCACATCGGCCTGTATCTGCAACCAGACGGGCGACCTGGCCCCTCCACCAAGCGCCCGTACTTCCTGCAAAGGTACATTCAGTTCGCGAAAGATTCGAAACGCGTCGTTCAAACTGTATGCCACACCCTCCATCACGGCACGGGCCATGTGCGCCCGTGTGTGGCTGAGGCTGAGCCCGAAAAAGACACCGCGCGCGTTCGGGTCCTTGTGCGGCGTGCGCTCGCCCGAAAGATACGGCAGGAAAACCAGGCCGTCGGAACCGGCGGGAACGCTCGCGGCCTCGCGGTTTATCTCATCGTAGCCCTGATATCCGAACGTGTCGCGGAACCAGCGGAGCGAACCGCCGGCGCTCAGCATCACGCCCATCACGTGCCACGCGCCGGGAACGGCGTGACAAAACGTGTGGATACGGCCTTCCGGATCGACCCACGGCTCGTTGGCATAGGCGAAAACAACGCCGGAAGTGCCGACCGTGGACGAAACGACGCCCTCCCGAACAATCCCCGCACCAACCGCTCCCGCGGCCTGATCGCCGCCGCCGGCCGCAACCGGCGTGCCGGTCTTCAATCCTGTCAACTCCTCGCATTCCGGGCTCACGGTTCCAGTCCGCGCGGTTCCCTCTTCCGCAGGCGGGAGCCAACCGGCGGGAATCTTCAGTGCGGACAGAACCTCCGAGGACCACTTGCGGTTCGGCACATCGAACAGCGTCGTTCCCGAGGCGTCGCTGACATCCGAATACATCGCACCCGTCAGCCTGTACCTCACGTAATCCTTGGGCAGAAGTACGTGCGCCACGCGGTCGTAGTTACCAGGTTCGTGGTTCCTCAGCCACACAATCTTCGGTGCCTGGAAACCGGTCAGCGCAGGATTCGCCGTGATACGTTGAAGGTTATCGGAACCAACGGCTGACGTGATTTCCGCGCATTCGGCCTCTGTGCGTTGGTCGCACCACAGAATCGCCGGGCGGATGACCTCGCCTCGCTCGTCCAGGAAAGTGGCGCCGTGCATCTGGCCGGTCAGACCCAGACCGGCAACCGTCTCCCCTTTTGCGGCGGCGGTAAGTTCGCGAAGGACCTCAACGGTTCCCCGCCACCAGTCTTCCGGGTTCTGTTCCGCCCAACCGGGCTGGGGCGTCGCCAGCGGATACTCGCGGACAGACGAAGCCGAAACGGTTCCGTCCTCGCCAAGCAACACGCCCTTCACTCCCGACGTGCCGATATCGAGACCAATGAGGTATGCCATTTTGCCGGGTATACTTTCTAAACGTACGCGCACATCTCCAAGGCCGGTCGTGCGCGCTGGATTCACTCAAATGCTAGTCGCCGCTCGGGATGAGGGACAAACCCGGCCTTTTACGGAACAACCGCCGGAGCGCCCGAAAACCAGCGGTTGGCGCACGCTTTCAACTGCTCGTCCGTTACCGCCGCGAGACGAGTTGTCCATTCGTCCTCGGCACCTACTCCCGCCGTTTCCCGGAATGCCAGCCAGTAAGCCCGATCACGCATCGTCTGGCGCTGAGCCTGGTGGTTATGTACGGCCCTGAGCCGCGCCCGTCGCAGGTCCTCCGGTGATCCGTCGATGGTCTGCTTCCACAAGGCGGACAGCCGGTCCCTCATAACTCGAGCATCGTTTGGAGAACGGGCGAACAAGGCGGCCACAGACGGTCCCAGTCGCTTCGGGTACACCGCTCCGCTCTCATAGCCCGCGCCGTCCGTTTCGCGAAGGTATCGGAACAGGAAACCGGTCTTTCCGGTGCCCGCCGCGGCGGCAAGAACCTCAACAGCGGGCGCATCGGGATCGGTTACCGGAGGCGCCTTGTATCCGGAAAACGCGTATGTGCCGGTCGGCTCCATCTTCGGCTGGCGCGCGGCGAACCGGTCGCGTTTACCTTCCTTGTTATAATCCGGTTCGATTTTTCGGAAAGCCCTGCCCGCCCCTGCGAACACCTCGGCCGATGTCACGTCACCGACCACCGCCAGCGTCATGCGATTCGCCGTGTACAGCCGAGCGTGCAATCGGCGCAACTCATCTGGGCTCGGTCCTCGCGAAGAGGACATCATCGCGGACACCGCATTTCCGAGCCGCGATTCCAGCACCGCCAGATCGTGTTCGTAATCCGTCGGTTGCTCATCGGCGTCCGAATCCGCCTCCCGCCGAACGGCCCGTGCCATATCGCCCGTATTCCACGGCGGCGGCTCCAGCACCACGTTCAATAATCTCAGTGCGGTATCCAGTTGGTCGGGCGTAGTGACGGCGGAAAAGGTGGTGACGTCGGTTTCGGCGGCGGACCACACGGAACCGTCCACGGCGAATTCGGTGAAACGGTCCGGCCCGCGGTGGGCGGCGCTGTTGACCAGCAACCGGGCAAGAAGACGGTTCGCACCGGGAACCTCCGACGGGTCGTCTACATCTCCGGCCCGCACCATCAGCACCGCGGCCACGCGTCCCGAACCGGGTTCCGGCGACACCAGCACCGTCAGTCCGTTGTTGAGAATCTTCTTGACCGGAAGCGCGGAGGCGCCCGGAAGGGCGCCCCACACAAGCGCATACAGCGCCACAACCAACCGCTGTACCGCGCCGATTTTCATCACGCGAGATTCACCGCCTTGCCCGTTCTCGCCGACTCGTAAATCGCCAGTATCAGGTCCACGCTGTAGCGGGCTTCCTTCAGCGGAACCAGCGGTTCGCGACCCGTCAACAGGGCTTCGGCGAAGTCTCGTAACAGGCGCGTATGCCCAATCTGGTAAGGATTGATGTCCTCGGCAAACGGAGCCGGTTCCGGCACATCGGGCACGTTCCACTGGATTGGCTGGCGCTCGATGATGGTGATGGAACCCTTCTCGCCGTGCAGATCGTGCTTGATCGGGTAATCCGGTGTGATGCTTGTGGCGGCGACCAGCGTTCCCAGAGCACCGTTTTCAAACTTCAGCAGAGCGGTCAGTGTGTCTTCCACCTCGATGTTGTGGGTTCGGGCGTCCATCTGGGCGGTCACGGAGGTCACGCGGCCCATCATGAAAATCAGCATATCCAAAGCGTGGATACCCTGATTCATCAGGGCGCCGCCGCCGTCGATGGCCCAAGTGCCGCGCCAGGCATCGTTATCGTAATAAGCCTGGCTCCGGAAGGCCTTCATCTCGGCCATTCCCAACGCCATCTTGCCGAGGGCGCCGGACTGCACGGCTTCGCGCGCGGCGATGACATTCTCCCACGTGCGGCGCTGGAAAACGCCGGCGATCGTGACACCGGTCTTCCCGGCGGCGCGTTCCATGGCGTCGAGGCCATCCTTGCTGATATCGAGAGGCTTCTCGACCAGCGAGTGGATACCTTTGTCGGCCGCCGCAACCACGATAGGCGCGTGCAGTCCGCTGGGGACGCACACGAGGATCGCATCCAGGCCCGGGTGAGCCAACATATCCTCAAGTGTTGTGTAGGCGGCAATGTCGCCGTTCTTGCCGGCGAATTCCTTTGCGCGTTCCTCCACGGTATCGAAACACGCTACGAGTTCCGCCACGTCCGGATTCTGATGTACCGCTTCCGCGTGGGTGCCTGCGATAACGCCGCAACCAACCAAACCGCATCGAACCTTGTCTTTCACGTTGATTCCTTCCATATCAACAGGGACCGCCGGTCGGCGGTCCCTGTGTTGTTATTCGTGCGGAGCGAACTTCTCCTCAAAGCGCCGTCAGGGCGTTCCAGAAGAGCCGCCGCAATTCGTTTGCGCCGATCGGTGTCAGCGCGAGGCCGTCTTGAATCCACGGTTCTTCCGACTTCGGCCCGTGGTCTTCAAAGTGACCGCAGATATCGATCAGCGAAGCCGACTGCTCGTGCGCAACCTCGGCCATGCAATCGTTGAACTCCTGAAGGAGGGTTTGAGCCTTTTTCGTGGAGGCAACAGCTGGAATGTTTGTCGCAAACGCGGTCCAGTCGGACAACCTTCTCCCGAGTTCCTCGAAGATGGCCGTTACGCCTTCGTAAAGCGCGTCGGCGTCTTTGGCGATGTTGGGAGGTGGTTTTGAGCCGGAAGCGCCAAGGAAGTCCAGTCCCCCCACGGTCACGATGACGAGCACGGGTTCATCATACGGCTGAATGCGCTTCAACTGGTTTGTCAGTGTGGTACCGATGGTGGCCTTGTCCTGAGCCAGCATGAATGGGCGTACCGAGGGATCGCGGGTCACGAGGTCGCGGCCACGGAATTCGGGCCATTCCGAGTCCCGGTTCTTGTAAAAAAGGGACGCCGCTCCTCGTCCGGGTCCGAGGTCGGGGCCGTCTATAGCCAGGTTGTCACCAACGGAGATCAACGCGTGGTATCTTGGCGCGCTCAACTGTTTCCTCTAAATGCAACCACAAAAAGGCCGGTGGAATATTCCACTGCCGTATCCAACATGGCACGTTCACGCCCCGCGCGGCAAGTATAGCGCCACAGCATCAGGGCAGATACGGTGTCAACAGGCGCTTCAGCGTAGGCCGGATTTCATCGTGGATCGCCGGATTGGCATAACCCACCCACGCAACCGGTTCGCGGATGTCCAACGGCGCCCGCACGGGTTCGCCGTATTCGTTCGTAATGATGATCCCGGCTTCCCGGGCGATGAGTTCGGTGCAGAGATCGTAGGGATGGCAACACAACAGCGGCTTGCCCTCGATAAAGAGGGGCCGCAGATCGGCAATAAAGCGGTCGTGCCCAACAAGCAACTCGTACAACTGACCGCCCGTCGAGATATACTGATCGTCAAATGCCAGCGGATTGGTGTCGCCCAGATCGCCAAACAGGGAATAAAACAGGTTTTCCTCCATTTGCGCGGCAGGAACCTTCGTGCCCGGAAAGAACTTCGTAATCGAGGCGAATCCGTGGGCTACGGTCGGCGATTGGCTGGGCCTCGGCGTGACGGGTACAACCGCCCCCGTGACAAGATTCCGGCGAATTCCTTTCGCTCCCGCGCCGCGAACGGCCCAGAATGCATCGGTATAGAGGCTTCTCGTGGTGGGCAGTTCCGTCATCACGGCGATTTCGATGTCGGCCATTGTGGTGTCCGTGCCGAGGTTGGGCGCCACCCCTGCCAGCGACCAGGCGCTTCGCTTGTCGTACATGATTTCGCGGGTGCCGTCGATAGGGTCCACGATCAGAAAGAACCTGGCAGATGCGGGATTGGCGTTCGCGGGGAACGTTCTGTGGCCATTCCCCGGCACGCCTTCGGCAACCAGGGTGAACGGGGCTTCAGCACCCCACTCCTCGCAGAACTCGAACAGCAGTTCCTCGCTCTGGACATCGATGCGGTAGATGGTGTCCCCGTCGGACGCATGATTCACGGCAACTTCGCAGAGAGCCTCGGATTGGGCAAGCAGTGCCGAGGACAGCCGCTCCCGGAGTCGCGACTGGAAATCCAGAAGGCGACCTGCGATTGCATCGGGATTCGGTAGCAGGTTGTTCTCATCTGTCATGTGTGAAATCCGCCACTTCAGTTTGGTGATTTCGCCGGAGGCGGAGCAAACGGGCAAAGGGTGGCGCCAGGCTTGACCTTCGCTTCTTATCGCCACGGGCCGGTTACTTGCTATTACATCACGAGTCTTCCGAAGTGCGAGTAAACACCCGGCGCTTCACACAACCCGTACCTGATGTCTCAGCCGCTGTTCAGACCACCGAAACCGGTCCTTCGCAGTTATCTATCGATACCAATCTGCCGTTGAGTGACCGGTAGCGCCGGGTTGCACCACCGGTAATCCCCGTCAGGCAGAACCGGAAGAAAACGCGACAGGGACTTAAGCACCTGAAAGGTACTCCGCGGATCCATCACGCGGCTGTTTTCTGCCAGAGATCAACAACCTGGCGGGCGATATCGGTATAGGAATAGCGCTCAAGCCTGGACTGGCCAACCTTTGCCTTCTCCCGCGCTTCCGGCAGTGCATCCAGAGCCTCCCGGATAGCACCGGAAAAGCCTCCGATATCGCACGGTTTGACCACCCAACCCGTGACCCCGTTATGCAATATCCCGAAGTGAACCGCACCAACATCCGGAGTGGCAATCACCGGGCATCCGGCGGCAAAGGCTTCCAGCACGGTTCGGGGTCCGGTTTCGTCTTTAGATGTAGTGATAAACACGTCCGCCGCCTGGTACAGAGCCGGCATCACGGACTCGGGCACCTGGCCCAGCCACGAAACGCGTTCTGCCATATCCAACTGACGGCTCAAAGCCTCCCAGCCGGATCGGCTGATGCCGTCGCCGGCGAGAACAAGATGCACGTTCTCGCGAGTGTATAAGTCAGGCAGTCGATGGAACGCGCGCAACAATGTGTCGATGTTCTTGGTCGGCACCATGCGGCCGGCGGTCAGCACGATGCGCCCTGTGGGGGGAAGCCCCAGGCTCGCCCGCGCCCCGGCCTGGTCCATCGGCGGGTAGGGGTTCGGCGCGGGCGCGGGGATGGCGCAGATGCGTTCCCGCGCGATGCCGAGGTCCAGCAGAGCTTGTTCCTGGGCCGGGCTGTAGATACGGATGGTGTCGGCGCGGCGGACCACCCATCGCGCGATGCGGTTGTAATATCGGTGGTGGAACCGCTGGTGAATCCAGTGCGGATTGTTGATGTGGCGCGAGTGGTTCTCGATGTTCAGCGGCACGCCGGTGCGTCGTGAAAACAGCGCGGCGGAGAGGCCGGCGCGTATGGGGTCCTCCGCAGTGCACACGTCGAACGGGCGCGCTTTATGGATGCGCCGCGCCAGCAGGCGGCCCTTTACGGAGAAGGACCACTTCGAGGCGGGTACGGGGTATACCATCACGTTGTTCGCGAGCGAGACGGGCGACGTGCGGGCGTGCGTTTCCACAATGATCACGTATTCGTCCACCAGGCGCGATATTTCACGCGCCCACCGCACGGCGTGGCCTTCTGAATCCGCATCCGCCACACGGCTGTCCAGTCCTATCGATAAAACGCGCAATGGTGTCTCCGCATTGATTGAGTACGACAACTCAATAAGAATGTAGACAATGCAGGACAGCAGGCGAAACTGTTTCTGCTCTGCTTCTTTCTACTGAGGGACTGGGTTTGGTATCCAGGGTGTTCGACAAGGCAACCACCCCTGGTCCCTCCTTGAAAAGGAGGGGAACCGGAATGGGCGATTCGTGAATCGCCCCTACCCATCCCTGACACCTGATACCTGGCACCTGGCACCTGCCCCCTGGCACCCGCCCCTGCTATGATGAACGTGTGAATTTCCTTGAACAACTCGACACGGCGCCCATGGTTGCCGATGGTGCGATGGGCACGATGCTCATCGCGAGAGGCTTCTCGTCCGACCACTGTCTGGAGGAACTGAACCTCCTGCACCCGGCCACGATTCAGGCCGTCCACCAGTCCTACCTCGCCGCCGGCGCACGGATGATTGAAACCAACACATTCGGCGCCAACCGTTTCGCGCTTGCCGAGTACGGACTGGAAGAAAAGGTCGTGCGCATCAACCAGTCCGCGGTGCGTATCGCGCGGGAAGCACGGGAAGTGTTCGGTCAGCCGGTGTTCATCGCGGGTTCCGTGGGTCCGACAGGCCGCGTTCTGGAACCTTTCGGCAAATTGGCTTCCGGCGAGGCACAGGACGCCTTCCGCGAACAGATTGACGTGCTTCAAGCCGCCGCCGTGGACGTGGTTCTGCTGGAAACGTTCCACAACCTCGATGAAGCCGTTCTGGCTGTGCGCGCGGCGAAGGAAGTCGGTGGCTTGCCCGTCATCGCGCAAATGGCGTTTCTGGAGGATGAGCAGACCTACGCCGGCCATACGCCGGAGCAGGTCGTCGAGGCTTTGTTAAGCGAGGGCGCTGATGTGGTGGGCGCCAACTGCGGCGTCGGACCCGAACCGCTACGCCGCGTGCTGGAACGGATGCGGGCCGTGGCTCCCTCCGCGCGCCTCTCCGCCATGCCGAACGCCGGTTTTCCGCGCCAGTCGCACCGGCGGGTGATCTATCAAACGTCTCCGGAATACCTCGCGGATTACGCCGTCACATTCGCACAACTCGGCGCGCGCCTGATCGGCGGTTGCTGTGGAACGACACCCGACCATATCAGGGCGATGGCCGCGGCCGTTCACGCCGGCCTTCCCGCGGACGGAATCGCCGAGCGCTCGCCCGGTCCGTCCGGAGAATCTCTGTGGACCGGCGACCGTTCGGTCCCTTCCGCGCCGGAGGTGCCCGAACCGGCACGGACCGAACTGCTGGCCAAATTGAACGCCGGCAAGTTCGTGGTTTCGGTGGAGTTGGATCCGCCGAAAGGCTTCAATCCGACCAAAGTCCTGCGCGGAGCCGAATTCTTCCGCGACCTGGGCGTCGATGCCATCAACGTGGCCGATTCTCCGATGGCGCGCGTGCGTATGGGCTGTCTCGCCATGTCGGCGCTGGTTCAGACGCGGACCGGCGTCGAGACAATAATGCACTTTACGTGCCGTGACCGCAACCTGATGGGCCTTCAAAGCGACCTTCTCGGTGCGCACGGCCTGGGCGTTCGAAATATCCTGGCACTGACCGGCGACCCGACCCGCATGGGCGATTACAAGAACGCCACCGACGTGTACGACGTGGATTCCATCGGGCTCATCAGCATCATCCGCCGCATGAACGAAGGCTTTGACACCGCCGGAAACAGTATCGGCAAACCGGCGCGCTTTACCATCGGGTGTGCGCTGAATCCGAGCGCCGAAGATCTTTCCTGGGAACTGGGCCGCTTCGAGAAGAAACTCGAAGCCGGTGCGGATTTCATCATGACCCAGCCGCTGTGGGACATCGACGCGCTGTGGGACGTGCTGGACCGCATCGACCAGCGAGACCTGAAGGTACCCATCGTGTTCGGAATACTGCCGTTGCATTCCAGCCGGCAGGCCGAGTTCCTGCACAACGAGGTGCCGGGCATGCAGATACCGGAGTCCGTGCGCCGCGATATCCGCGAAGCCGGCGACAAGGCGCTGGACTACGGTATCCGCCAGGCGCAGGACCTGCTGTTTCAGTGCCGCAAACGCGTTGCCGGCGTGTACCTGATGCCGAGCCTTGGCAATTACGAAGTCACCGGCGAAGTGCTGAAAGCGCTTGCCTGAACCGCGAAAGGAAATCCATGCCGAAAGCCTGCGAAGCAACAGACTACACAACGCTCAAACCCGCGGAAATAGCCCTGCCCGACCGCCTGCCTCTGATGGGCGCCGTGATCGGACCGAGACCCGTGGTGGTCATCACCACGGTGGGACCGGACGGCATCGTCAACGCGGGCGCCTACAGCAATTACATGGGCGTTTCCAGCGAGCCTGTACTGGTCTGTTTCGCGCTGGGCCGCAGGAACGGCGAGGAGAAGGACACGCTGAGAAACATCAAGGCCAACAGCGAGTTCGTGGTCAACAATGCCTCTTCCGTTATGGCCGAGGGTGTGCACAAAACGGCGGTCGATTTCCCGCCGGAGCGCAGTGAGATTCCCTTCGCCGGTTTCCATACGATTCCTTCGGAGATTGTTCACGCTCAGCGAATCGCCGAGTCGCCTATACAGTTGGAGTGCCGTCTGCACAAACTGGTGGAACTGGGCGAACCGGAACCCACCAACACCATCGTCATAGGTGAAGTGGTGCGCATACACGTCCGAAAGGACTTGATTACCGCCGACGGCAAGGTGCGCGGCGAGGGCTGGGACGCGCTGGGCGGCATCGGCGACGCTTACGTAACGATGGGTGAAGTGTTCGAATTGCCCTATCCCGAAGCGCCGGCGGAATGAGGATGGACGACGCCAACGGCTATGTCTCGATCTCCGCTCCGGTTGGCGATCACCCCCAAACCAACGGCTCACAAGCGTGGAGAGAAGCGGAATCGCACCTCCGAACGGTCGAACCCGCTTTCGCTGAGGTCATCGATACAGCCGGCCCGTGCCGCTTGCAACCCGATCCCAACCTGTTCGTCGGCATCGTGGATGCGATCATCGGCCAGCAGGTCAGCGGCAAGGCCGCCACGGCCATTTTCAACCGGTTCTCCGCGTTGTTCTCCGACGGCATCGCGCCCGGCGCCGTTGCGGCCGCCGATCCTGTTGCCCTCCGCGGGGCGGGGCTTTCCGGCGCGAAGGTGAAGTACGTGCTGGACCTCTCTCAACGCGTTCACGACGGGCGTTTGAACCTGGACGACCTGCACGAATTCGAAGACGAGGATATCATC
>JAKQQT010000671.1 GCA_029564025.1 Armatimonadota bacterium | reverse complement strand
TCCCGCCGCGCCGCCGCCGGACCTGAGGGGTGTGCTCAACACCCAGCAGGAAACCGAGATCAACCGGTTGATGAACAATCCGCGGGTGAACCACAAGGCCCGGTTGACAAACGGAAACAAGCACCCGTTCACCACGGCTCCGGCGCTGATCATGAGCAAGTCCGGTGTTCTGGGCCAGTCGATGATGACCTACACCCCGGTCAATGGAAACGCCGACCTTTCGGTCGGGACGGTGACCGATGTCGCGGTGAAAAAGAACGAGACAGAGACGGCGCGTGTGCCGAATGCGGTGCAGTGGCAGGGCAATTCGTACGGACGGGTGGACCTGGCCGGAACACTGACACTGACCAATTACCGGAAGGAACCCATCACGGTGGAAATCACCCGGTACGTGCTCGGTTCGGTGGCGAACGCGAACGAAAACGGCAAGACCGAGATGGTGAACGTTCTGGAGGACCGGGAGTACGCGTCCAGCCTGAACCAGGGATACTACTATAACTGGCCGTACTGGTGGACGCACTTCAACGGCGTGGCCCGGATCAAGTGGACGATTACGCTCCAACCGGGAAAGGCGCAGGACCTGACGTACACCTGGTCATATTACACGCAATAAGGCGTCTTTCAGGTTCCTTCGGCGGGCCCTTCCGGCATTAGAATGAAGTATATGGACTTCTACTCAGCCGGAAAAGAATGGGCGCCGCGCGATGAATGCGGCGTCTTTGGAATCTACGCGCCCGGGCGCGACGTCGCCCGACTGACCTACTTCGGATTGTTCGCCCTGCAACACCGGGGGCAGGAATCGGCCGGAATATCGGTAGCCGACGGCGACGTGATCATCACGCACAAGGAGATGGGCCTCTTGTACCAGGTTTTCCACGAGGAGGACTTGACCGGTATGCGGGGCCACTCCGCCATCGGCCACACCCGCTACTCGACCACCGGTTCCAGCGTTCTTCGCAACGCACAACCGATTCAAGTCGATTCCCCTTATGGACCTTTGGCGGTAGCGCATAACGGAAACCTTTTGAACGCCGTGGAACTGCGCGCCGAACTGCAGGAGGAAGGTGTGCACTTCCGGGGAACGAACGACAGCGAGGTCATCGCCCGCCTGATCGCCCACAGCAGGAAGCCGAACCTGGAAGAAGCGGTTGCCGATTCGATGACCCGCATGGACGGAGCCTATGCGCTGACGATTCTGAGCAAGGACAGCGTGATGGGCGTGCGCGATCCCTACGGTGTGCGCCCGTTGTGCGTCGCGGAGTTGAACGACGGGGGCTGGGTGGTAGCCTCGGAAACTTGCGCTATGAACGTGGTCGGCGCGGCACATGCAACCGCCATTCAGCCGGGCGAGATCGTCACGATCGACGCGAAGGGCCCGTGCAGAAGGCAGGCCGTGCCGGAGATTCGGCCTTCGCTTTGCTCCTTCGAGTTCATTTACCTGGCAAGGCCGGATTCCGTGATGTACGGGCAGACCCTTCACCTTGCGCGACGGCGCATGGGGCGCTTCCTGGCGAGCGAGCACCCCGCGCCGGGTGCCGACATCGTGATTCCAATTCCGGACACAGCCATCGCGGCCGCCATCGGATACGCCGAGGGATCCGGTATCCCTTACGGTGAGGGCGTCATCAAATCGCGCTACATTCACCGGACGTTCATCCAGCCGGATCAGCGCATGCGGACACTGGGCGTGCGCATGAAACTGACGCCGTTGCCCGAAGTTCTGGCCGGCAAGAGCGTCGTGATGGTGGACGACAGCATCGTGCGGGGAACGACAACGGGAAGCATCGTCCGTCTGTTGCGCGACGCGGGAGCGCGGGAGGTTCACGTGCGGATCAGCAGTCCACCGGTCCGGTTCCCGTGCTTTTACGGAATCGATATGGCAAGCCGGCGCGAGTTGATCGCCGCCGCGAAAAGCGTGGAGGAAATACGCCGCCACATCGGCGCGGACACGCTGGGTTATCTGAGCCCCGAGGGCTTGCTGGAGGCGTGTGACGCCGGAGAGGACCGGTACTGCCGGGCCTGCTTCACGGGTAACTATCCCATCCCGGTACCCGAAGACCAGCGCCTGCACAAGTTCTCGCTGGAAGCCAGCGGCGACCGGATCGAGGAAGGTCCGGAAGATCGCATTTCGTAGACGGCATAGGGACGAATAGAAAAGTCATGACGATAGCGATAGTTGTCTCTGTCAACGATCCGGAAACGGTACACAACGCGCTCAGGCTGGCGGCATACAGCCAGTCGGTCGGTGACAATGTGTCGCTGTTCCTGCTCAGCGCCGGTGTCGAGATAGAAAGCATCTCGAACACCGAGTTCGACGTCCTGCAGAAGGCAAGAGCGTTTCATCACGAAGGCGGTGAGATACTGGCGTGCGGGACGTGCCTTGAGCGCCGAGGCATCGGCAAGTCCGACCTCTATCAAATCGCAACGATCGCGGATCTGAGGAACCTCATCGACCGGTCGGAACGCGTGGTCACGTTCTAGTTCGTGATACCGCAAACACAATCATGTCCATTACTTACAAAGATTCAGGAGTGAACATAGACGCGGCAAACGCCGCGAAGGCGCGCATGAAAGCACTGGTCGAGCGGACCCGTATTCCGGGCGTCATCGGCGGTATCGGCGCATTCGGCGGCCTGTTCGAGGGCGCTTTCCCGGGGATGACCGATCCGGTGCTCGTGGCCAGCGCGGACGGAGTCGGCACCAAGCTCAAGATCGCTTTTATGACCGGGCGGCACGACACCGTGGGCGTCGACATCGTGTGCCACTGCGCGAACGATATCCTGGCCCAGGGCGCGCGGCCTCTGTTTTTCCTGGACTACCTGGCTTGCGGGCGTCTGGACGAAGAAACGGTTGTCTCAGTCGTCTCCGGCGTCGCGGAGGGTTGTGTGCGCGCCGGGTGCGCCCTGCTGGGCGGCGAAACGGCGGAGATGCCGGACTTTTATGCTGTCGGGGAATACGACCTCGCGGGTTTCATCGTGGGCGTGGTCGAGCACAGCCGGATGCTGGACGGTTCGGCGGTCCAACCCGGTGATGTTTTGCTGGGACTGGCGTCGGACGGGCTTCATACCAACGGCTATTCCCTGGCACGGCGGGTTTTGCTGGACGAAGCCGGCCTGCCGCTGGAATCAACGCCGGAGGGCTTCGAGTGTTCCCTGGCCGACGAGTTGTTGCGGCCGCACCGATGCTATACCAAGCCGGTCCTTCCGCTGGTTCAGGAAAAGCGCATTCACGCAATCGCTCACATTACGGGTGGGGGATTGATTGAGAACCTGCCGCGTTCGTTGCCGGAGGATTGCGGCGCGGTGATTGACCGCACGGCATGGAATGTGCCGCCCGTATTCCGCCTGATTCAACAGAAGGGCGACGTGCCGGACGGCGAGATGTACCGCGTGTTCAATATGGGCATAGGGATGGTTCTGGTGGTGGCTCCCGGAGAGGTCGATCACGTGGCAAGTTCGCTCGAAGCAGAGGGGGAGCGCGTGATCCGGATCGGCCTTGTGGAATCCGGGCCGCATCACGTTGTCATCGAAGGAGTGTAGCGTTCCGTGAACGTAGCTGTCCTTGTATCCGGTCATGGCAGGGGAACCAATGCCCAGGCGTTGATGGACGCATCGGCGAAACCAGGTTGTCCGTTTCGCGTATGTGTGGTCATCAGCGCCACACCGGGCCACGGTGCGCTCGACCGGGCAATCCGGGCAGGAGTTTCCTCTGAGGTCATCGATGCATGCGCACTTGGCGAGGGCTTCGAAACGGCACTGCTGGACGCGCTTCGACGTTACGCTGTGGAAGCCGTGGCGCTGGCAGGCTTCATGCGCCGTCTGAGCCCGGAGTTCGTCGCCCGTTACCCCAACCGGATACTGAATGTCCATCCCGCGCTGTTGCCCTCGTTCGGCGGGCGCGGCATGTACGGCGAGCGTGTCCACAAGGCGGTATTGGCGCACGGTGTGAAGGTGACCGGTTGCACTGTTCATTTTGTGGACGCGGAATACGACCACGGACCGATCATCCTTCAGAAGGCCGTGGCGGTGATGGAGGACGACACGCCCAAGACACTCGGCATCCGGGTGCTGGTGCATGAGCATTCCGCCTATGTGGAGGCGCTGACCCTGCTGGCGCAGGGAAGGCTGGCCGTCATCGGGCGTCGGGTTCGGCAGATACCTCCGGGCGTGTTTACGGTCATGGGCGAATGGGGATCACCGCAGTTGCCTGACGATCCCGGTCTGCTTGAAGCCTGTTACGCGATCCGGACCGAAGTTTTCGTGCGGGAGCAGAACGTGCCGGTGGAACTGGAACTCGACGAACACGATGCCACGGCCTGGCATTTCCTGCTGTTCGTGGACGGAGTGCCGATGGCGACCGCGCGCCTGTTCAATAAAAATGGAGCCGCCAAAATTGGAAGGGTGGCCGTTCGTCAGTGCGCACGCGGCACCGGCCTGGGACGCCGCATCATGGACGTGGCTGTCAATGCCGCGCGTGAATTGAGGCTCGAACCGGTGATTCTGGACGCGCAGGTGCAGGTGATCCCGTTCTACGAGAAACTGGGATTCGTTGCCGAGGGCCCGGTGTTTGACGACGCGGGCATCCCCCACCGCCGGATGACGTTGAAGAAACAGGAAGGCGGCTAACTGCCCCGTTCCACCTCGCCCGACCACCGGCACATACCGCCGACCATATTGATGACGTGGTGGAAGCCCTGCATCGTCAGAAAGGCATGGGCGGCCTTGCTTCGAACACCGTGCTCGCATACCACAACCCAGGTTGCGTCCTTGTCCAGTTCATCGATCACTTCGGGCAGTGTATCAATGGGAGCAAGTACGGCACCCGGAATATGGTATGCTTTATACTCGGGTGTGGTACGCACGTCCAGCACGCGGAACGGGATGTTTTCCTTCAACGCGGCGTCGACTTCCTCGGGCAGGGCGTCGGATCGGGACTTCCATTCGGCAGAGGTCATCTGTAACATTTGGCTCCTTGCATTGGTATACGGAATTATGATGACGTAAGGGAAAAACGCAAATCCCCGCCTGAAATGCGCGGGCTTTCACGACAATACTGATGGGAGATACACATGGACGAGTCCAAGGATACGACTAACGGCGCACGATTCGGCGCCGACGACGAGAGGGTGGAGACGCCGACCGGCGGGTTGAATTTTGACGACGAGCCGGAGGCATCGGACGCTCCCTCCGTCAAGATGGATGTTTACAACCTTCTTTTCTCGTCTCTGTTCCTGCTGAGGAAGACGGTATGGTCATGGCTAGGTCTTCAGAAGAACCCCTTCACGGGAACAATCGACAAGGA
The DNA here is from genome assembly GCA_029564025.1 of Armatimonadota bacterium. Taxonomy (GTDB): domain Bacteria; phylum Armatimonadota; class DTGP01; order JAKQQT01; family JAKQQT01; genus JAKQQT01. The sequence goes on along the minus strand of JAKQQT010000671.1, from coordinate 1,386 downwards.
CCTGACGCAGGCGCGCGTGGCGATCGACACGATGGCGTTCATCGCGGAAAAACTGGACGGTCACATCCCGGCGCCCGACTTGCAGGAACTGCGCAACGACATCGCCAACCTGAGACTGAATTTCGTTCAACAGAGCCAGATGTCCGGCCAGGAGGGATAAAGCCGTGAAACTCTCGAAGCAGGTCGTTTTTTTCCTGTTGGGCGCGGTAATCGCGCTCGCGGCGGTGCAAACGTTCCAGAACCAGCGGGCCAACTACACCGTTCAGGCTCAGGGCAGGCTGTTACCCGCGGAGGAGACCGTCATTAACGTGGCGAAGAAGATCGATCCCACGGTGGTTTCGATCACAACCCGCGGCGCTTATGAAACGGGCAACTTCTTCAACCCCGTCGAGGAGTTCCGCGGCCAGGGCTCCGGTGTGATTGTCAGCAAGGACGGTTTTATCCTGACGAATCGCCACGTGGTGACCGGGCCGGACGGAGCTACCGCCGGCAAAGTGACCGTGGTTCTCCCGAACGGCAGGGAGTATCCCAACGCCGACATTCGCGGAACCGACCCCCGATCGGATCTGGCCGTGGTGCGAATTAACGCCCGCAACCTGCCGGCCGCGCCGCTGGGAGATTCCGACCAGTTGCAGGTCGGCCAGATGACCGTTGCGCTTGGCAATCCCCTCGGTTTGACCCGAACGGTGACGACCGGTGTGGTCAGCGCGCTGGGGCGAACGATCCAGGGTCAGCAAGGGCTTCTGGAGAACCTTATCCAGACGGACGCGGCTATCAATCCGGGCAATTCCGGCGGAGCGTTGGTGGACAGCACGGGGCGATTGATCGGTATCAACACCGCCATCGCCAGCCTCTCGGGCGGCGGAAACATCGGCATTGGTTTCGCGGTGCCCATCAACACGGCAAAGGCCGTGCTGGACGATATCAACAAGTACGGTCACGTGCGCATTCCCTGGCCGGGTATGGAATACCGCGACGTTCCGGCGAGCTGGGTGAATGTGTACGGCGTCCCGCCGGGTGTGGTTGTGGTTGCGCCGTATCGCGACAGCCCCGCCGCGAAGGCGCGTCTGCGCCGGTACGACATCATCGTCAAGGTGGACGGTCAACCGGTTCAATCCGCCGCCGAATTTGACCGGTTACTTCGCAAGAAGAGCATCGGCGACAGCGTGAAGCTCACCGTATGGCGCGACAATGAAACGCGCGAGACAACGCTGACACTGGCGGACCGCCCGCAGGCGCTGGGGCTGTAGGAAGAGATTGATGGGCACAACATGCTCATCTGTACCAACTAAATCGAGAAAATGGGCGTATATCGTGTCATCCCGAGCGAATGCGAGGGATCTGCGGGTATTCTGATGCCCGCCGCGTGCGGTGGTCCCTGCAACC